>JANTHR010000005.1 GCA_024762315.1 Sulfurovum sp.
GATATACAATGTGCAAGCTCACAGCGCTCCGACGGCGGAGATGCTTTAGGAATCTTTGGTATGCTTACTATGATGTTCCTTACAGCCATGACGGGTCTTTATTTTGTCAGAAAAGAAGATGAAAGAGGGGAAGCATAATGAAAGATCTCATAACAAAAACATTATTGACAATGGCAGTGTTGACAGCTGGTATGTATGCAGGAGGCAAAGTAGTAGCTCCTGTAGAAGCACCTGTGGCGGTCATCCCTGTCACTACCCCATCTCCCTGGTACCTTGGTGCCGGGTTGGTCTGGGCAAAGCTGAGCGGATGTGATCTTGTGAACTGTTCGTATGAAGATACGACTTATGGTGCTATGATCAGAGGCGGATATGACTTCAATGAATACTTCGGGGTAGAAGCAAGAGGCATAAGAACTTTTCTGGATAAAGGACCCTTTGGCGGTACACCGCTGCAACATATAGGGATCTACGCCAAACCGCAATACCCTGTAAGTGAACGTGTGAATATATACGGACTTGCCGGTTACGGCTATACCGAAAACCTCGGTAACGGTGCCAGACTCAACTATTTTGACAATGACAGCGGATTTGCTGCTGGGATAGGAGTTGAATTCGACCTCTCGGACAGAAAAGGCGACTTTTTGGAAGATGCCAACTACGACAGAGTTTTTGACGGCTATGCAGACCAGGGAAAAGGCTGGAGTCTCTTCTTGGACTACCAACGCATGCTCATCAAATCTGATGTGCCTGATATGGATGTAGTTTCTTTTGGTTTGAGGTATGATTTTTAAAATAGAGAAAGTCATTCACTCTTTAAAAGGGTGAATGACTTCTCAAAATGACTTGCTTTTATAATCCGTTCCTATCCAGCCCGTCACTGTAATGCTGCTGTATCTCAGCAGAGCTTAGAGCAGTATTGAACACAGCTATCTCATCAAGCAGACCCTGATAGTGGTATCCGCCAGTCTGGCTTCCCCAGTTCCAATCGAGATAACCTGGTATAGGAACTTGAATACACAATAAAGGTTGATCACCTTTTATTATTAAACTACAGTTAACTTCACTCAAGTATACTTTCCTTAATCAACTATTCAGGAGAAACACTTGAGTCAAATCATAAAAAATATCAAAACAGAAATGTCAAAAGTCGTGGTCGGTCAGGAAAAGATGATCGAAGGATTGCTCGCAGGCCTGCTTTGTCGTGGGCATATTCTGCTTGAAGGTGTACCCGGGCTTGCAAAAACCACTACGGTCAATGCACTGGCAAAAACCCTGGGTCTGAACTTTAAGCGTGTTCAGTTCACCCCGGATCTGCTTCCTTCAGACATCATAGGGACAGAGATCTATGATCCTTCCAATAACTCATTCAAGATCAAACAGGGGCCGGTCTTTACCAACCTGCTTCTTGCAGATGAGATCAACCGTGCCCCGGCAAAGGTACAGTCTGCATTGCTTGAAGTGATGCAGGAGCGTCAGGTGACCATCGGTGATGAGAGTTTTAAGATAGACCTGCCCTTCCTTGTTATGGCAACACAGAACCCTGTGGAACAGGAGGGGGCCTATGAGCTTCCCGAAGCACAGTTGGACAGGTTCATGATGAAAGTGGTAGTGGGCTATAACACCAAAGAGGAAGAACTTGAGATCGCAAGACGAGTAGCCAACAACAGCTTTGGTGACATACAGCAGGTCGCAACCAAAGAGGACTTGGAGCAGATACGTGCAGAGGCAATGCAGGTGCATATGGATGAAGAGATAGAAACTTATATCATCGAACTTGTAACGGCTACACGTGATCCTAAAGCCTATGGGCTTGAAGCGCTTGAATCATACATCGAGTTCGGTGCTTCACCAAGAGCGAGTATTGATATGTATAAAGCAAGCAGAGCCATCGCTTATCTCAAAGGACAGGATTATGTCTCTCCTATAGAAATAGCCTATATCGCCAAAGAGATACTCCGTCACCGTATTATCTTGAGCTACGAAGCGCAGGCTGAGGATATTACGCAGGATTATATTATTGAAAAGATCCTGGCTGCAGTTCCGATTCCTTAGAATAGAGGGTAGCGAATAGAAGGTAGAGGGTAGAGAGATGAAGTGTGAAAAACTGGATGTATGGAAACGTACTTGCCGCTTGAGTGTAGATCTTTATAGCCACTTTAATGACAGTAGAGAGTTTGGTTTTAAAGATCAGATCACACGCAGTTCATTGTCTGTTGGCAGCAATATAGCTGAAGGATTGGAAAAAGATTCATTGGCTGAAAATTTAAGATATTTGGAAATTGCAAAAGGTTCGGTTGCGGAACTTATAACGCAACTCTATATAGGAATGGAAGCAGGATTTATTGGTAAAGAACAAGGTTTTGTATGGATAAAAGAGTCAAATGAGGTGTTGAAAATGATCAAAGGATATAAAAATTATTTACAAAAAAGAGGTCAAAATGAAAAGTGATCTACCCTCTACCCTCTACCCTCTACCTGCTAAAAGTAGAGCAAAGAGAATACTTTTAAAGACCAAAAAACAAGTCTATGGAGATATGCTCGGGAACAATGCATCGTTGTTTCAGGGTGAAGGCTTTGAGTTTGCAGAGCTTCGTGAGTATGTCTATGGAGATGATGTCCGTAAGATCGACTGGAAGACTACTGCCAAGCTTGGCAAACCTTTTGTCAAAGTCTATAAAGAGGAGCGTGAGCTTAATGTGGTGGTGGTCTCTGTTCTGGGCGGTTCTGTCTATTTTGGAACGGTGAAACAGAAGTCTGACATTATCGCAGAAGTGGTGGCGACACTGGGCTTTTCTGCAGTGAAAAATGCAGACCTCTTCTCCCATATGACCTTTGCGGACAAACTCTACAGCCTGAGTAAACCCAGTAAAAAACTTTTCTCCGTGCATAAAGCGGTAGAGGAGATCGTAGACTTTGAACCACTGGGCAAAGAGGGTGATTTTAAAGCTTTGGTGGAGACACTGAACAAACGTTTGAAGAAGAAAGCACTGCTCTTCATTATTTCGGATTTTGTAGGCGACATTGACCTCAAACTTTTAAGCAAAAAGCATGATGTCTTTGCCGTGATGGTCAGAGACAGATTTGAGGAGGATCCTTCTGAGCTGGGTTACCTCAGACTGATCGATATGGAGACCAAACAGAGTTTTGAAGGTAATGTGGATTCCGGTACATTGAAGAGTTATAAAAAAGCCCTGTATGAAAATGATGAAAAACTCTATAAGCAGTTCAAGAAACAGGGGATACGGTTTACCAAAGTCTATACCCACGAAGACCCTACGTTGAAACTATTGAAGAGAATGCGATGAGAAGAAATGTAGGGTGTGTAGTCATACACCGACAAAAAGAGGTTGAAGATGAATGAACAGAATTTAACAGCACAGCTCAAAGATATTAAACCACTACTGGAGATCCCTGATAATTCGTACTATATTTACTGGGGATTGATCATTGTGGGCAGTCTGCTGCTTTTAGGCATACTTTTTTTTATTACCAAGAGACTTTGGGAGAACAGGAAGATCAACCTTGCCAAAGGGTACCTGGAAAAGCTCAAAGCCATCGACTGGAAAGATGCAAAGCATTCAGCATATACAGCGACACACTATGCAAGGCTTTTGGCAACGGATGAGAGACGAAAAGAACTTTTTTCTCAACTTGAACCGATGCTTGAGAAATATAAATATAAAAAAGAGGTAGATGAAGTGGATCAGGAAACACTTAACAAATTCAACCTCTATGTGCAGGTGGCAGATGAGTCAATTTAGTTTTGAATATCCGTTCTTCTTACTGTTAATACTGCTTTTTTATATTTGTGCCAAATGGTGCAAAGAGCGCAGCCGTGCTATTTTCTTTCCGCATGTAGGCACACTCATAGCCAAAACAGCAAAAAAGAATTCTCTGCTTGCCTGGCTGAAGTGGACAGGGATCGTTTTAGCGGTTGTTGCGCTGGCTTCACCCGTTATTACCAAGAGTTACTCAAATTCTAAAAAAGAAGGTAGGGATATCGTACTGGTAATAGACAGCAGTGACTCCATGAGGCAGCAGGGCTTTGACCCCAATGATATCTTTAAGAACAAATTTGATGTGGTCAAAGAAGTAGTGGGTGATTTCATTGAAAAAAGAAAGAATGACCGTATAGGTATGGTGACATTCGCAGATGTAGCATTCATCGCATCACCCTTGACCTTTGAAAAAGAGTTCCTGAGCAATATTACAAAAATGCAGAAATTAGGTATGGCGGGAAAACGTACAGCGATCAATGATGCACTGGTACAAGCCTACAATCTTTTGAGCAAAAGCAAAGCAAAATCAAAAATAGTCATACTTCTTACAGACGGAGTGGACAATATGAGCAAGATTCCTTTCCAGGATGTGAAGAACATGATAGAAAAAAGGGATATCAAGCTGTATGCCATAGGCATAGGTACTGCAGGGCGTGACTATAACGGGCAATATCTGCAAGCACTGGCGCAGGCAGGAAAGGGTGCGGCCTATGGTGCAAGAAATGCTGAAGCACTTAGCCAAATATATGATGAGATCGATAAACTTGAAGCAAGCAAACTGAATGACAAGAAGGTGATAGAACATACCTATTTGTATACCTATCCGCTCTTTTTGGCAGTCTTGAGTCTGTTACTGTTTATCTATGTTAGAAATCAAAGAGGTGTTTAAATGGAATTTGTAAATCCCTATCTGTTTTGGATACTGCTTGTCCCTTTTGTGTTCTTTGCATTTCTCATCAGTACCAACAAAGAGAGGCTTTCACGCATCTTTGATGAGAAGGTGCTGAACAGACTGAGTGCAGCAGATGAAAGCATGCCGCTCATGGTTAGGAACATTACAATGTTCGCAGCGGTCTTTTTGATGCTGGTCGCTCTGGCCAGACCGGTCATAGATGAAGGAGACAAAACTGTGGAAGTAAAAGGGCTGACATTGCTTACCGCTCTGGACATATCGGGTTCCATGCGCAGCAAAGATGTCTACCCCAACCGTTTGGAGTTTGCAAAAAAGAAGATGAATGTACTGTTTGATGCGATGCCAAGCGATGAAGTGGGAGTAGTGGCATTTGCTTACTCTCCTTTTGTGCTGGCACCATTTTCAAGCGACAAAGAGACGCTCAAAATGATGGTCAACGGTGTTGATGACAGTTACATCAGTATGGGCTCGACAGACTTTAGAGCATTGGCCGAGCAGGCAGCACAACTGTTGGAAAAGAAAGACCCTAAGATACTGGTGCTTTTTACCGATGGTGGTGATGAAGAAGCGATCGCCGGCTTTGGAGACATTTTAAAAGAGAACCATATAGATCTTTATGTGGTTCTTGTAGGAACGACCAAAGGGGCACCGGTGCTTGATGAAAATGGAAAGCCCATGAGCTTGAAAGACGGTACTATAGCCATTACCCAAAGAAATGATGCATTGGGAAAACTGGCGAAAGCAAACGGCGGAGCCTACGTGGTTGCAGGCAACGGAAAAGAAGACATAGAGAGCCTTGTATCAGTAATAAGGGGCAAATATAAGAATCAGCAGCAGGGAGAAGTGAAGATCAAACAGAGAGTAGAACTCTTTTACTATCCGTTAGGGTTTGGTCTGCTGCTGCTGCTTATAGCACTTAGTTCGATGCCAAGAAGGGTGAACAACGAGAAGCCGGCAATGAGAAACGGAGGTAAAAAATGAAAAAATGGATATTAATACTGCTCACTCTCCACTGCTCACTGCTCACTGTATTGAATGCAGGTTTGACTGACTTTAAGACCATTGAAAAAGCGAAACAGGCGTATGATGCCAAAGCGTATACTAAAAGTGCAGCACTTTTAGACGGGTTGGAATCTAAAAGTCCCCAGAAAGAGTATGATATAGGAAATGCCTATTATAAAGCAAAGAAATATGACGCTGCCATTAAAGCCTATGAACAGGCAAAAGGCGTGGATGAGAGTCAGCGTCTACATAATGTAGGCAATATCCATTTTCAAAAAAAAGAGTGGGATAAAGCCATAGAAACATATGAAAAAGCCTTGAAGATCAAAGAAGACAAAGATACACGGTTTAATTTGGAACTGGCTAAAAAAATGAAGAAGAAGCAAGAAGAGCAGAAAAAGAAACAACAGAATAAAGATCAAAATAAAAAGAAAGACCAAAAGAAAAAAGACGACAAAAAGAAGCAGGATAAGAAGAAGCAAAACGAAGATCAGAATAAAAAAAATGATCAGCAACAAAAAGACAAACAGGACCAAAAGAAAAAAGATCAGAAAAAGCAGAATCAGAAAAAGCAGGATCAGAAAAAACAAAACGGTCAAAAGAAAAAAGAGGACAAGAAAAAAGAGGGTGAGAAAAAGCCCTCGGATTCTAAAAAAGAAAAGAAGCCTAAAGAGAAAAAAGGTGACAAAGCCTCAGGCCAATCCAAAGAGCAGAAAAAAATGAGCAAAGAAGAAAAACTCAAACAAGCTGAACTCAAAAGACTGCTTAAAAAGATGGGACAGAAAAAGACCCCTACAATGATCTATCAGATGGGTGAAAACAGAAAACACAAAAGGGATGACAATGTTAAGCCTTGGTAAAGCATGTGTTATGATCTATCCGTTCTTTGTTTTTATGCCTGCGGCAGCTGCAAATGGCGGAGCCACCCTACGGGCTGAGTGCTGCCTTGTCGCCATAAAAATAAAGAACTATTTTTTTACAGGAGAAAAAAAATGATAAAAAAATTATTTATATTATTCACTGTTCACTATTCACTGTTCAGTTTCATTAATGCTGCTTCGGTTGAGGCACAGCTTGCAAACAATGAAGTGGTGCAGGGCAATATGGCACAACTTCGGATCGTTGCACATGGGAACAGGGCAGCTTTTCCCAATATTACCGAGATAGGCGGAGCCAAAGTATTGGGCAGGCATCAGAGTTCCAACAACTCCATCAGTTATATTAACGGAAAGATGACGACAGACCGCAGTACAAGCCTTGTGCTTACTTTCGCACCACAGCATGACATGACCATCCCTTCATACAGTATCAACATAGACGGTACGGTCTATAAGACAGACCCGATAGCATTGAAGGTGGTTAAATCAAATGCACCCGGAGTAACAAATAACAACAAGTTCTCGCTACAGTTGAGAGCAGATAAAAAATCTGTATTGGTAGGAGAACCTTTGGTGGTTACGGTATTTTTCTCCATAAGCAAAAATGTACGGCTCTCTCAAAATCCTGACTATAAAAAGCCGGATTTTGACGGTTTCTTTGTCAAAGAGCTTGGCAATGAAAAAACCTATATGCAGGGTGATTACCAAGTGACTGAACTCGGGTATCTTCTTACTCCTGAAAAAGAGGGAAATTTTACTGTAGGACCTGCTACCGCCAAAGTAGGGTTAACTGATACAAGCAGAAGAGATATGTTCGGTAGGTTCTTCGGCACAGTGTGGACACCGATCGCTTCAAACACCATAGAAATTGAGGTGAAACCTGTTCCGAAAGATACAGATCTTGTAGGTAATTTTACGATATTCAGCAGTATAGACAAAGAAAAGGTAAAAGTAAACAAGCCGGTTAATCTCACTGTTAAAATAGAGGGAGAGGGAAACCTTGAAGATTTCGAGTTTCCTGCCTATGAAATAGATGGAGTAACCATTTACAGTGATGATGCCAAAGTAGAAACACAGATCATCAATAAACAGCTAAAAAGCACTTATGTGAAAACGTTTGTTTTTATCTCCGATCATGACTTTAAGATACCTTCAAAAAGTATCTCGGTGTATGACATAAAAACCAAAGAGGTGAAACATCTTGAGATACCTAGTTATGACGTAAAAGTCGAAGGAAGCAAGGCAGCGACAATGCCTCAAAGTCCATCTGCTGCGGGGGTGGTACAAACAGATATTAAACCTGTAGCACCCAAAGATCAGGACAATGCAGGCCCAAAAGCCAAAAGCGTACAAAAAATGGCATGGTGGATGCTTGCTGTGGCGTTCGTTCTGGGTATGTTAGTGATGTATTTGGCTAAATATCTCCCAGCATGGAAACGAAAACCAAGCCCTTTTAAAGAAGAAGAAGCCCTTAAAATACTCTACGGGCATATGAGTAAGGACAAAGCAGTAGAAGAGATGGTCCGCAAACTCTATGCTAAGAAGAGTGGTGACAGATCGGTAGAGATAGACAAGAAAGCACTCAAAGAGATGGTGGAGCGTTTTAGGTAGTGTCGTTATAATACTTCTATGATTTATTATATATATGCCGATGACAAAGAAGCGTTTATTGAAGAGTGTAAAGCACTAGGGGTCTGGAGTCAACTTTTAGAAGAACAGAGTAGAGCTAAAAATGAAGAGCTGAGCCCAAATAATGAAATAGTTTATCTTCCTTTTTCCAAGTTGGGTGAACTTGACATAGCCAATGCCAGCCGTCTTTTGGTAACAGGCTGTCTGAATGAGATCAAAGTTTTGATGGGGATCGCCCATCAGAATGATCTTCCTCTTGGCATCATCCCGACTGAAGAACAAAAAGAGCTGATAAAAACGTTCGATCTGCCTTCTAAAAAAGAGGAGGCGGTCATTCAGGCATTCCATGTGAGTGAAAAGAAGATCGATCTGCTTTATTGTAATGGGGAGATCGTACTGCAAGAGGTGGTAGTGGGTGATGCGCCGCCTCTTGACAGGTTTGATTCTACACTTAATGGAAAAAGCGTTTTTGACAGAATAAAGATCTTTTGGCGTACCATGAAACGGGTTAAAGAGCTTCAGCATGCGCAGATGAAGATCACGGTTGCCCAGAGTAATGAGATCAAACTCTCTGCCGTAGGAATTGTGGGTATAAAGTATCCTAACAATACTTTTGCTTCCAAACTTATTGCATCACAATTAAGTTCTACGGACGGGAAACTTTCTATCGTTATTCTTTCTCCTACTTCCATTATGCAATATATGGGGTATTTGTTTCAATCTTTGGTCTCCCATCTGACGCCAGAGCATTTACCCAATGCCGTGGGCTACATACGCAGCAATATGATCAGTATTGAGCCAAAAGAGCCGATGGATGTACTCATCGACTCGGCAGAAAAACAGCTTACTCCCATAGAACTGGAAGTGCAAGAGAAAGCATTGGCCCTGGGAGTAGGTGAAAAGTTCTGGGAGAAACAGGGAAAAGAATCAGGCGGTAAAGACAGTATTAAAATAGACCATCTCCCCTCAGATGAAGAGAATGCAGATTACCTTTCAAAGAATATTCCTCTCTTTTCCCATGCTTCTCAAGAGCAGTATGCCTCTTTGTTCACTAATCTAAGAGAAGAGAGCAGACTGAGCTCAACGTTCATGACATTGCTGATCCTGGCAACGATGATCGCAACATTCGGACTCTTTATCAATTCCAGTTCAGTGATTATCGGCGCCATGCTTCTGGCGCCTCTGATGCAGCCTATTGTAAGCCTGAGCATGGGGGTACTCCGGCAAGATACAGCGCTTCAGATCAATGGTGCAAAAACAATCTTGATAGGCGTGACCGCTGTACTGGCTACGGCGGCACTCATTGCGGTTTTTACACCTATAGAACGACTGAGCACAGAGATGGCAGGACGATTGAGCCCTACGATACTTGATCTTTTTGTAGCCATTGTCTCAGGAGTTGCTGCGGCGTATGCAAAGAGCAATGAGAAGATAGTTGGAAGTCTGGCAGGTGTTGCCATAGCCGTAGCATTGGTGCCGCCGATCGCAGTAGCAGGTATAGGTTTGGGTTGGGGTAACTGGCATATGTTCTTTATGGCATTTTTACTCTTTGTTACCAACCTTGTCGGGATCGTCCTGGCAGCAGCATTGACCTTTACGGTATTGGGTTTTTCTCCACTACACATCGCTAAAAAAGGGATGCTGACCTGGATGGCCATTGTAGTAATCGTTGCCATACCGCTCTATAGTTCCTTTGCTAAGATGAAAGAAGATATAGAAGTACAAAGTACACTCTCAAATCTGGCTTTTAATGTGGGTGAACATGATGTGAAACTGACACATATTGAGTTGCTGCATCACCCTAAAATAGATGAGATACGCTGTGAAGTCATCAGTACGGGCATATTAAGTAAAAAAGAAAAAGAAAGACTCAAAGAGGCAATACTTAAAAGCATACATAAGCAGGCTAAAGTGATCGTGACATTTAGGTATAGGTTGTAAAACCTAGTCTAAAATATCATGCAAGGTATTGGCCTCTTTCATCCAGACATTAAGATTTTTCCATTCTTCCTTCTCAACCATTTTTTGACATTTCTTAAGTTCTGATTGAAATACATTGATCGCTTCAAGTAAATTCTCTTTATTTTGTCTAAAAATATCTTCCCACATGTTCGGACTTGATTTGGCAATACGGCTCATATCTTTAAATCCCCCGCCGGCAAGGGCAATAATGCTCGCTCTGGCTTCTTGTTTCATTACTGCATTGGCAAGTGCGTAAGAGAGGGCATGAGGCATGTGAGAGATGAAAGCGGCATGTCTGTCATGCTCTTTAGCGTCCATGAATACAAGTTTCATTTTAAGGTCGTTAAAGAGCTTTTTGGCAACCTCCTGCTGATATTTTCCGCTTTTGTGCATATCACACAGGACAACAACTTTGTCTTTGTAAAGGTCTGCTACTGCAGCAGACGGACCGAACTTCTCTGTACCTGTCATGGGGTGGGCCGTGACAAAGTTCTTTCTTGTTTCCTTGGGTATGGAGTTGGATATCTTCTCTTTCGTACTACCAAAATCAATAATGGTACATTTGTCATCAAGATCTTTGAACTGTTGTGAAATGGCTATGATACTGTCTACAGGAACGGTTAAAAAAATGATATCGCAGCTACTAATCTCATCCAATGTCCCAATGACTTCATCCACTAAGCCTAGAGCGAGTGCCTGGGCACAGTGTTGCGGATTATGGTCAAGACCTATAAAATAGAATTTGTCCGAAGTCTCTTTAAGTGCTATGCTCAAAGAGCCTCCCATTAGTCCAAGACCGATGATGCCGATTTTTGTTGTCATTTGTTGTCCAGAATATTTTTAGAGGATTATAGCATGATTTTTGTATTTATTATGAGCCTCTTATTGAAAAAAAGATACACTAATGGCAAAATAAATCATAAAACAAGGTTGACCAGGATGATGAAAAAGATAGTGCTTTCATGGATGGTGATAGGCTCATTGCTTTTGGCGCAAAAGGTGACACAGATCAAATTTGAAGGACTTGCCCACCTCTCTCCCTCTGTTGCAATGGAGATCGCTGATATCCGTGTGGGTGACCAAATGGATGCTGCAAAGATCAATCAATCGATCAAAAATTTCTTTGAACAAGGGTACTTTAAAGATGTATGGGTCGATAAGCAGGGGGGTACGCTTATTTACCATTTCAAAGAGAAGGCAGCAATTGCCAATCTTGAGATCAAAGGTTACGGTACGGGAGATGATGGTAAAAAGCTTTTAAAGAGTATTGGTCTTAAAAAAGGTGACCTTTATGATGAAGCGCGTATCAAAAAGGCTAAAAAAACACTGATATCCAGACTTGAGAGTAAGGGTAACTATGATTCTGTTGTTGAAGTAACGACCACACCTGTTGGAAAGGGAGCCGTTTCTGTTGTTTTTGATGTGAACAAAGGTGAGAAGATCAAGATCAAAAAGCTTAATTTCATAGGTGCTTCGGAACTAAGCAAAGGTGACCTTGAAACAGGTTTGGCAAACCAGGAAGAAGATTTTCTTGGATGGTTGCCATTCTTAAACAGTGGAGAAGTCAAGGTAGACCAACTTGAATATGATGCCTATAGAGTAAAAGATACATATATGAAACACGGTTTCCTGGATGCGTATGTCAGCAAACCTCTTATGCGTGTGGATTACAGTTCATACAATGCGGAGATCGATTATCAGATCAAAGAGGGAGCACAGTATCGTGTAGGCGAGGTGAGCATAGCCCAAGATATAGATGGGCTTGACAGTGAAGCATTGGCAAATGAACTTTCACTGAAAGAAGGAAGGATCTTCAATATTTCCAAAATGCGAAAAGATATGAAGATGCTTCAGGAAGCAGCAGGAAACCTGGGATATGCCTATGCAAAAGTACTGCCTCAAATGCATAAAAATGCTGAAGAGAAAACGATTGATCTTCAATATATGATCCAACCCGGTATGCAGGTAACGATCAATGATGTACTGATCTCGGGTAATGACAGTACAAAAGACAGAGTGATCCGTCGATATATCTATCTCGCTCCTGGAGATGTATTTAATGCAACTGATCTTAAAGACAGTAAAAATGCATTGGGAAGAACAGGTTTTTTTGAAAAGGTCGATATTCAAAGCCAAAGGATTTCAGCGGATAAGATCAATCTGCTTGTAAAAGTCAAAGAGACAGCAACCGGTACTATTTCTGCAGGTGGCGGATATGGGAGCTATGAAGGACTTATGTTGAATGCTTCTGTATCTGATAAAAATATTTTTGGTTCAGGGATCAATGCCAGTGTAGGTTTTGATATCTCTAAGATCTCAACGAATTACAATCTTTCGTTTACAAACCCGAGACTGTGGGACAGCCTTTACAGTCTAGGATTTAATGTCTATAAGAAAAAGTATGAGTATTATAACTTCACGCAGGATCAGTTTGGCGGTTCCTTGGTATTGGGTAGAGAATTCCTAAGACATTTCCATGCCTCAGCGGGCATAGGATATGTTGATAATAAATCAGAACAGAATGACAATCAAATAGTCTCTTCAGACGGTAATGTGACTTTCTATGATCGTTACGGTTTCTATAATGACAAATATAAGAAAACTTCCCTCTTCTTCAATCTCTCTTTCGATAATACAGATGACTTTTATGTTCCAAGAGAAGGTATGATAGCAGCGGTGAACTTTGAATTTGCTAGTTTGGACGGGGATGATTTTAATGCGACGGTAGGAAGCGGTGAAGAGAACGGCTATGGGAAATTTACAAAAACATCCGGAAAATTTGGACTGTATTACGGGCTGAATGACTGGATAGACTATGACCTGATTTTAAGATTTAAGGCAAGAGCTACACTGCTTAGCAGCGGAGACAATGAAAAACTTCCTATTGGGGAAAAACTCTATATGGGTGGTATTGGATCGGTGAGAGGATATGACCCTTATTCACTTACGCCTTTGGCAGATCCAAATGATCTCAACAGCCGTATTGGAGGGAAAAAACGTGCTTCAGCAACAGTTGAAGCAAGTATCCCTCTCTCTGAAGCAGCAAAGATGAGGTTGGCGTTCTTCTATGATTACGGTATGATAGGTGAGGACAGCTTCAATGAGATCAAGCGTTCTTCAGCAGGTGCGGTCATAGAGTGGCAATCTGCATTCGGGCCTATCAATCTTGTATTTGCCAAGGCCATCAACCCTGAAGATGCTGATAGAACATCAACATTTGAATTCTCAATGGGAACGAAGTTTTAATCTGCAGGGTGCGGTTGCCACCGCGCCGCATAATAAAACTTACATTCCAAACTTTTTCCGTAAGACTTGACGCAATTTAAAGTGCGTCAGCAGGCATATCCTACGAAATTCCCAACCTTTTGCATTTGGGTAGTGTACTCTCATCTTCTATAATAATTGCAAACGACACAGGCTTTTCCAAAGCTTTTATTTTCTCTTTTGCCAAATAAAGAGGTTTGTCAGAGGTAATATGTAGAGTCTTGTTTTTGTAAGAAAAGTCAATTTTGGCACTATTGGATGCTTCGTGCAGGTATACTGTAAGCGTATATACAAAACTTAACCAAAGCAGTTTGTCTCTTTCGGGCAAAAGAGGCTTGAAACCCTGAAAAAGAGGTTTGTGAAGAATCTCTTTGCCATGCATACGTAGGAGAAAAGAGATAAGGATTATCTGTTCATGCGTAAAGCCGTAATTCAACTCCTGCATGGCAATATAGAATGCATGTTGATGGGATTTATATATAGTAAGGGTTTTCCCGATCGTAGAGAGTTTGAGTGCCCAGAGAAGTTCTGAACGGTACTGCTCCTTATCCTCTATTTCAATTTGCATTTCACTGTAAAGCGCAGTGGCTATCTTAAGCTTGTTCTTCTTTTTTGCTTCTATATTGATAAAAGGCTTGAACCTGTCTAAAATAGAAGTGATGCTTGGATTGGTATGGTTGGGAAACCTTAAATTGTCTTGTTTCAGTAACTGCTTAAGAAAGACCCCTTCTCTTACCCCCACAGAGCTTGTGGTGACTGAGGTAGCCCCGATATGAGAGAGTATCTCATTAAAGATAAGGGTTCCTTCACGTATGGTATCGTAGCGGTTTTTTTTCAAATCGAATTTTTTCAGATTTTTCGCAGAGCTAAGCGGTATGGCTTGCATGTAATCAGAAAAATCATCTACCTTGTAGGTAAAAGCATGCAGTTTATCTAAAGGGTGTGCACAGCGCTTCATGATCCCTTTGCTCAGTGTTCTTGCCGTACCACCAATGCCAATAGCCAAAGTACCCTTGAAATGCTCGGGAAGGCTTTCAAGCTCCTTTTGAATATAGGCATTGGCTTGCCTGTTGATCTCCTTAATAGGCATCTCTTTATCAAAGAAGAGTTCTTTGAGTCTGACCGTACCCAGGTTCAGGGAATGGGTATCGACAATATTTCCGTTTTCGATGAGTGCCATATCTGATGACCCACCACCTATGTCAATGGTAATACCATGGTCTACAGGCAGCAGATTCTTGGCAGCTATAGCACCGTAGGCGGCTTCTTCTTTCCCGTCAATGATCTTAATGGAAAGACCAAGCTCTTTTTTTATCCACTTGACAAATAATTTCCCGTTTGGGGCATCTCTTAGTGCGGAAGTTGCAACACAAAGTGTTTTATGGGCTTGGTACTTTTCTATGGTATGAAGAAAGGATTGAAGTGTAAGGAAAGCTCTTTTGATGCCGATGGGCTGGAGATAGCCCTCTTTTTCATAGGCACCTTCGCCTATGCGGACTTTGGATTTCTGTTCGCAGATAAGGTGAAAACCATAACGGCTTGTTTTTTCAAAAATAACAAGCCTGCCTGAATTTGAACCGATATCAATGATCGCGGTTCGCTTAGCCATGTCCGTTGTTACTCTTCTTCCTGAAGTTTTTCAAATTTAAATTTTAGTTCTTCAATGTTCTCAACGTTATCAGGATCTGAGATAATACAGTCAACAGGACATACCGCAATACATTGAGGTTCATCAAAGTGGCCTACACACTCTGTACATCTATCGGAATCAATAATGTAAACAGGGTCATTCTCTTCAATTGCCTCGTTTGGACATTCTTCTCTACATGCATCACATGCTATACATTCATCAGTTATTAAAAGGGCCATACTATCCTCTGTTTGAGCACTGGTTTCAGTTTTAAACCAGGCTTCTAAAATTATTTATAGGAGTTATAACCCAAGAAAGCTTATGCTTTATTTAAAAGTGAATAAATTTCTTTTTTCTGGAGAGTTTTTAAAAAAGAGGAAGCGTTTTTGTGCCTCTTTTTTAGCTAGTGGATCTAATGTATCAAGATACTCTTTTAGGGAAACAGAATCTGTAGCCACGTCTTCTTACCGTTTCTATGGTCGTGATATCCAGAGGTTTATCCATTTTCTGGCGAATCTGGTTAATGGCAACTTCAATGACATTGGGAGTGACAAGTTCTGGTTCTTCCCATATAGCATCAAGAAGCTGCTCTTTAGAGACGATCTGGTCTTTATGCATAGCCAAATGGGTTAAAACTTCAAAGGGTTTACCTTTAAGCTCGATCTCTTCACCCTCATAGATGATCTTCTCTTCTTCAGGGTTAATGATGAGGTCTTCGATCTCAATAATATTAGAGGCACCAAAGCGTAATTTTGCTTCAATACGGATCAGTAGAATATCATAGTCTAAAGGTTTCCGAATGAAATCATCAGCACCCGCACGCAGAGCTTCTATCTCACTCTCTTTGTCTTCACGTTCAGAAAGTACAATGACAGAGGTCTTGCGTGCATTTTTCTTAATTTCAGAAATAAGACTGAGATCGTGACTGTTTGATTTTCCCCACCCCAGCAAGACAAGGTCATAGTTTCTAATGTCAAGATAGTATTTGGCATCGCCAAGATTTTCTGCGACATCACATTGGTAACCATTGTCTGTCAGAAGTTGGGAAAGTGTTTTGCTTAATGTTGCATCATCTTCTATGATCAATACCCTCATAAGTGAACCTTTATCTTTAAGATTTATTTAATATTGTAACATAAAAATGAGGTTTCTGAAAGTTTTTTTAAGATATGGGCATTTGGGTACCCTGATCACTCACAGCCTTGTTAGAATTCCCAAGTGTTGCTTAATGCAACAGAACATTCAGACAAGATATCGGGTTTGGCGATCTTAAGTGTGAGAGTTTGCATGTGTGGATATGTGGAATACAAAATATTTTTAATACCAAGAAGAGCCTCTTCAAGAAGTTCATAGCGCTTCTCTTTCAGTTCTTTTTGTATGAGGAATACCATATCGGCATAGTCAATGAATGCCTCATTGTGATAGTCGTAAGAAGCATCCAGATCAATGATGACACGTTGTGGTCTTTCCCTCTCGTAATCAAGCAGGCCGATGATCACATCAAAAGTAAGTGCTTCTATATGTATGGTCATTTAAACCCTGCCTTCCTCTTTTTTGAAAAGTCTCACAAGATTGGGGATATGTTTATAGAAAATAATAATGGCAATGATCCAAATAGGAGCATGTGAACCGATTCCCGGTACTTCAGGATACATGACGTAAGAGGCAATGATGAATGCGGCAAGCCCGATCAGTGAAGAGAGTGAAGATATTTTCAACCCTTTGGCAGCACCAAACCATACAGCAATAGCAATAAGGGCAGGGATAGGCATCATGACAAGAAGTACACCAAAACCCGTTGCTACACCTTTGCCGCCTTCAAAAAATAAAAAGAGGGAAAAGCAGTGGCCTACAACAGCTAGTACGGCGATCGTCCAGAGTACACTTTCGGGTGCATTTAGAAATTTTGCCACCAAAATGACAACAATACCTTTCACAGCGTCTAAAAAGAGGGTAACTGCCCCCAGTTTTTTGGCAAGTGCAGGGTCTTTCTCTTTTACCACACGAAGAACATTGGTCGCCCCAATATTGCCGCTGCCTTCACTCTTGATATCAACACCGGCAAACTGTTTTGCCAACAGATAACCAAAGGGAATACCCGCTATAAGGTACGCAGCAAGATAGAGCAGGATATTTTGATTGAATAAGTCCATAATTTTTCCACAATTTAAAGTTAAGGTACAATTTTAGCCGAATTTTGCTAAAATAGCCACAATTTGTGAAGGATAGGCATGAGTATAGATTATAAAGCTGAAATAGAAAGACTGAAAAAAGAGCTGGATGTAACTGTGGTCGCACATTACTACCAGCGTGATGAAGTATTTGAAATGGCGGACATTACAGGAGACAGTCTGGAATTGGCACGTAAATGCAAAGCAGATGAAAACCCGTGGGTAGTCTTTTGCGGTGTCGGTTTCATGGGACAGAGTGTAAAGGTCATTGCCCCTGAGAAACGTGTACTGATGCCAAAGATCGCATGTTGTGCAATGGCGCGTATGATCGACGGGAGTTATTTTGACGATTCCGTGAACTATATGGTGGAACACGGCATTGCCAAAGAGAATATTTTGCCTATCACCTACATCAATTCGGATGCTACGGTCAAAGCAAAAGTAGGTGAAATGGGCGGAATGGTCTGTACCTCATCCAATGCATTCAAGATCATAGAAAAAGGGCTGGAAAGCGGGAAAAAGATCCTTTTTGTGCCGGACAGATGTTTAGGGCAGAATTTTGCTATTCAGATGGGGCTCAAGTCATGTGTCATCGGTGAGGGTGAATGTGACCCCAAAGAAGCCGACGTGATCTGCTTTAACGGGTTTTGTTCGGTACATCAACTTTTTACGGTGGATGATATAAAGTTTTACCGTAACAAATATCCTGGTATTAAAATAGCAGTACACCCAGAGTGTGATCCCAAGGTCGTTGCAGCAGCAGATTTCTCCGGTTCAACGTCACAGCTTATTAAGTACGTGAATGATCTTGATCCGGAGCAGAAAGTGGCCATAGGTACGGAGTATAACCTGGTAAACAGAATGAGAAAGAAAAATACTTATGTACTCTCATCAACCAAGCCGGAGTGTCCGACCATGAACGAAACAACGCTTGAAGATCTTTATCTGACCCTTAAATCCATAGAAGATGGAAAGCCTATCAATGAAATTGTTGTTGACCCGCATACCGTAAAATATGCGAACCTCGCACTTGAACGTATGTTGGCGATCAAATAATGTTAAAAGAGACATTTTTAAAAGCGTTGGTCGCTGAAGATGTAGGAAGAGGGGACCTTTTTTCCCGTATCAGCACAGGCAAACAGATAAAGGCTTATATTATTGCTAAAAGTGATGGAGTCTTTGCGGGGCAGGAGTACGTGAAAGCTTTTGCCAAACTGTATGACCTGTCTTTTGAATGGCAAATAAATGACGGTACTCCTTTTAGCAAAGGAGAAACATTACTTTTTATCAGCGGAGATTCTAAGACGATCCTTTCATTGGAGCGTTCCATCCTGGATATGGTCTTGCATGCAAGTTCTATTGCAACACTGACCGCAAAGTACGTGGAAGCCATCAAAGAGACTGGCGTAAAACTTCTTGATACAAGAAAGACAAGACCGCTGCTAAGGGAATTTGAAAAATATGCAGTACGTTGTGGCGGAGGGATCAATCACCGTATGGGACTTGATGACTGTTTGATGTTGAAAGACACGCATTTGCAGACCATAGATGACCTGGACGGTTTTATGCTTGAAGTGCGTCAAAAGATCCCTTTTACTTCCAAAGTAGAGATAGAGTGTGAAACGCTTGAGATGGTCAAGCGGGCCATGAAAGCCGGTGCAGATATTGTGATGTGTGACAATATGACTATAGCCCAGATGAAAGAAACAGTCGCATACAGGAATAAAAACTATCCTCATATTTTATTAGAAGCCAGCGGCAATGTCACTTTGGACAATATCACAGAGATCGCTACCACCGGAGTAGATGCGATCAGTTCGGGTTCAGTGATCCACCAGGCAAATTGGATCGACCTTTCAATGAGAGTAGAGTAATAGATGGGTAATAGAGTTTTACTAGACTTTCACGTGCGAAAGAGCGTGCAAGAATGACAGAACAACGATTTCCGGTTCGGAAAGTAAAAGAACAGCTGGCACATGCAAAAAATATTACTATTTTGACACATTTAAATCCGGATGCAGACACGATTGGCACAGGTTTGGGGATTTTTAATCTACTGAAGCATGACAGAACAAAAAGAGTTGAAATAGTCAATGCTTCCAATCTTTT
Organism: Sulfurovum sp.; assembly: GCA_024762315.1. Taxonomy (GTDB): domain Bacteria; phylum Campylobacterota; class Campylobacteria; order Campylobacterales; family Sulfurovaceae; genus Sulfurovum. The sequence continues at coordinate 19,338 of JANTHR010000005.1, forward strand.
GCCGCAACATTTGGATTTTCTTCCTTCTTTTGAAAAGATCAAACATAAAATGGACTTTGAAGAGGGGCTTGTGATCACTTGTGACAGCGGAAGTGCGAATAGGTTGGGCTTTGATCTCAAGGGCAGAGAAGTACTGAATATTGATCATCATGAGAGTAATGAATATTATGGAACAGTGAATGTCGTGATAGCTGAGTATGCGTCGGCTTCACAGGTGGCATTTGAGCTTTTTAAAACACTGTATCCTGTAAATGAAGAGAGCGCTACATGTTTTTATGCAGCTTTGCTGTCAGATACCAGATATTTTACAACGAGTTCTGTGAATCAAGAGGTATTTGAAGTGGCCAAAGAACTGGTCGCAACAGGTGTGGACCCTGCAAAGGTAGCATGTCACTTTACCCAGAGACGGCCACTGAGTTCTTTACGAATATTGGAAAAGGCCTTGAGCCATTTGGAACTCAGCAGTGAAGGAAGGGTAGCTACGCTGAAGGTAACACAGGATGAGATCATCGCAACAGGTGCCCGTATGCCGGACATGGAAGGTATTGTGGATTATGCACGCTCCTTAGCCACTGTAGAGATAGGGATGTTTGCGATGGAATTGGCAGACGGCAGCATTCGTGTGTCATTAAGAAGCAAGCATGTTGATGTATCCAGGGTAGCAGCCGCATTCGGCGGTGGCGGACATAAGGTCGCAGCGGGATTTACATTAAAACAAACCGGTTTACAAGAAACAATAGATACAATTTTAAAGAAAATAGAAGAGTTAGGAATTTTAAATGAAGCGTAGAAGTAATTACAAGAAAAAAAGCAGTACAAAAATAGTAGGTGGACTCTTTTTGTTGGTTTGTCTTGCCGGAGCAGGATACATCTATACAGCCCCTGAATTTGAGAGAACACCACCGGTAGTACATAGTACACAGAGTATGTTCTGGAACCGTAAAGATCCGCTGAAGATCAAACTTACAGATAATGTAGGTCTCAAGAATTTTGAGGTGATCCTAAACGATGGACAAAAAAGCCTGATAGTAGGACAGGGAACGTTTGGTACAGGTACCAAAGAACAAACATTGCTGGTTAAATATCCACAAAGCAAAACATTGAACCCGAAGGCAAAAGAGCTAACCCTTAAAGTGACCGTGAATGACAGTAGCCTCTGGAACTTTTTTCAAGGCAATAAAACTGAAAAGATCATTAAAATAAAAGTGGACTATAAACGGCCAAACGTCAACGTACTTTCAAACTCATATAGTATTACACAGGGGGGAAGTGCACTTGTTGTTTTTCAGGCTGAAGATGAGAATCTGGATGAACTCTATATTCAGGCTGCAGGGAAAAAGTTTAAAGTACAACCCTATAAAAAAGAGGGATATTATATTGCACTGTTGGCCTGGCCTTTTAACCAAAGAAATTTCAATGCTAAAATAGTGGCAACAGATAAAGCTGCCAACAAGCGTGTTACAGAAGTACCGCTTTATCTAAAAAACCACCAATACAGGGTTTCATGGATCAAGGCGAGTGACAAGTTCATTGACGGGAAGATCAGTGACCTGGCGTCAAGCGATCCGCAATATGCCTCTATAGATGACAGAATAGAGAAATTTAAGGCCATTAACGAGACCATGCGCCTAAAAAATGAAGAAAAAATACATGCTTTGGCCTCAAAAGCCCCGGATAAGATGATAAAAAACTGGAAAATCAGAAAATTCTATCCACTCCAAAATGGAAAAAAGGTAGCGAACTTTGGTGATGAGAGACATTATTACTACCAAAGCAAAGACAATGAGATCTCTCAATCCTATCATGTAGGGTATGACCTCGCAAGCACGAAGATGGCTGCGATCAAAGCATCAAATCCCGGAACAGTGGTCTATGCGGGAGAAAACGGTATTTACGGCAATATGCCTATGATAGATCATGGTCTTGGTCTTTATACTCTTTACGGGCACTGTTCGCAACTGCTTGTGAAAGAGGGCGATAAAGTAAAAGCAGGGCAGACAATCGCCAGAACCGGAACAAGCGGACTTGCACTGGGAGATCATTTGCATTTCGGTATTTTGGTACAAGGGATAGAGGTCAGGCCCATAGAGTGGTTTGACGGGGGATGGATACGTAAGAACATTGACGATGTATTAAAGACAGCAGATAAGATAATTCTGGGAAGATGATCCACAAATAATCCACATTAAAGTGCTATATTTGTATAATTCATTTTATTTGAGTATAATATTGAAAAATATAAAATTGTGTAAAGGAGAGAGTCATGCAGCAGCGAACCATTAAAAAACCTGTTGAAGTTGTCGGGATCGGTCTGCATAAGGGTGAGCCTATCAAGCTTAGACTTGAGCCCCTGTCGGCAGACGCAGGTATTGTGTTCTACCGTGAAGACCTGGCACTCAATATTCCTCTCTCTCCAAGTTCTGTCATTGATACCCGCATGGCAACCGTTATAGGAAACGAGAAAGGGTTCATCTCTACCATTGAACACTTTCTTTCAGCAATATATGCATACGGGATAGACAATCTCAGGGTCACCGTTGACGGAAATGAAATGCCGATCATGGATGGCTCAGCCATATCATTCTGCCTTTTGCTTGAGGAAGCAGGGATTGAAGAGTTGGATGTGCCTAAAAAGATCATCTGTGTCAAAGAACCTGTTGAGATACAGGAGGGTGATAAGTTCGTGCGGCTTTTGCCGAGTGAAGTAGCGACATTTGATTTTAGAATTAAATTTGACCACCCGGTCATAGGTGAGCAGAGTGAAAAATTAGAATTCAGTACGCATAATTTTGTCGAAGAGATCGCAAGGGCGAGAACTTTTGGCTTTGCCAAAGATATCCAGTATCTTCAGAGTCAAAATCTAGCACTTGGAGCAACGCTGCAAAATGCCATAGGGTTGGATGACCATAAGGTATTGAATCCTGAAGGACTGCGTTTTGACAATGAATTTGCAAGACATAAAATATTGGATGCCATGGGTGACATGATGGTCTCGGGTTATAATATTTTAGCCAAATATGAATCATTTGCCGGAAGTCATAACCTGAATTACCAGCTGACATCCAAACTGCTTGCAGACAGCAATAGTTATGAACTTGTAGCAGTTGAAGCGTTACAAAGTAGAGCATTTGCAAAGTCCTTCGCATAAACAATATGCTCTTTTGATCATCTCTATCTCTTCACCGCTTCTTGTTGGTGTCTATGAAGACCAAAAGCTTATCAAGACTATCTCCAGTGAGCAAAAAACCTCCGAAATTCTTTTGCCTTTGATTCTGGAATGTTTGAATGAATATGATATCTCGCAAATTATCTATACAAGAGGCCCGGGCTCATATATGGCGATCAAGCTTACGTATGTCATGCTTAAGACCATAGAGATCATATGCGGGATCAAATGTGCAGGATGCAGCGGCTTTGCCCTTAATGGAGGCAAACCTATTAAAGCGATAGGCAATCTCTACTTTATCAAGGAAAAAGAGACTATAATAACAAAAAAATTTGAACAGTCGATAAGCATGAAGTTTACATTACCCCAGAGTATTCATGATCTTGAATTAGATGAAGAATCAACACCTGAGTATGTACTGCCGGCTGTATAAGAGAAAAGAGATACACTATGTTTGTAAGCGTACCTGCTACTTCAGCGAACCTTGGACCAGGATTTGATACTTTGGGACTTGCCGTAGATCTGAAAAATGAAATAATCATCAAGCCTTCAAAGTTTTTAAGTATCTCTACACACGGTGAGGGTGCAGATAATCCAAAGATCAAGAAGAATTCTCTCTTTTTAAGTATTTTCAATGAAAACTATAAGCGCCTTACGGGAAAAAATGATAATTTCAGATTTGAATTTCATAACCGTATCCCGATCTCACGAGGGCTTGGGAGTTCTTCCGCCGTGATCGTCGCGGCATTAAGCGGTGCCTATATGGCAGCAGGCAGGCGATACAATAAAAGAGAGATACTGAACCAGGCATTTCGATATGAACACCACCCTGATAATATTACGCCGGCGGTCATGGGCGGGTTTAATGTTTCCTGTGTTGAAGGTGACCGTATATATAGCAAAAAGAGACGCATGCCCGATTATTTAAAGGCGGTCGTAGTGGTTCCTGACCGTACCATTTCCACAGCCAGGTCACGTACCGTATTGCCTAAAATGTATAAAAAAGAAGAGACGATCTATTCGCTTTCCCGTGCCGCCTACATGACAGCACTTTTTATGAGTGAATCCTGGGACCTGTTGCGCATCGCTTCAAAAGACAAACTGCATCAGGCTAGACGTATGAAAATGATGCCGGAACTTTTTGATGTACAAAAGATGGCATTGAAACATGGTGCACTTATGAGTACACTTTCGGGTTCGGGTTCTACATTTTTCAACCTTGCTTATGACAAAGATGCAGAGAAAATAGCACAGGTATTACAAGCACGTTTTCCCCAGTTTAGAGTTTTTACACTCTCTTTGGACAATTATGGTGTCACTACCAAAAACTAAGCTGTACGATTAATCAATATTTAGGTATAATACGCGATGAAAAAATCACAGCCTATGCGAATGTGCATTTCTTGCCGTAGTAGATATCCTCAAAATACCTTGATACGATTAAAACTGGAAGGTAGAGATGTAATAGGATTTGATGGCACAGGCAGAAGTTTTTATCTTTGTGATATTTGTAGTAAAAATGAAAAAAAAATTAAAGGCTTAACGAAACGTTTTAAACAAGATGAAGAACGATTTGTTAAGCTTTTAAAGGAGTTGATTAAGAATGGATAAAGTTAAGATCCAAGAAATAGCAGATGAAGCAGGATTGTCGAACGGGGATCTGCTAGACAAAGCCAAAGAATTGGGCTTTAATGTAAAAGCAGCCAATAGTGCTATCAGCATGGAAGATGCCGGTATACTGGTAGATTATGCAATTAGCGGAAGATTGCCGAAGGGATTTAAAAAACCGGGCAGTAAAACTAAAATGACGGTTGTAAAGAAAAAGAAAGAAGCAGTAGCCACAGAAAAGGCAGCAGAAGAGGTCAGCAAAGAATCTGTAGAGACCGCAGTTGAAGAAGTTTCTCCAGAGCCAGTCAAGGCTGAGGAAAAAGTAGCTGAAGATGTGGCTGAAAACAAAGTTGTTACGAAAGAAAAGATAGCAGAAGAGACCCCTGTCAAAGAAGAAATTGTAGAGAAACCTGTTGTAAAAGAAATCAAAAAACGTAGAGGGATCTCTGTAGTAAGTAAAAAAACAGAACCTGAAGTGAGTCCTGAAAGCACAGATAAGAGTGAAGAAGAAAAACCAAAAAGAAGAGTGCTTTCCCGTACGGGTATCAAGATCGTCAGAAAGGCAAAGCCGGCACCGACCAGAGCAGCAACAAAGATCTCTATGGGGGATCAAACTGCCTACGTAGCCAAAAAGAAACCTAAAAAAGGTCCTGCTGAAGCTAGAGACTCCGGACAAAAGATCGATATCTTCAATCATGACAGTATGGGTGGTGATATTGACAGCGGATTTGGTGATGAGGAAGTAGTACTGCTTGACTTTTCAGACAAGAATATTTATGAAGAGATGATGCGACAGGAGCAGAAACGCAAAGAAGAGATGAAAAAAAGAGAAGCGGCCAACGGCGGACCTGTAAAAGGAAGACAGCCCTTCCGTCCTCAGCAGAAACGTTCACTCAAGCGTGGAGGAAAACGTAAAAAATATGCTAAAGAAGAGCATACAGATGTCGTAACTTCCATTGAGATCCCTGAAAATGTAAGAGTTTATGAATTTGCCGAAAAAGTAAACCGTTCTGTGGGTGAAGTAGTAGGGGTACTGTTCGCGCTTGGTATGATGGTAACGAAAAATGACTTCCTTTCCAAAGATGAGATCGAAATTCTTGCAGAAGAGTTTGGGGTTGAAGTAACGACAATGAATCCATTGGACGAACTTGATTACGTACAGGCATATGATGCAGTGAAAGATACACATCTTGAAGAAAGACCGCCTGTCATTACGATCATGGGACACGTGGATCACGGTAAAACTTCCTTGCTTGATAAGATCCGTTCAGCAAAAGTGGCAGATAAAGAAGCCGGTGGGATCACACAGCATGTAGGAGCCTACCAGGTAGAAAAAAATGGTAAGAAGATCACATTTGTCGATACACCGGGTCACGAAGCCTTTACTGAAATGCGTGCACGTGGGGCACAGGCAACAGATATCGTTATAATCGTCGTTGCAGCTGATGATGGCGTAATGCCTCAAACCAAAGAAGCGATCGCGCATACAAAAGCAGCAGGTGTTCCTTTTATTGTTGCGATCACTAAAATGGATAAAGAAAATGCGAATCCGGATAATGTCAAAGCGCAACTTGCAGAGCTTGACGTCATGGCAACGGATTGGGGCGGTGAATATGAATTCGTACCGGTTTCTGCACACACGGGAATGGGTATCGATGACCTTCTTGAAACTATTTTGCTTCAAGCAGAAGTCATGGAACTACAAGCAGATCCGACAAGAAAAGCCAAAGCCGTTGTTGTTGAAAGTTCTGTGGAGAAAGGTTTCGGGCCTGTAGCCAATGTGATCATTAAGAATGGTACGCTGCATGTAGGTGATAACGTCATCGTGGGTAAAACATACGGACGTATCAAAGCGATCAAACTCGATAATGGAAGTTCTGTCAAGGAGATCGGCCCAAGTACACCGGCAGCGATCGTTGGGCTTAATGAAGTACCGGGTGCCGGAGAAATACTGGTTGCAATGGATACAGACAAAGAAGTGCGTGAACTGGCTGAAAAAAGAGCAGAGTATGATAGAGCAAAACAACTTTCAAAAAGTACCAAAGCATCACTTGATGATCTTTCTGCACTCATTGCGGAAGGTCAACTTAAATCACTTCCGGTTATTATCAAAGCAGACGTTCAGGGTTCACTTGAAGCCATAAAAGGCAGTTTGGAAAAACTTCGAAATGAAGAAGTCAAGGTAAATATCATTCATGAAGGTGTAGGTGGCGTTACGGAGAGTGACCTTACCCTTGCAGATGCTTCAGAACATGCTGTTGTACTTGGCTTTAATGTCCGTCCGACCGGTGCTGTGAAGAAAAAAGCCAAAGATCTGGGCATTGAAATCCGTACATACTCTATTATCTATGACCTCCTTGATGATGTAAAAGCATTACTTGGCGGCATGATGAGTCCGGTCATCTCTGAAGAGGTAACCGGTCAGGCAGAAGTACGTGAGACATTTGTCGTAGCCAAAGTCGGGACGATTGCAGGATGTAAAGTCTCAGACGGTGTTATTACAAGAGGAAGTAAAGCCAGACTTATCCGTGACGGTGTTGTCGTTTATGAAAGCACGATCTCATCACTCAAGCGTTTCAATGAAGATGTCAGAGAGGTGAAGAACGGTTATGAATGTGGTATTATGCTTGAGAACTTCAATGACATTAAAGAGGGTGATGTGATTGAAACCTTTAAAGATGTAGAAGAGCAGGTTAAACTCTAAAATGACACAAGAAGAGATCAAGCGTCATAGAGTCGAGTCGGTTCTTAAGGAGATCATACCTGAAGCATTGGCAACACTTGATGACACACGTATTAACTCTCTTTTGGTAACTGATGTTGTTTGTTCAAAAGGCAGGTCAGATGCAAAGGTCTATTTGGATAAATCATTTTTAACACCCAAAGAACAAAGCGAAGCACTTAGGCAGCTAAGAACGGTTGCAGGGTATATCCAAAACCATTGTAAGCAGAGTGAGGGGTGGTTTAAAGCCCCCCGTTTTACATTTGAATTTGACGAACAGTTGGAAAAAGTGAGCCGTATGGAAGAGCTGTTCAAGCAGATCAGTACGAAAAAAGAGGGAGAAAACTCCAATGAATCTTGATACGCAGATCGCCAAGATCATAGAAGCACACGGAGCAGCCTTGTATGATACTGAAGTGGTAACAGAATTTGATGAAACGATCTTTCGTGTTTATATTACTAAGGCAGGCGGGGTAGAACTTGATCTGTGTGCAACGATCTCTAATGAACTTTCTCCTTTTTTGGATGTCCATCCTCCTATGAACGGCCCCTATCGTTTGGAAGTGAGTTCTCCTGGAATTGAGCGTAAACTGACCAAGCCTGTACATTTTAAAAATGCCATAGGTGAGAAAGTAAAAGTAAAAGTACCGGGAAAAGAGAGAATCAAGGGTATATTGAAAAGTGCAGATGATCATGGATTTGTTGTTGAGACAAAACATGGTGATGAGGCATTGACGTACAATCAGGTAGGTACCGCAAAAACGTATTACGACTGGAATCATTAGTCATATATCTTAGAGGAGTTGCATATGAAGAGAGATGAAGTATATATGCAGCTTGCCATAGACAAGGCTTGGCAATTTCAAGGTCTAACTTACCCAAATCCGGCGGTAGGTGCTGTTGTAACGCTAGGGGGAAACCTTCTTGCGATTGAGGCTCATCAAAAAGCAGGAACTTCGCATGCCGAAGTGCTGGCACTCCTGTCCGCCTATGAAGAATTATCTGATAATAAGATAGATTTTGACCGATTCGATGCACAAAAAGCCCATACCTTTCTTTTAAGTCTTCCTGAGAACTTTTTTTCCCAATGCTGTATTTACGTTACCCTTGAACCCTGTTCACACCAAGGAAAAACACCTTCTTGCGCCTCACTGCTGCAAACACTTGATCTGGCAAAAGTGTGTATTGGCACCAAAGATATTATTGCCGGACACAATGCCGGAGCGGATAAACTGAAAAATGTTCTACTCGGAGTGCTTGAAGAGCAGTGTAAAAAGCTTCTTGAGCCGTTTATGATATGGCAAAAGAGAGCTTTTGTACTTTTTAAACTGGCCCAAACGACAAACGGACGCATAGGAGGAGGATATCTTAGCTCCCAAAGTTCCTTAAAACATGTACATCAGTTAAGAGAGGTATGCGATACTTTGCTTATAGGCGGCAATACAGTAAGGGTTGACAGGCCTACTTTGGATTGCAGATTTACACAAAGTAAAGCGCCTGATGTAATGATATATTCCAATAAAGATGATTTTGATAGGGATATTCCCCTGTTTCATGTTCCCCAAAGAGAAGTAAAAGTAAGTGATAACTTGGATTTTTTAGTGCATCCCTCTTTTGTCATGGTTGAAGGCGGAGAGGGAATGTTACAGGCACTTAAAGATAACGTGGATTGGATGCTGATATACCAGACTCCTAAGCTCTCTACCAACAATTTAACCTATAATACTACAATGAAATTAGAGTTTCTGCATACAGAAAAAAAAGATGTGGATCTCATGATATGGAGCAGACAAGTTGGGCATTGAAAAACTGACAGACAAACAGGAAAAACAAGACAAGATCGTTACGATGTTCGATGATATTGCATCAACATACGATCTGGCGAACAGAGTACTCAGTATGGGGATCGATATACAATGGCGTAAAAAAGGGTGTGACAAAGCATTTGAAATATTGGGTAAAAAAGAGTTAGCTCAAGTGACTGATGTTGCTACAGGTACAGGAGATCTGCTGATCTACTGGAAAGAACAGGCAGCTAAAAACAGTGTGAATATTCAAAAGTATGCAGGGATTGATCCCTCTGTAGGAATGCTTGAAGTGGCACGCAAAAAGGTTGACTTCGCAGAATTCATAGAGGGTAAAGCACAAGAACTTCCTATAGAAAACGAGAGTACGGATGTCATCTCGATCAGCTATGGTATTAGAAATGTGGTTGACAGGATTGAAGCACTGCAGGAGTTCTACCGAGCGCTAAAACCTGGTGGTATTGTAATGATACTGGAGTTTACCAAACAAGAGAGAAGTGGTTTGGTAGATAAAGTGGTAGACTTTGGGATGAAAAATGTCCTGCCGCGTATTGGCGGGCTGATCTCTAAAAATTATGAAGCCTATAGGTATTTGCCGGACTCTATAGAAGAGTTTCTTACTACAGAAATGTTGGCCAAAGAGTTGGAAGAGTCTGGGTTTGAGATGAAGTATACCAAATCTTTTTCTATGGGAATCAGTACGCTTTTGGTCGCCCAAAAACAATAGTGCAGGGTGCTGTGTCCCCCGCAACAGCTATGAATAAAAACAACACCCTACAGGATAGCAAATGTCAACTATGATGACTGTTTCTTCACTCAACACAAAAATAAAATCTCTCCTTGAAGCTACCTTTATGCATATCCTTGTAGAGGGAGAAGTAGCTTCTGTTACCTATCATACTTCAGGGCATGTCTATTTCTCCATCAAAGACGAAGAGAGTTCCATTAAGTGCGTCATGTGGCGATCAGCTGTTTCAAAGATGAAGTTCCGTTTGGAAAAAGGGATGCATATTGTTGTGGAGGGGTCTGTAGGGGTCTATACGCCCAGAGGTGAATACCAGTTCTATGCCGTACATATAGAGCCGTATGGCAAAGGTGCATTGGCTTTGGCCTATGAGCAGCTCAAAGAAAAACTTAAAGCTAAAGGCTATTTTGATGCTCATCGAAAAAAAACTATTCCTAAACACATTGAGAAGATAGCGTTGGTCACAGCCAAAGAGAGTGCAGCTTTGCATGATATGCTTAAGATCATAGAGAAACGCTGGGCTTTGGTTGAAGTAGTGGTCATTGATACTTTGGTGCAGGGAGAATCGGCAGCCTCACAAATAGCCAAGAGTTTACAGTATGCAGACAGCTTGGGCACAGATGTTGTTATCGTTGGACGCGGCGGTGGAAGTACGGAGGACCTTTGGTGTTTTAATGAAGAAGCGGTAGCAGATGCGATCTTTGCCATGCAGACACCGGTGGTCTCCGCTGTAGGACATGAAGTAGATGTGATGATCAGTGATCTTGTAGCAGACCTGCGCGCACCGACCCCGAGTGCAGCCATAGAGATGATCCTGCCCGATAGCCAGGAGATACAGTATATGCTAGAGGAGATGATGCAGCGGTACAAACAGAGCATAGAACAAAAACTCCGGCAGGGTATTCAGGCAGTCAATCATTTGGAAGAAATTCTGCTCAGAAGCTCACCATTGAGAACGCTCGAAGAATCTCGGACAGAATTCAAGCGTCTGGAAGAAGAGTTTAAACGGCTTATGCAATATAAACTGGAACGCTTTGAAGCACAGTTGCCGATGCTGCACAAAAATTTTCAACAAAATATGTATTTTATTCTACAGCAAAAAGAACAGCATTTAGAATATGTATTTAAAAAAATGAAAATGAGTGATCCAAAATTACAATGCAAAAAAGGCTGGGCACAGGTTACTTTGCATGGAGAACCTATTGCATTGGAGAGTATCGGGGTCAATGACAAATTCACGCTTGTGGATGCTTCCGTAAAAATAGAAGCGGTATGTTTGGATAAAAAGAGATATTGACCATAATACAATGTCCACACTATTGTATTTAGAGCCAGATTTCAACCTTGTATGCTATAATTGATTCCAAGAAGGGAAAAGGGAGGGGATGACAAAGAGATGGGAACAATATTATGTATTTTTTTCATACTTGCACTGATCCTATATAGTTATATGCTTATAAGGGCACAAAAAAGCGCAAAAGAGCCTTTAGAAAAAAAAGCGAAAGTCTTTCAAAAAGCATTTGATATTTCAGAAGATGCCATTGTAATGTTGTCGGATACAAATGAAATGATCTACGCCAATAGGTCCTTGATGAAATTACTTGATCTTAACGAGGATGATGTGGGCAAACCTCTGAGGATCAAACCTGAGATAAAGGTGAAAAGAGACTGGGTAACACTGGAGCAATTAGTAAAAGAGAACAACAAAGGAACAGAAGAAAAAATGCAATCATTTCTTCAGTCGGAGTTGCGAAGAGATGATAAAGATAGGGATGTAATACCGATCAATCTCTATATAGATACTTTTCCTGTAGGGGACAAACCTCAACGTTGGTGCACGATTGTCTCCATACACGACCTCAGTAAGGAGAAAGAGAAAACAGCTTTAAATTATAGGCACAAGCTCACCAAGCTACCCAACCAGGCACAAGCCCTTCATGACTTGACTGCCCTGTATTCCAAAATGCATCTAAATGACAAAAAGCTTGCACTGGTATTGCTGGATATAGACAATTTTTCAAAATTACGATCTATTATCGGATATGAACAGGCAAATATCATCCTTATCAAAGTTGCTGACTATTTGGACACTTTGGCAAAAGAACACGGTTTCTCTGTATATCATACCTATCATAACAATTTTTTGCTTGTGGTACCGGATATAAACGCTTCAAAGGAGATCCTTTCTCTGGTTCAAATCATACAAAAAAGGCTGGCATCATTTTACAGGATGGAAGATACAAGATTGCACTTGACGGCCTCTGTCGGGATAAGTATCTATCCTGATAGCGGCTCTACGCTAAATTTGTTTGATAATGCCTATAAAGCATTGAACCAGGCAGAAAATCATGGATTTGGACGGGTACATATCTATATCCCAAGTGATATTCAGCATGATTATAATGAATTGATATTGCACAATGAAATGCATGAAGCATTGAAGAAAGATGAATTTGAGATCTATTACCAGCCCATCGTGGAAGCCAAGACCAAAGAAGTTGTGGCTGCTGAAGCGCTTATACGTTGGAATCATCCAAAATATGGAATCATCCCTCCTGCAGTATTCATTCCTCTGATGGAGAAAACAGGTTTTATTATTGAGCTTGGAAGATATATGCTCGAAGAAATACTAAGACAGCAAAAGCGCTGGGAACTTTTTCAATTCAAGCAAATAGAAGTCTCTATCAATATTACACTTTTGGAAATAGAGTCTGAAGGATTTGTTGAAAATGTTGCAAAACAACTGCAACTCCATCAAATACGTCCCGAGCTGATCAAGTATGAGATCACGGAAGGCTCTGCCATGATCAGTGAAGAATTGACACGTAAACAGTTTTTGGCACTGAAAAAGCTGGGCATCCCCATTGCACTTGATGATTTTGGTACGGGATATACGTCCTTTTCATATTTAAAAAAATTTCCTGCTGATGTTCTGAAAATAGACAAAACTTTGGTAGATTATATATTGACAAATAACGAGGATCAACGAATTGTGAAGGCCATGATAGAACTGGGACATAACTTGGGAGTAAAGATCGTTGTTGAAGGAATTGAAAATAAAAGAATGTATGAACTGATAGCATCTTATGGATGTGACTATATGCAGGGGTATTACTTTTCAAAACCTCTGCCGGTCTTTGAATTTCAAAAATTATTACGATAAGGAAAAAGAAATGGAGATAAATATTATACTAGGGGGCTTGTTCCTCATCATACTTATTCTCGGGTATATATGGCTGAACAGAACTTATAAAAGGAAGTTGACAACCGTAGCTGAAGAATTGAGGTTCTTTAAAAAAGAGAAAGAGTATTATGATGAAGCCATGATGGTCCTCTCTAAGGATTTTGATATTATTTTTGCAAATCAATCGGCTAAGGAGCTGTTTGCTTTAGATCAGGATAATAATGCACTTGCTGTTCGTAAAAAAATAGAACTTAAAATAGATACTTCAGATCCTGCGGATTTTTTTGAAGTACTGGAAAATCAATGTAATACACAAGAAGATAATTTTCATTTACAAAATGTATTACTCGTTATATCGGGTAAAATGAAACAAGTAAATATTTATGTGGACAAAAGCAACCTGAACATAGACGGAACAATCATTTGTATTATTGATATGCAGGCAATTCCGGCAAATAAAACGGTTGCAACCGAAAAAGAGGGAGGTAAGGATTTCCTTACCGGTTTACCCAGCCAATTCAAGGCATTGACAGATATCAATACATTGGTGATGGAAAGTCAAAAAGAGTCAAGATCATTTGCATTGTTTTTGTTGGGAATAGACCATTTTTCTGATCTGCAAACTACTTTAGGACATGGATATGCCAACAAGATACTAAAAAAAATCGCAAATTATTTTATAGACAATCCAGTAAATGGTATACGTATTTATCGTATGGATTGTGATAAATTCCTATTTATTCTGGATAATGTATCAGGTGAAGAAGAAGCTAAAAAAATCGCTAAAAAAATTATTATTGATATAGGGAATCTCCATAAAAAAGATGCCAATGTGCGCTTAAGCGCATCTATAGGTATTGCAAAATATCCTGATAATGGTGAAAATGCTGCAAAACTGATTGACCATATATATATTGCGCTGGCGCATGCACAAAGAGAGAGTGAATCAAACATTGAATGCTTTTCAACAGAGCTTCAATCGATGAACAAAGATGAATTGAAAATGAACGAGGAAATTCAAAGGGGACTGAAATATCATGAATTCTTTCTTTATTATCAACCTATATTTAATTTAAAAACAGAAGAGATGATAGGTGCAGAAGCACTCATAAGATGGAATCACCCTAAATTAGGTCTTATTGTGGCAGACCAGTTTCTGACAGTGGCTAAAAAAACAGGCTTGATCGTTGATATAGGGGAATATGTTTTCAGAGAAGCGATCAAGCAGCGTAAATTGTGGGATGATAGCGGTTTAAAAAAGTTTAAAATAACACTTAACCTTTCTCTTAAAGAGATGCATGTGGATAAATTGATGCAGAAATTGGAAATTCTGTTTGAAGACCATTCTGTTGATCCTCGGGATTTCAATTTGGATATTACAGAAGAATCTGCTATGGTAAACATAGAAAAAACAGCTATGGAATTCAAGCTTTTCAAAGAGCTTGGGCTTTCTCTTTCTTTGGATCATTTTGGGGCGAGTGCTTCTTCTTTAAAGCATTTGCAAATGCTTCCTCTTTCTATGATCAAAATAGACAGATCACTTATTTTTGATCTCTATTCCAATCTTGATCATCAAATTACGGTGAAAGCGATGATTGCACTTATCCATGGATTGGGATTTGAAGTAGTCGCTGAAGGGGTTGAAACATCTAAAGAGTCAGCATTGCTGTATGATATGGGTTGCGACCATGCACAAGGCTACCTGTTCTCCAAACCACTACCTTCGGCTGAGTTTCAGGAGTTACTGAAGTAAAGAGTAAGACAATTCCGAAGGAAACCTTCGGCCTTGTCTTACATCATGCCAGGCATACCGCCCATGCCACCCATGTCCGGCATAGCAGGAGCAGCACTTGGTGCCTCTTTGATGTCTGAAACGGTTGCTTCGGTCGTAAGAAGTAGACTAGCAACGGATGTGGCATTTTGAAGGGCGACCCTTTCTACCTTAAGCGGATCGATGATCCCTGCTTCAAGCATATCGACATACTCGCCTGTTGCAGCATTAAAACCAAGATTCGCCTCATTGGAGTTTGCAATTTTATCTGCAACTACACCTGCATCAAATCCGGCATTTTGGGCGATCTGTTTCATTGGGGCATAGACAGCTCTTAAAATGATCTCGGCACCTACCGCCTCATCTCCTGAGAGGCTAAGGTCTATAGCTTGTGCGGCTTTAATGAGTGCAGCGCCTCCACCGATAACAATACCTTCATCCACAGCAGCTTTCGTAGCCGAGAGAGCATCGTCCACCCTGTCTTTCTTCTCTTTCATTTCAGTCTCTGTGGCAGCTCCTACTTTAATAACAGCCACACCGCCGGAAAGCTTTGCAAGTCTTTCCTGGAGCTTTTCTTTATCATACTCACTGGTTGTATTTCCAATTTGAACTTTGATCTCATTCACTCTTGACTCAACCGCAGTACTGTCACCTTTGCCGTCTACGATGACAGTGTTGTCTTTGTCTATCACCACTCTTGCTGCCTGTCCGAGTTCATTTAAAGTAGCTTTGTCCAGACTGAGACCCAACTCTTCAGTAATGACCGTAGCCCCAGTTAAAATTGCAATATCTTTTAGCATCTCTTTCTTTCTGTCCCCAAAACCAGGTGCTTTTACTGCTGCAATGTTCAGTACACCTTTGAGTCTGTTCAGAACAAGTGTTGCCAATGCTTCACCTTCCAAATCATCAGAGATGATAAGCAGTGGTCTTCCGCTTTGCTGTATCTGCTCCAGTACGGGCACAAGATCTTTTAGGGATGTGATCTTTGCATCTGTAATGAGCAAAAGCGGGTTCTCCATCTCACATGTCATTTTTTCTGTGTTGGTTACAAAATATGGTGAGAGGTAACCTCTGTCAAACTGCATACCTTCTACGACCTCAAGGTCATCATTGATTCCCTTTGCCTCTTCTACCGTGATAACACCGTCTTTTCCTACCTTTTCCATTGCTTCAGCAATGAGGTTACCGATCGTCTCATCAGAGTTTGCAGAGATAGTAGCAACTTGTGCGATCTCTTTTTTGTCTTTTACCTCTTTAGAAATCTTTTGAAGCTCTTCAATGATCACGGCAGATGCTTTATCCATACCTCTTTTTACTTCGATAGGGTTCGCTCCGGCAGTAATATTTCTAAGCCCCTCTTTAAAGATAGAGTGTGCCAGTACTGTGGCAGTAGTTGTACCGTCCCCGGCTTCGTCAGCCGTATTGCTTGCTACTTCTTTTACAAGTTGTGCGCCCATGTTTTCCAAATTGTCATCAAGTTCTATTTCTCTGGCTACACTTACACCGTCTTTTGTGATGTGTGGTGCGCCAAAACTCTTTTGTATAAGTACATTGCGACCTCTAGGTCCCATTGTAACTTTTACTGCATCAGCCAGTTTAGTTACACCTTCATACAGTCCGCTTCTTGCTTTGTCAGAAAAAAATATCTCTTTTGCCATGTTATATCCTTTTTAATATCTTAATTAAAGTTCTTGCAAAACTTGGAAATGATGGCTTTGGCCTTACCTCTAACGAAGCTAAAGCATCGTCTCCCATACGTTTGCAAGTCGCTTGTTATTCTATACTATACAAGTATCCCAAAAATGTCAGCACTCTCCATAATGAGATACTCCGTACCATCCAGGATGATCTCATTTCCGGAATATTTCCCGAACACGACAGTATCGTCCACTTTGATATCTTCAACTTCACTGCCTACAGCGATCACTTTACCTTTTAATGGTTTCTCTTTTGCATTGTCAGGTATAATGATTCCCGAAGCTGTTGTATTGGCTTCTTCAACCCTTTGGATCAAAAGTCTGTCACCTAATGGCTTAAAATTCATGATATCTCCTTACGATTAATGATTTTTTGTAAAGGAATCATACAAAAAAATGTTTATTTTGTCAATAGTCTTTAGTGTAAATGACTAAAGTTTTTTAACAAATTATTTTAACCTATTATTGAATTCCTGCTATAAATATTGTATAATCACTCAAAAAATATTTAAGGAGAAGATAAACAGCATGGAAAAAAAACAGAAGAAGGTCATACTTTTTACTACGCCATCATGTAAATGGTGTACAACCGCAAAGAGTCATCTAAAATCTCATGGTATCAAATTTAAGATAATCGATATTTCAAAAGATCACAAAGCGGCGAAAGACTGTGAACAACATGGGTGCAGGGGTGTACCGGTTTACCTGATCGGATCACAATGGATCTGCGGATTCGACCAGAAAAAAGTGGAAAAACTGCTAAATATATGATTTTTACAAAAAACTATTGACAATAAAGGTATCTTTAGCTAAAATTTCGTCTCTTCATTAGTGGTAAGGTAGCTCAGCTGGTTAGAGCGCTGGTCTCATAAGCCGGAGGTCGGGGGTTCAAGTCCCCCTCTTACTACCATCTACTAGAATTAAATTCTCCTAACACATTACATGACTTCTTAGTTTAGCCTTTGACATTTTTTGACATTTTTACCATATAATGCAGTGAAAGTGAATAAAAATGAGAGGTTATAATATTTGGAGATAGGACAAAGATATTCAATGATAAGTTATTTATGTAATATTTTAAAATATTTAATCTTAAAAAATATAAAAATATGGTATCCTTGTGCATAGGCATTTGTACGAATGCATAATTTAAACAAGGACAAGGAGTTTATTATGGTAAAAAAAATAGCGATGGCACTGGTATATACGGCACTGGGAAGTTCTCTTTACGCAGGTACTATATCTGAAGGTGAAAAGTTCATTGGTCTGGAAGTCGGTGCAACAGAAGTTCAAGGTGATGTTGGAGGTGTTCTGGGAGAACTGGACCATAAGGAAAACGGAGTTGAATTTGGTTTAAGAGTGGGTGCGCAGACAGAACAGTGGAGAAGTATGGTGCTTTTAAATTATTTTGATAAAGATGATCAGAATACTGAAAAATTGATGGTAACAGTTGATTATTTTTTCCTCAATTCAACAGAAGAACAGAATTATTTTAAACCTTATTTGGGAGCAAATGCAGGATATATGAATTACGAAAGTACCAATGTCGATGAAAATGGTTTCCTCTATGGTGCGCAAGCAGGTTTTGTTGTAGAAGTCATGGAATCTATGGATATAGATATCGGGTATAGATATTCATTGTCAACAGCAGATAAGTTCGATCATACGGGTAGTGTTGTTTTCGGGATGAACTACCTTTATTAAATACTTGTATACATCATAGATAGAAGGAATAAAAATGAAACGAAATAGCATATATGCATTTATGCTTGCCATAGGCCTGATCTTGTCTGCCTGTGGGAGTAATAGTAAACCGGATGGTGGGCCAAATCCTATAGGTAAACTTTTTAAAACGGCACCTGTTGCAGTGACAGTCAATAATTTGGATTTTAGTACAATGGTCACTTTTACTAAAGACATAGATAGGGACGTGGGACTGGAGTTTACCAATTTTAAATTAGAACTTGAAGGATGTGATCTGGATGGTAATGCAATTTTTACTCCAGATCCTTTGGTTTTAGATGGTTCAAAAGGTTCACAAAAATCTTTAGATCTTAGTGGTAAGGTTAAAACTAACTGTACACCAACCGCATATCGCCTAGTTGCGGATAAAATTATTAGAGAAGGTAGGGAAAGCAAAACAATTGCAGGGGAGGAACTGCTCGCTACAAAGCTTGATGGAAATGGTAACCCTATAGATACTATAAACCCAGGTACACCTACAGTAGATGGAAATTTTAGTTTTTATAATGTACCTTCATCAATAACGATTGATAAAGCAGCTAAAGAATATCCGATTAAGCTACAACTTATAGATAGAGATACAAAAGGTGTAGCAGGTAAGAGTATAGAAATCTTGGCATATGATGTACGATACGGTGAAATAAAAGAGATGAAAGTCACAACAGACTCTAATGGTTTTGCAAATTTTGTTTATACCTCTCCAAATGATATAGCTCCTATCAATGGGCAAACATTACCCTTAACTGTGGTATTTGACAATAATGGAACAAGAATTGATAGTGCAAATATTACCTTGTCATTCAATGCTTCAGCAACATCGCCAAATAGTTATAATTTCATGAATGCAACTTCTATTACTGTCACCACTGCATCTGAAGAGAAAATGATTACTGTAGATCTAGTAGACAGTAGTGGTGCGGGTGTTTCTGGAAAAGAAGTTAAAGCAACGATCTTGCCAATAGCCTTTGGTTCACTAAGTCCTTCTAGTGTGCAAACGGATATGTCAGGTAGAGCGACTTTCAATTATAAAGCGCCTTCTGATCTAACTTCAGTCAATGGACAATCTCAAAAGATCAGCCTTATGTTCACGGATGAAAACGATAACACAATTACGGCAACAGTTATGGTTTCTATACAGGCATCGGCTGTAGGTGGAACAACATATGCTTTAATCAATGAAACTACACCTATTACAATTACTCATGCAAACCAAGTAGAGACGATCAGTGTAAATATTGTTGATAGTTCAAATGTAGGTGTTCCCGGAAAGAATATAACGCTGTCTACACCTACATTTGGTGCCTTGTCCTCTGCCACCGCAATAACAGATGATGCAGGCTTGGCAGAATTTACCTATCAGGCGCCAAAGAGTCTAACCGGGCTAACGAATACAACTATGCAATTAAGTTTCACAGAAAATGGGATCATTATCACTAAACCTATCGTAGTTAATGTAAATGCTTCGGCAGTGACTACTGAATATGAACTTATTAACACAAACAATATCACTGTAAATTATGCAGCACAAACCCGAGAGATCGCAGTACAATTAGTTAAGAATGGAACTCCTATAGCAGGAGAGAAAGTTACTGCTAAAAGTATTCCAGCAGCTTTTGGTCGTGTGGAAAATGCGACCGTAACTACAGGAGCAGATGGATATGCAAGATTTACTTATATTGCGGCAGATGTATTAACGAACGGTACACAGCCTTTGGAGTTGGTGCACACGAATGATAATGGCGCAGAAGCCACGACCACTGTGAGTATCGTCATAGCAGGAAAGCCACTGTATGATTTTACAAATACATCTAACATTACTATTGAACACGGCAGTCAAAAAGAAGATGTAAAAGCACAGTTAACCTATAAAGGTGTGCCTATTGCAGGGAAAACAGTTACATTACAAGCTTTTAGTGAAGGAAACGGCACAATTCTTAATGGCTATAGCGTGACTACCGATAGTGTAGGGTATGCGACCTTCTCATATATGGCGCCGGAGACAATAGATGATGTGAATGGAACAACATTGACATTGGCGATACAGTTTGCCGAAAATGCGACTGCAATTGAGACAAATGCAACAGTATTCTTTAGTGAAACTACAGATAATGTCGAAGGTAATGTAACGTTGCCAAATGTTGTCATTCCTACGCAGCTACGAGAGGTTACCTTAGACAGTAACAGTAAAACTGTAGAGATACCAGTGAGAGTATTTAAGGACATCGCTCCATATACACAAGGCAGCGTAAAGGTCGAATTACCTCAAAAAGTATTGAACGGTACGGATGTTGGTCAGTTCACTGCTTATGAAGTGCCCGTAGATAGTCAGGGGATTGCAACTTTCAGCTATACAGGTCCAAGTAATTTGCAGGCATTGATCGCAAATGATGACAATGAGAGTATATTTAAGTTCTATCATACAGAGAACAGTGCGGACAAGCAGCAGATGAAAGTACTCTATCAGCTACCGCCTAATCCGCATATCTCACGCAATTATGAACTTGACATTATCACCAGTGGAGAGTTCAGTATGGGAATTCCGGAAAAAGAAAAAACTTTCAATGTACTTCTTAGGGCAAAGGACAGTGCAGGTAATGATGTGGCATTAACCACGGAGAGTATTACTGGGATCACTGCACTTACTACCAACAGTACAATTGCTCAGCTCCTGGATACAGCCACAAGTACTTTGGTCGATAGCTTGGTATTGAATGCTGCTAACAACAGTCCGTTCATCCTTAAGTCCAAAAAGCTTTCCGGATTGGTACCTGTACAGCTTACAGTTGAATTCAATGATGTGAATGGTGATCCTCAAACATTGACAACGATTGTAAATGTAAGAGTATTCTCCGGTCCACCATCAGCGATCAGTATTTCATATGTGAGTACAGGACAGGATAAAGAGAGGGCAAAATATATTGAAAAACTTGCTGTATCTGTAACAGATGAGTATGGTAACCGGGTGAATACAAGACCAAATGTTTCTCTTGGGGCTATTGTAGGATATGCAGTAGATGGTTCCGAAGCAACGGGCACTGAAAGTGCTGCCACCAAAAGACTCTTTTACGGTAGAGATGATATAGAGAATGGATTAGCAAACGGTACTATCTCTGATCCTGATGCTTCCAACAAAGCAACTTTTAGTGATCCGTTCCTCCCTGATGTATTCAGGTATGTCAATGCCGAAGGAAATAATACCGATAAGCTGGTTGTCTTTGGTGAAAGAAAAAATTATGAAGCGATGGGAAAATGGGATATTCAAACCACTGGGGCTAATAATACTTTGAATTTGATAGATGATTATTATGGTATTAGCAGAAACGGCCTTTATTATGCTGTAGGGCATAACTATTATCAGGATATGTGTAGACAGGATGGTCGTGAGTGGATCGGTACTACGGATTCTGATACGTATAAGCTAGATGAAGAGGGTACGGTTACGATTGACTATAAATATGATTATCATTTGACTGGGAAAGATGCATTAATATGGGTTAACCTTGATGGTATCCAACCAGATACCGGAGCAAAAATAAGAATTGGTGAGGTTACCAAGCATACACTCAGAGGTCATGGTTTTACTAAAGTTCCAACTGGTGGTTATTCGCTTAAAAAAGGTGTTTCTGGTGTTACTGTAACATTTGATATATGGCATGAGAATGCACCGGAACGATACCGTAATGGACATTTTGGATGGAGAGTCAAAGAGGGAAGTACATGTACGATAGATGCTGGCACTGTTGTTTCTACCAACCAGTCTGATGCTAGATCATGTATAGGTGGAGATGGACATGCCTTTGTTCAAATGGATATTTCTAACCCTGATCCAGATGCAGATTGTTCATTTGATATCACGGGACTGGTTGTAAGCGATGAATTTTAAAACACTAAAGAAGGCTTAAATAGCCTTCTTTAATCATATCTTCTTATATTTTCCACTATAATTTCACAAAACATTTCAAATCCAGGCAAACAAATGATAGACTTAAAATATCTCCAAAATAATTTTGAAGAAGCATCGGCCAAACTTCAGAAAAAGGGTGTAGACACAGATGCACTTGAAAACCTCCAAACTCTTTTTATAACTCTTAAAGAAGCCAATGCAGCTTTAGAAGCAGCCAAAGCAGAACAGAACAGCATGTCCAAACTCTTTGGACAGTATATGCATGAGGGTAAAGATATTACGGAGCTTAAAGCCAAGGTGGATGCGAACAAAGAATCAATGATTCCTCTTCAGGAAAAAGCCAGAGAGGCAGAAGAAGCGTTATATGCAGTAGCGCTTACAATTCCAAACTTTCCGGATGATTCTGTGCCAGAAGGTGAGGATGAAGAGGATAATGTTGAACTTAGAAAAGTACTGGAACCTAGAAGTTTCGATTTTGAACCTCTTGAACATTGGGCTCTGGCAGAAAAAAACGGCTGGATAGACTTTGAACGTGGTGTCAAACTTGCCAAGAGCCGTTTCTCAGTGCTTCGCGGTGAGGCTGCAAGACTTGAACGTGCACTTATCAACTTCTTCCTTGATACCAACAGAGAAAAGGGTTTTGAAGAGCTTTGCGTACCGTTCATGAACAATGCTACAATGCTTCAGGGTACCGGGCAGCTTCCCAAGTTTGAAGATGACCTTTTTAAAATAGAGGGAGAAGACCTTTATCTCATCCCTACAGCTGAAGTTCCCTTGACCAATATGTATAATGATGAGATACTGGCTGAGAAAGAGCTTCCTGTACTGATGACAGGCTATACGCCCTGTTTCAGAAAAGAAGCGGGGTCTGCAGGACGTGATACACGCGGGATGATACGTCAACACCAGTTTGACAAAGTAGAAATGGTGGCTATTTCCCATCCGGATAAGAGTGATGAGGTCTTTGAAATGATGGTACAGAACGCCTCCGATATTCTCACGGCATTGAGATTACCTCACAGGGTAGTAGAGCTTTGCGGTGGTGACCTTGGATTTTCTGCGGCAAGGACCATAGACTTGGAAGTGTGGCTTCCGGGACAAAACAAATATCGTGAGATATCTTCTATTTCAAATACCAGAGATTTTCAGGCAAGACGTGCAAAGATACGTTTTAAAGAGGGCAAGAAGAACAGGCTTGTTCATACTTTGAATGGTTCAGCCCTTGCAGTAGGCCGTACAGTTATAGCTATTATGGAGAATTACCAGAATGAAGACGGGAGTATTGAGATCCCTGAGGTGTTGAAGAAGTATATGTAGGGTGTGCAATTGCACACCCTGCGAATCAGACCGTTTTAGAAGTGTCACTATAGCGTGACTTCAACTTCCCTTCCATACTCAAGTAGCTGTTCAATGCCCCTATGTAGGCTCTTGCAGAGGCCAACATTGTGTCTATGTTGAGTCCGTGTCCTATGATGGCCGGTTCACCGTTAAAGGATACCTTAACGGTAACAGATGCCAAGGCATCTTTCCCCTCACTTACAGATTTAACCTTATAATCTTCCAACTTACCGTTATATCCTGAGATGCGGTCAACCGTTTTAAAGACAGCATCTATGGTTCCCTCTCCTATGCCTGCTTCTATGATCTCACTATCATCCTTTTTTATTTTGACTGCGGCACTCGGTACACCGTCTGAACAATCCATCAATTGTAAGGATATCAATTCATACACTTGAGTGGCTTTTGTCATTTCATTGGTGACTAAGGCTCTTAAGTCATCATCATAGATCTCTTTTTTTCTATCTGCCAAGATCTTAAAGCGTTCAAAAGAGGCATTCAAGGCTTCATTATCCAAGATGAAGCCCAATTTTGCCAACTTGTCTTTAAAAGCTGCACGTCCCGAGTGTTTGCCCAAGACCAAAGTATCTTCCATATTCAGGCCGATGTCTGCAGGTCGGATGATCTCATATGTTTCTTTATTTTTCAACATACCGTCTTGATGAATACCGCTCTCATGTGCAAAGGCATTTTTACCAACAATTGCTTTATTTGGTTGAGGTTCGATACCCGTAATATTTGCAATTAGGCGGCTTGCCGGATAGATCTCTTTTGTATTGATATTGGTGCCATAGGCTGAAAAGACATCTGAACGTGTTTTCAATGCCATGACGATCTCTTCCAATGCAGCATTACCGGCTCTTTCTCCTAAACCATTGATGGTACACTCTACTTGTCTGGCACCATTGATGACAGCTTCCAAAGAGTTTGCCACACCCAATCCAAGGTCATTGTGGTTATGGACTGAGATGATCGCTCTGCCTTTTACATATTCACTCATCTCTTTGACCATAGCACCTATCTCAAAAGGAAGCCTGAACCCTACAGTATCCGGCAGGTTGATCGTTGTTGCGCCTGCTGCGATGACTGCATCGCTTATCTCTTTCATGAAAGCCATATCTGAGCGCCCTGCATCTTCACAGCTAAATTCTACGTCATCGACAAATGTGCGTGCATACTCCACAGCACGTACCGCTCTTGTGATGACTTCGTCCGGTGACATTTTAAGTTTGTGTTCCATATGTATTTTAGAGGTGGCAATGAAAGTGTGTATACGTTTCATGTTTGCTTTGGCTACGGCTTCACCTGCTGCTTTAACATCTGCATCTATGGCACGCGCCAAAGAACAGACAGTAGAATTCTGTACTCTTTGTGATATCTTTTCTATGGCATCAAAGTCTCCCGGGCTGGCTGCCGCAAACCCGGCTTCGATGATGTCAACCCCCAAACGCTCCAACTGTGCAGCGATCTGTATTTTCTCTTCGGTGTTCATGGAGGCCCCGGGACTCTGTTCACCGTCTCTTAGTGTTGTGTCGAATATTTTAATGATTTCTTTACTCATTATGTTTACCTTGTTATGGTTGACATAGTAATTTTATGGAAGTGAAGACTTTGGTCTCACATTAAATTCTGGGTGGGACTGAAGCCGCCACTTCCGAAAACTGCATATGTATAAAATTGGCTAATTTTACCTAAATTGTGGTTATTAGCAACTAATTTGTTTATGTTATATAAAATAGAGGTGTGATAGTCGGACTATTAGAGTGTAAGCAGCAGCAGGAGAGAGCTATCTTTAGTAAAAATAATATTAATATTTATGATATTTTTCATAATGGTCTCCTGTTATTTTTTGTAAGTATACACTAAATCAAAATAAATTACAAGAGATAAAAATTATCTTTTAATTTTTATCTTTCTTAAATTCAAATTTCTTAAAGCACGTAGAGGCCCATATAATACATATGCCAAGATAATAAGGGCAAAGCCCTCTGCTGAAAAAAGATAAAGCAAAGAGGCAGTCAGGACGAGAAATATCATGGTTTTAAAGACCATGGGCTTGTCAAGTTTGATTTTCTTAAAAGAAGGATAACGAAAATTACTGACCATAAGGATACTTATCCCCAAGGCCAGGAACAATAGAACAATACAGTAATTCTCTAAAGAATATTTATGAAAAAGGAGTATCCACATAGAAACAAATATAGCAGCTGACGGGATGGGAAGTCCAATAAAGACATTAGGGTCTGTTTTGGCTGTAGAAATGTTAAATCGTGCTAAACGGATGGCTCCAAAAACAACATAAAGGGCAGAGACCAGAATGCCAAAACGCCCAAATTCGTGCCCTGTGAAAAAGTAAAGCAACATGGCTGGAGCAATACCAAAAGAGATGATGTCAGCCAGGGAATCGAACTCCACACCGAACCGACTTGTCGTATTGGTCATGCGTGCTACCCTGCCGTCAAGTCCGTCAAAGATAAGTGCAAGGAGGATAAGCCAGGAAGCAAGTACATAATGACCCTTGCTTCCTTCCACAATACTGATGACACCTATAAATATACTACTTGCAGTAAACAAGTTAGGTAAAATATAGATAAGATTCGGTTTAGGCATCGTCTGTGTTATCTTCTTGCGAACCGCTGTTTTCTTCAGGTTCTTCTTTGGTTACTTTTTCATCCTTTTCCACCTTTTTTCTATGTGCCAAACGACTCTTGAGGTGATGTTCTTTTTCGTATGTTTCAATGATCTCTCGTACTTTTTCGCCTTCTATGACTTCAACATCCAGCAGTACGCTTGCCATGTTCTCAATAGCCTGGTGATACTCATTGAGCGTCTTTTTGACATAGGCATAACGTTCATTTAATGTTTTTTTGATCTCGGCATCGATATCTTCAGCCATTTTTTCACTATAATCCGTTGAAGCCATGCCACCTCCAAGGAAGCTGTTCTCGCTTCTCTTAAGTACCATAAGACCTGCAACATCACTCATACCATAGACAGAGATCATATCTTTTAAAATAGCTGTAGCACGGTCAAGGTCATTACCGGCACCTGTACTGATCTCACCAATGAAGACCTCTTCTGCCGCACGACCTCCTAGAAGTACATCGATCTCAGCCATGAGTTCATGTTTTTGTTTCAAGAAACGCTCTTCATCTTCTGGAAGGTGCAATGTATAGCCCAATGCACCAAGCCCTCTGGGAATAATAGAGACTTTGGTAACCCGTGTAGCACCTTCACTTAACTCTGCCATAAGTGCATGGCCACTCTCATGATAAGCAACAATGCGTTTTTCTGTTTCATTGATCTTGCGATTTTTCTTTTCAAGTCCAACAAATGACCTCTCAATTGCTTCAAGAAGATCAGATTGTTCTATCTCTTTTTTGTTGAATCTACCTGCAAGCAGGGCAGCTTCATTGATGATATTTGCCAAATCGGCACCAGCCAATCCGGCAGTCTGCTTTGCCACGATTTCAAAGTCGACATCTGAAGCAAACTTGACACCTTTTGCATGTACTTTTAAAATGGCAAGACGACCTTCGTAATCAGGCTTATCTACCAGCACCTGTCTGTCAAAACGTCCGGCCCTGAGTAGCGCAGCATCAAGCGTTTCAGGTCTGTTGGTCGCAGCCAGTACAATGACAGGGGTATCTGTACCAAATCCATCCATTTCTGCAAGAAGCTGGTTGAGTGTCTGTTCTCTCTCATCGTTCCCACCCATCTGTCCGCCACTTGCTCTGGATTTACCGATAGCATCTATCTCATCGATGAAGATGATGGAAGGCGCCTCTTTTTTAGCCTGGGCGAAAAGGTCGCGTACACGGCTTGCTCCGACACCTACGAACATCTCAATGAAACTCGAACCACTCACAGAGAAGAACGGTACAGAAGCTTCACCGGCAACTGCTTTTGCCAAAAGGGTTTTACCGGTACCCGGAGGTCCTACAAGAAGGACACCTTTTGGTATCTTGGCTCCGAGTTCTATGTATCGTTCGGGGAATTTAAGAAAATCAACGATCTCTTTAACTTCATCTTTTGCCTCTTCAACCCCCTGTACATCATCAAACTTCGTATCGGGCTTTTCAGAGTTTATGAGTTTGTCAGCTTTCCCCGCACCCAGGATACCACCGCCCATCCCTTTGGACATCTTTTTAGCCAGGAAGATCCAAATAGCGAAAAAGATAAGAATAGGGAGCAACATACTGATAAGTTCAGAGAGGAATCCGTTCCCCATAACCCCTTCATAAGGAATGTTCTTTTCTTCCAAAAGGGGGATGAGTTTCTCATCGTAGGTAGGCACGTTCTGTGCGATATAACGTATTCTGCGCCCATCTTTTTCACTGATGGCTTCGATGCTTGAAGCAGTAAGTTTGACACTTTTGACATTGCCCTCTTTTATCTCTTTTTTGATCTCGGAGTATTTGACCTGTTTGGTCAATGAGACATTCTGAGTGTTGATCATATTCCCCAGCCCCTCTCCTTCACCAACAAAGGATTTAAATATCAAAATGATGATAATAGAGAATATCGCAAATGCGAGCAGGGGGTTGTTGTTGAAAAAATTATTGTTTTTATTGTCTTGATTGTTATTATCTTGATTAGCCATGGGCTTCCTTTTTGTAGACAAGTGTTACCCACTCGTCCATAAGTATTCGGTTTTCTAATGTAAGGTCATCGAATGATTCTCTGACCAGTTCTTCTTTTTTATCCAAGATACCTGAAAGTATCAAGTATCCGTCTTCTTTAGTTGCAGATTTTAGA
The DNA here is from genome assembly GCA_024762315.1 of Sulfurovum sp. Classification (GTDB taxonomy): domain Bacteria; phylum Campylobacterota; class Campylobacteria; order Campylobacterales; family Sulfurovaceae; genus Sulfurovum. The sequence goes on from JANTHR010000005.1 coordinate 47,779, forward strand.
TCTTTTGCGATAAATCTTAACACATCTGCGATAATATTGGCTATGACTACATCATAAGTGCCTTGGGTTTTATCTATAGAGCCTTCCCAGAGTTTATCATAGTTTTCTTCATTGAGTTCAAAGTTTTCCTTGCAACTCTCAACTGAAAGCGGGTCTGTATCACACAGCTCTACATGCGCGCCCAGTTTTTTACAGGCCAGACCCAAAATACCTGAACCGCACCCTACATCTATGATCCTGTCTTCAGGTTTTACATAAGTGCTAACAGCTTTTAGGCATGAAAAAGTGGTTGCATGATGTCCAGAACCAAAAGCAAGGGCCGGGTCTATTTTTATATTTATCAGATCTTCCTTGGGTTCATACCAACTTGGGAAGATATAAAATTTCCCTGCTTCTATGGGCTGAATGGATTCCTGATAGGTTTTGATCCAGTCTACATTCTCTTTTTCTTCAAGCGTATAGTCCATTTTTATACTTTCACCAAGTGTACCTGCCAAGGATACAAGAGCATCTTTAACGAAAGTTAAATCAGATTCACCTCGTACGATGATCCGCCCCTTCCCAAGCTCCACACCTTCACCATAAATATTTAAAATGAAGTCGGCAATGAAGTCTACAAAGTTGTCATCTAAAGTGATTGTCAATTCGTAATATTTATCTTGCATTGGCTACCCTAAACGCCTCTTCCAGGTCAAGTGTCCCTTCGTAGAAAGCTTTACCGACAATGGTACCATCAATCCCTGCTTCAATCAGTGCATTGATGTCTGTCATATCTTTCAATCCTCCAGAAGCAATGGTTTCAAGACCTGAGGCTTCCTGAATAGCTTTGGTAAATGCTATGTTCACTCCGGTCATCATTCCGTCGCGTCCTACATCGGTACAGATAATGGCTTCTACACCTGCATTGGCGAATTCTCTGGCAAGGTCGGTAGCTTTCATGTCTGAAACTTCTCCCCAGCCTTCGACTGCTACCATACCGTCGATCGCATCGATCCCCACCACGATAGGGTATTTGGCTGCCATGTCCTTAACGAATTGTGCATCTTTTACGGCAATGGAACCAAGGATCAATCTATCGATCCCAAGTTCCAAATACATTTTAATGGTCTCCTCATCACGAATACCGCCACCTAGTTCCAGCTTGAGATCACAATTCTCACGGATCTTTTTGATCTGCTCCAGGTTTTCAGGTTTCCCGGCAAATGCGCCGTTAAGGTCCACAAGATGCACCCATTCAGACCCAAGTTCTTCAAATCTTTTGGCAACCTGCCAAGGTTCATCGGAGTAGATCTTTGCAGACTCCATAAGCCCTTTACTGAGTCTTACGGCTTTGCCGTCTTTAAGATCGATGGCTGGTAAAATTGTCATAGGATACTCCTATGGCAAAGAGTGTAAAGTGTAGAGTGTAGAGGGTAGAATAGAGTATTCATTTTAATTCCTATAGTTTTGTAAAGTTTTCTATGATCTTAAGGCCATTTTCATGGCTTTTTTCAGGGTGGGGCTGTATGCCGTAGATGTTTCGGTTCTGTACCGCAGAGACGAACTCATACCCATAGTGGGTTTTTCCTATGGCATAGGTGTCATCACACACCGCATGGAACGAATGTACGAAATAGAGATAGAACTCTTTGGGAAGCCCCTTAAAGATAGGTGTATCTTTTTGGATAAACAGCTCGTTCCATCCCATATGCGGTACTTTTTGGGGATGGTCAAACTTACTTTCATCAAATGCTACTACTTTACCCGGCATGAGTCCAAGTCCTTCGGTGTTCCCAAACTCTTCAGAACTTTCAAAAAGCAGTTGCATTCCCAGACAGATGCCAAGCAGAGGTTTCCCGCTTGCTGCAAATTCTTTCACTGCTTTATCCATACCATTTTCTTTCAAATGTTCCATAGCATCACCAAACGCACCCACACCCGGCAGGATGAGTTTGTCATATTGGTCCAGTTTGGCAGGGTTGCCTTCCAGCCGGACATCTGCACCTACTTTTTTAAAAGCATTGATGACAGAGGCGAGATTGCCCATATTGTAATCGACGATTCCTATCACGATAATATTCCTTTTGATCTTAATAGAGATTAATTTACTATTGCATTAACATGTTCAATAATATATGTTATTTCTTCATCACTCAGGTCTGGATAAATAGGCAAAGACAAAGATTTTTCAAATACATCATTGGCGACGGGATATGCATCATTATCATAGTGATACTTGTGTTTATAATATGAATGTTTATGTATAGGTATGAAATGTACGCTACATCCTATACCTTTGACTTTTAATTGTTCTATGACCTCGTCACGATTATCAATTTTGATAACATATAAATGCCAAGAAGTAACTCTGTCATTTTTTATAAAGGGTAAAATGATATTTGGATTATTTTTAAAAGCTTCTGTATATTGCTTTGCAATTCTTCTTCTTTTTTCTAGTAAAACATCTTGCTTTTTGAGTTGAACCAATCCTATAGATGCATTAATATCGGTTGTATTGTATTTACATCCGTTATCGATTATATCATAATGCCATGCTGCCTTCGTTGTATACCTGTCCCATGCATCGCGGCTAATTCCATGGAGTCGATTTACTTTCATATTTTTTGCATAGTCTGAGTTATTTGTTGTAGCCATGCCTCCTTCACCCGTACTAAGTGTTTTGGTGGCATAGAAACTAAAACAAGTAATATCTGTTTTTTCCAAATTTCCTATGGTCTTGCCTTTATAAAAGCTTGGTAGAGCATGGGCTGCATCTTCTATTACATTAAGATGGTATTTGTCAGCTATCTCATATATTTCATCCATGTCACATGGTTGTCCGGCAAAATGTACAGGAATGATAGCTTTTGTTCTAGAAGTGATCAGCATTTCTATTTTAGACGTATCGATGTTGTGTGTATCGGCTTCTATATCACATAATACGGGAATGGCATCAAAATATGTAACAACCTCTGCTGTGGCAACAAAAGTGTTGGTAGGAACAATCACTTCATCCCCTCTTTGTAGACCAATGGCTTTGAGTGCAAGGTGCAATGCTGCTGTTGCACTGTTCACACTTACTGCTTCATGCGAACCAATATACTCCTTAAATTTGTTTTCAAATTCTACTGTTTTGGGTCCCATAGTGATCCAGCCGGATTCCATTGCTTCTTTTGCTGCATTTATTTCTTCATCAGTTATATGTGTTTTATGAAATGATATTTGCATAGTTGTCTTTCCTAGATTTAATGATGAAATATATTGTGTAATTCACTCTTGCAATCACTATTTTGTTTCTTGATACAGCTTATAATTATTGTGATTATAGCAAATTAAATTGAAAGGTATTATCCTCCTTTAGTCTATTTGGGTAAAATAAGCTTTTAATATAATATACTGGGTTATTGATGAGAGAAAAAGTTGAATACATATTGGTGAAACTGTTTTTATGGGTTGCAAAAGTTGCACCCGTGTCATCTATGTACAGTTTTTTTAAAATCATGGCCCATTTGTTTTATAAGCTGGATAGTAAACGACGTGAGTTAACTATTCAAAATCTTAGGAATGCTTATCCTGAAAAAAGTATGGAGGAGATCCAAACACTATCAAAAGATGTCTATACAGAACTTTCCAAAACTGTCACGGAGATCCTTCTGATGTTCGTAGATCGATTTGACATTGATACAGCAGTTGTTAATAAAGAAGAAGTAATCAAAAAACTTGAGACATTATGTCAAAACAGTCCTAAAGGCATCATTGCTATGACTGCACATTTTTCAAACTGGGAACTTTTGGCACATTTTTTAGCAAAACACGGGTTACCTATGCTGGTAATAGGAAGAGAGGGGAATAACAAGTTGATAGAAGAGAAGATCACCACCCCTTTTCGCCAAAAGTACGGAAATGATAGTGCCTATAAAGACAATGCCATGCTCACCATGGTAAAACGTCTTAAAAAAGGTGGGAATGTCGGTATATTAATTGATCAGAAGTCAGGGCATTTGAACAGTGTCAAGGTAGATTTCTTTGGGAAAAAAGCAGAGACTACGACTTCCATAGCAACGTTGAAAGAGAAGCTTGACCCGTTGGTTATTCCTTTTTTTATAGCCAGGGTTGAGAACGGTAAATATAAGATTATTATTAAAGAGCCTGTTGAATATTCGGGTAACGGTGATGAAGATAAGTTGAAAAAAATGACGGAACAATATAATCGTGTCATGGAAAATGTGATTAGAAAATATCCGGAACAATGGTTTTGGTTGCACAACCGGTGGCGACTATGAGTCGTATACTCATTCTTAATGACGGACGTATGGGACATCTAAATCAATCTGTGGCATTGGCAAAGTATTTGGAACTGCCGTATGATGTAGTGGAAGTATTGCCTAAATACAGTTGGAGTAAACCGCTTACCTATGTTTTAGATAAATTGGGTGTGAGAACCAAACTTCTGTTTCAGGATATTACATTAGCTCATGATGCATATGAAATGGTGGTAGGGACAGGTTCCTGGACTTACTACATGGTCAAAGTACTTGCAGGACAATTGGAGGCAAAATCGGTTGCAATGATGTTTCCGCGAGGGTACAGATATGATGATTTTGATATGATCTTTGCGCAGAAGCATGATCATCCGCCAAAGTTGGCAAATATTAACGAGCTTCCTGCAAATTTCTCCTATGTAGAACCAAAAGGGTTATATGAAGCCAAAAAAAAGTCCATAGGAATCGTTATAGGCGGTAATAATAAAATATTTACAATGTCAAAAGAGAAGCTTCAGACTCAACTTGATTTTATTGTAGAACACTATCAAGGATATGAGATCGCTGTTACAACCTCACCGAGAACCTCTGAAGCAGTAGAGCAATTAGTAGAGTCATATCATTTTGACTATGAGGTGATCTTTTCAAAAAACAGGATCAATCCTATCCCTGATTTTTTGGAGCACTGTGAGACAGTGTTCATTACAGGGGACAGTACATCTATGATCTCGGAGGCGGTCTCTTATGGTAAAACAAATGTTATTGTTTTACCTTTGGAGAGCCAAAAAGACAATAAGTTTGAACGTTTTATAAAAGATTTGGAAAAAGAGGGATATTTGCATATTTTTGACGGCACAATAAAAAACACAAACAGAAAAATAGACTTCAGAGCATATCTTAAAGGTTTGGATCTATGAAGATCGTGCAGTTATTGCCCGAACTTAATGAAGGTGGTGTGGAACGTGGTACTATGGAGCTGAGCCGGGAATTGGTAAAATTGGGACATGAGAGTATTGTCATCAGTGCAGGAGGGAAACTTGTCGAGCAGATTGAAGCAGATAGGGGGAGACATATGACCCTTGATATTTCTTCCAAAAACCCATTTACCGCTTTTTCTAGAATGATCAAACTGCGTAAACTTCTTAAAGGACTCAATCCTGACATTTTACATGCAAGGAGCCGTGTGCCTGCCTGGCTGACTTACCTGGCAAATAAAAAGCTGCAACTACCTTTTGTGACGACAGTACATGGATTTAACAGTGTAAGCGATTACAGTGCTATTATGACCAAAGGTGACAGAGTGATCTGTGTAAGCAGTGCGATCAAGTTATACATTCAGAAGCATTATCATACAGATGAAAAAAAGATCACCGTCATCCCAAGAGGGATCGATCTCGAAAAGTTTAATCCTGAGAACAGTGATCGTGATTTTATGGATACATTCATACAGGAATATCAGCTAAATGATAAAACAATAGTTACTTCTGTGGGCAGGATCACCCAACTAAAAGATCTGGAAACATTTATTCAAGCAATTGCCTTGGTCAAAGAGAAAATACCGAATATTACAGGATTGATAGTCGGTGGTGTAAGAGAAGATAAACAAAACTATTTTGAATCGTTGAAAACATTGATAAAAGAATTAAAATTAGAAAAACATATTGTTTTTACCGGAAGTCAAAGTAAAGTAGCTGAGATCTACGCATTAAGTGATGTGGTAGTCAGCAGTTCCAAAAAGCCTGAAAGTTTTGGTAGAAGTGTAGCAGAAGCATTGGCTATGAATACACCGGTCGTTGCTACAGAGCATGGAGGGGTTTTGGATATTATCAGAGAAGGGGAAAATGGCTTTTTCTATCCTGTCGGTGATAGTAAAAGATTGGCTCAACTGATCCGGAAGTGTAATGATTTAAAGTTTGACGGATATGATTACATCGCTGAGAATTTTTCATTAGGACAAATGGTTGAGAAAACGTTGGAAGTCTATGAAGGCATAGCAAGATGAAGATCTGCCATTTTATCGCTTCCAGTCTTTTTGGCGGTGCCGAGAGGGTAGTGGTTAATCTATGCAATGAGATGAGCAAAGAGCACGAAGTACATCTGATCACATTTGACAGCCGTGAAAATTTGGATGAACTTTCATCTCATGTGATCCTTCATACGATGAAAGAGTTTAAACGATATAATATCTTTGCACTTTTAAAGTTATTAAAATTGATCCATACTATTAAACCGGACATCGTTCATACACATGGAGCCAAGGCTACAAGAATCATCTATAATATCAGGCATAAACTGGAATGCCCTTTCGTGGGAACCAAACATAATGCTAGAAAAGGAAAGATATTCAACAAGATCAAATATGTTGTTGCTGTTTCAAGAGATGGGGCAAAAAGCATACAACAGGATAATATAAAAGTCATTTATAATGGGATCAAACCTCTTCAACTAATCCAAAAAAAGAAGAATGAGATATTTACACTGTTGGCAGTTGGACGTTTAGATAAGATAAAAGGTTTTGATATCCTTATTCAAGAGTGTGCCAAACTTGATTTTCTGTTCCGCTTGCAGATTGTAGGAGAGGGCAAAGAGAGAGGAAATTTAGAGACCATGATCCATAAATTAAACCTTGAAGATAAAATAATCCTTCCGGGTTTCAGAAAAGATATTCCGCAGCGTATGCATGATGCCGATATGGTACTGATGAGTTCACATAGTGAAGGTTTCAGTCTGGTAATGGTTGAAGCATTGTTTTATGCGAATTTATTCATTTCAACAAAAGTAAGTGGTGCAACAGAGATTTTGTATGATGAATTTTTAATAAAGGATTTTCATATTGCAGATAAACTCAATGAGATATACCAAAATGAAGAAAAATACAAAAAAGATTTTTCTCTCTTTAGAGACAAGATAAAAGACCGGTTTCTTCTTGACAATATAGCACAGGAATATATAGCATATTATAAAAAAGTCTTGAAGGATCATCACAGATGATATACATTATTTTATTGGTCTTGATCATTATTTCATTAAGATACAATTGGTGGCGGATACCGATCCCCTATAGTCAACCACGTGTGTTGATGTATCATATGATAAAAGAACATTTGACAAATAATAAAAAACGAAATAAATGGCGGGTCAAACCAAAAGATTTTGAAAAGCAGATGGCATGGCTTTTTAAGCATGGATGGCACTCTTATACGATCAGTGAGATGGTAGAAGCAAAAGAGCTGCCGCCAAAATCTTTTTGCATCACTTTTGATGACGGTTATGCAGATAACTTTACGTATGCTTTGCCTGTATTAAAACAATATGGTATCAAAGCAACGATCTATTTAGTTCCTGACTATGAATACAACAGCTGGGAGAAATTTGAAAATAAAAATTATGATAGACTTCTTGCTTGCGAACAGATCAAACAGATGCAAAAGAGTGGACTTATAGAATTTGGTTCGCATACGTTACATCATAAAAATTTATTAACTATTTCTGAGGAAGAAGCAGAAGTTGAGATCAAAAGATCCAAGCAAGCAGTTGAACAGATCATAGGTATGGAATGTAAAGCTTTTGCATACCCTTATGGAAAATATGATGAAAACACAGTAAAATTGGTAGTAGAAGCAGGGTATACAAGTGCCACTGTTGTCAAAAGAGGTTTTTTTGAAGCCGGTAAACCATTTGAGATCAAAAGAGTAGGTGTCTTGGGCACAGAAAGTTTTGTAGATTTTTATTTGAAGATCACACGTATAAGGAATAAACTATGAGTAAGTTGCCTGTATCCGTCTACATTATCTGTCAAAATGAAGCACAGCATATCAGACGTGTACTGGAAAGTGTAAAAGGTCTTGATGAGGTGATCATTGTTGACAGCGGAAGCAAGGATGAGACCCTGGAAATCGCCAAAGCGTATACAGACAAGATCTATCATCAGGAGTGGTTGGGGTTTGCAGGACAAAAGGAGTATGCCAAAAATCTCTGTTCTCATGAGTGGGTACTCAACCTTGATGCAGATGAGCAACTGACTCCTGAGCTTAAAGATGAGATAGAAGAGACGATGAAAGAAAACAGTGTTGACGGACTTGATATCAGGATCAGCAGTAAATATTTAGGCAAGTTCAATCATCCCTTGTCTAAATTTAACAGACGTGTTCGTTTTTTTAGAAAGGCTAAAGGTCGTTACCCGGAAAAGCTGGTACATGAATCTGTTGTAATTGACGGTAAGATTAAAAAAGCCAAAGGATTCATTTTTGATTACGGAACATTAAATCTGGAAACACATGTACGCAAGATTAATGAATACTCTTCTCTTCGGGCAGAAGAGAAAGCACAAAAAGGAAAAAAAGCTTCAGCGTTGAAGTTAATGAGTATCTTTCCATTAGCATTTTTTAAATCCTATGTGATCAAAAGAGGGTTCCTAAATGGTCTGAGGGGATTTATAGCGGCAATGAATAATGCTTATTATGCTTTTTTGAAAGAGGCAAAACTTTATGAGAAAAAAGGAAAAAACAGGATATGAGAATCGTTCAATTTTTACATGGCAATGAAATAGGTGGAATGGAAAAATTTTGTATTGATCTGTCCAATGCATTATCTCATGAGCATGATGTCCTGCTATTGGCGGATAAAACATTTAAAAAATATATAGATAAAAATGTGCAATTTGTGGAATTAGATATTGAGAAAAGCAGAAATAATATATTTTTTTTGTGGAAAATATGGAAAATTTTAAAGGCATTTTCCCCTGATATCATTCAGGCGCATAAACAAAACACGATAAATATTCTAAAGCGACTGGAACCATTTTTAAAAATACCGTTTGTAGCAACAAAGCAAGACATGCAAATAAAAAAGGCATTTCATGGATTACGCTATGCTATTACTATTACGGAAGAGACCCGAAGCACGATAAAAGCAGAACATATTTACAAAATCTATAATGGAGTCCCCTTTCATGAACCTAAGAAGATTATATTGCCGGATGGGTTTAATATCGTTGCAGTAGGAGGATTAAGAAAAGTCAAAGGATACGATAAGTTATTGCATATTGTTGCAAATTTAGATTTTAATTATCATCTTACTATCCTGGGAGAAGGAAGCGAAAGAGAACATTTGGAGGCATTGATTGATACTTTGCATTTAAAAGAAAAAGTGACTTTGGCAGGATTCAAATCCAATATTAATGACTATTTATACAGTGCAGATCTGCAGGTCATTACATCACTATCCGAAGGCTTTAGTTTGGCTATGGTAGAAGGCTTGTTCTATAGTAAAGTATTGCTTAGCACAAAAGTAAGTGGATGTACGGAGATCTTATCTGAAGCTTTATTGGCAGATATAGAAGCGTTTAATGTAAAAATAAAAATGATTTTTGAAAATTATGATGCATATGAAGTGGAGTTCATGAAAGTAAAAAACAAATACAGTAAACGTCTTACTATGGAAGCATGCAAAGATGAACATGTAAAAGTATATAGAGAAATTCTGAAAGATTATAATGCATAGCGAGTATAATACATATATGGAGTTAATGATAGAGGAGATAAAGGATAAATATGAAAAATAAGATAAGCATGCTTATGCTAAAGCCCAAAACAGTGAATGTACTGTTTATGCTACTCATAGCATCATTGCCATTTGTCAATAAATTTTCAAAATTGATAGCAGTTTTATTTTTAATAGTATTTTTTAAATTTATATATGAGAACAGGGATTTTATTTTACCCAGTATGCACAAATTATTTGTATATTCTTTTTTTGCCTTAATTGCATTGAGTAATATTTTGGCAGGTACAATGCTTCAAAATTTAAAGCAAGACTTCTATTTAGCGATATTTATTCTTATTTACTATGCAACAAATTATTTTATTCAAAAAAAGATTTT
>JANTHR010000006.1 GCA_024762315.1 Sulfurovum sp.
CCAAGTATTACCAGAGTTGTTTGGTCTCCAAGTTCTAAGGTATGTACCTACCAAAGTAAGGTTTTCAATAGAGCTGTTGGCAACAGTATAAGCTTCAAATGCACCTGGGGCTAATAACCAGTCGAAACCACCTACCATTGGTGAGCTAAGAAGTTGACGACCAAGTATAAATGTAGTGTCACCGTAAGTCGCGGTAATATTTGCCACATTAATGAACGCACCTGTTTGAGAATTTTCCATATATCCAGCAACATCATCTGTAATGTTTGCAAAACCTACAGCAGAAAAGTTCGCTGTAATACCGTCAAACAGTTTGTGAGATACATCAAACGTTACGGCTGTACCAAGTTGAGAATTCTCTTTTGAGAACATGTCGTTTGGCGCAGCATCTGTTGTGTAGTAATATGCGACTGCTTTTGAGTTGAGTGTTGTATTGCTGTTACATGCTTCTGCTTTAACTGCCGGAGCTTCAACAACTGGCTCTACAGGAGCGATATCACCACCTGCAAATGCAGCACTTACTGCCAATGCAGCGACTAAACTTAATTTTGTAAATTTCATGTTTTTTCCTTGTTTTAAATTTGGATAAGCAAATATAACATATTAGTTAATGAAAGATAAATGAATGGGTGATTAATTTTTAGGCAATTATATTTTTTTACTTCACTGAAGTATGTTTAAAGAAGTCTCTTACATACTCATAGCCAGAATAGAGGGTAAGTGCAACAGCTGTCCATAAAAGGATCTCTCCACCGGGCCACTCCATCAGCAAAAAACCTATGGCTATCATCTGCATGACCGTTTTGACTTTACCCATCCATGATGCAGCAATGTCAAGCCCCTGGCTTACAGCAGAAACACGAAGTCCGGTAATAAAGAGTTCACGGGTAATAATGAGAAAGATCGCCCATTCTGAGGCACGGCCCAACATCATAAGACCAAGGAATCCCGCAAGTGTAAGCATTTTATCTGCCAGAGGGTCAAGGATCTTTCCTAAAGTTGTGATCTGGTTAAATGTTCGGGCAATGTAGCCGTCAAAAAAGTCCGTAGCACTTGCTATTACAAAAATAAAAGCGGCCATATAGTCCAGCCAGGTATAGTGTATGGAGGAGAGAATGGAAATATCACGGTCCACCAGTAGAAAAAACATTACTGGTGCAAGAAGGAGACGAATAAAGGCTAGTGTATTAGGGATGTTGAGCAAAGTAATACCCCGTTATATTTTCTTGCTAAAGACAGCCATTACTTTTTTGTATTTTCCCACAGTGATCTTTTTGGCGATGTAGACTTTTTTCAATGAACTGGGATACAGTGCTTCAGTTACGATATAATAGTCACCTGCTGGCACGCCAAAGAAATCAAAATTCCTATCGAGATTAAGTGTTGTGCTGTTAAGATAATTGACTGAGGTAGCTGAGAGATGATTGCTTTTATTCTTTAGATAGTAGTTATGATACCAATCGTTGAGCTTAGCACTTACAGGAAGGAGATATATTTTTGCCTGACGCAAGTTTATTTCTTCTCCTACCGGATTAAGATAGATCACATGTCCGTGGATCTCAGATGTGCCGAATTTATGGTATATTTTCTTGACAGGTTTGAAACTGAGAGGCTGTGTTGATGGAATGTGGGCTTTTACTTTTTTTGCTTCATGTGGTTTTTTTGCTTTGGCTTCATGAAGTTTTTTCTCTTTAGCCAGTCTTAGTTCCTCTGCTTTGATCTCTGCAGCTTTCTTTTTCTTTAATGCTTCAGCTTCTTTGAGTTGTTTTGCTTTCAATGCTTTGGCAGCTTTTGCCTCTTCCAATGCTTTAAGCCTTTTTGCCTCACGCTGCTGTTCTTCAAGGGCTAATTGTTTCTCTAAAGCTTTTGCTTCAGCCTCTTTCTTTTTAGCCTTTAATGCTTCCAATTCTTTTTTCTTGAGCAGACGGGCTTCTTCAAGTTTCTTTTCCCGGATCTTTTGTGCCACTAAAGCTTGGGCTTCCTGAAGTTTTTTCTCTTTTAAAGCTTTGGCTTCCTGAAGTTTTTGTGCTTTTTCTTTTTGTTCTTCTTTTGCGCGTACACGTTCAGCCTTCTTACGGGCAGCTGCACTTTTTTGTCTTTGTGCTTCTGCTTTTTGGGCTCTTTTTTTCTTTCGAAGTTCTTTTTTTACAGCTTCTTTCATTTTGGCAAGATCTTCCTGAGTGCCTTTAGCCGTATCTCTAAGATCGCTGCTCATTTGAGCTGTAGCCGTATGGGTCTCCGGTGTTGTCGTGAGTGTATAGCCTCTCTCTGCACAGCCGGTAAAAACAAGTATGGCTGTTGGTATAAAAAGAAGTAAGAAAGTATGTTTAGGCATAAGGAACCCCCTGAAAGATTGATTGTTGTAACTTTAACGCATTATTGATAAAGAGAGGTTTATTCTCTCATATAAACACCATGATGCCGATAATAAAGACAAGTACACCGGCTATTGTATTTTTGGTAGTGTCATCAACAGAGCTTTCCTCTGTGTCTACGTCAATTACTTTTGTAGTTGCCTGTTGTGCTTCTTTTGCATTTGTAGAAGCAGGTTGTGTACTCTTGGCTACATTTTTCTGGACAGGCGTCGGATGCATGTAGTAGCTCCTTTCAGCACATCCTGTAAAAAAGAGTGTTACTAAAAGAAAAAAAAGTGTGTGTTTTATCATTCTGTCATCCTGGGTTCGTAAAGTTGATCATGTATATTAATTGTAACTTTAACGTATATTGAGTAAAAGAGAGATTTATTGTTCGGATATTAAGCTTAGACATACTACAATAAACTAAATTTTTGTTATATCAAATAGGGGAAATAAGAAATGAAAAAATTAGTAAGTTCAGTAGCACTTTTGGCAATAGCGGGTAATCTTTTAATGGCAGGCGGCGATATTGCTCCGGTTGAACCTGAAGTGACCATACCTGTAAAAGAGACGGTTCTGGTCGATAATGTGAAATATGACGGGTTTTATGTAGGTGGTGCGTTAAGCCATTTACGTATGAATGAAGACGGGATATCAAGTGGTTATGCCCTTACTGTTCTGGCCGGATACTACCTCAACAAATACTTTGGAATAGAAGGAAGATATACGCGTACATTAGGTGATGTTGATGTAGATAACGGACCGACTACCGTTTCTCAAAGTGATACACTTAGCAATGTGGGTATTTACTTTAAACCGATGTATTCACTGACAACAGGATTTTCTTTATACGGTTTGGCAGGATATGGAAAATCTACATATGAGAAATCCGGTACCGACTACAGTGAAAGTGGTGTACAATGGGGACTTGGTGCCAAGTATGAATTATCAAACGGTTTTGGTCTTTTTGTTGATTATCTCAATATGTACAGTGATGATGACTATGATGGTCTTGTGGCGGAAGATATATTATTCAATGCCATGAATGTCGGTGCAACATACACTTTCTAAAACTGCTTGACACACTCCTTCGAATGTGTCAAAACTTAACTCTTAATTCTTAACTCTTAACGGAAAGTAGTTCCACCATCTACAACCAGTGTTTGACCTGTGATCCAGCTTGCTTCATCAGTACATAAAAAGTAAACTGAACCTGCAAGATCTTCAGGACTTCCCATTCTGTTCAGCGATGAACGTTTAATGGTCTCTGCTTTTACCTCTTCGTAGTTGGTGAAGGCTTTTAGGGCATCAGTATCGATCGGCCCTCCTGATACTGCATTGACCCTGATACCCATTTCACCCAGTTCTACGGCTGCATAACGGCTCATGGCTTCTACGGCAGCCTTGTTCGTTCCATGGCCTGCGTAGTTCTCAATATATATGAGATTCCCTGTTGAGCTTAATGTTACGATAGCACCGCCACCCACTTTTTCCATACGTACGGCAGCTTCCTGTGAACCGCGTACAAAAGCCCCAACGGTTGCTGTAAAGATGTTTTGTAAACCTTTTGTTGGCCTGAGCTTCATGAACTTTCCATAACCGCCAACAACAGGACGACCATAGATCATGGCATTGCTGACAAAGAAGTCCACTCGGTCGAAATCCTGGTCGATAGCTTCAAAAAGAGGCTTGAATTCATCAAGCTCTAAAATATTTAGCGGATATGCTTTTGCTTTGATTCCGTATTTATGACTTAGATCTGCTGCAATTTCATCTGCTGCTTCTTTGTTGCTGTTGTATGTAAAAGCAACATTTACTCCATTTTGTGCAAATTTTTCTGCAACTGCTTTACCGATCCCTTTGGTCGCACCGGTGATAACAAGTGTTTTACCTTTCATCTCAGACATATTACGCTCCTACTATTTTATATTTTTTCATGACACTTTCGATCTTCTTCATATTTTCACTGCTTGGCGGAACAAGAGGCAATCTATATTCCAATGTATCTATCAGCCCTGCAATGTACATTGCAGCCTTAATAGGTATTGGATTGCTTTCACAGAACATTACTTTGTTGATCTCAAAGAGTTCATCATTGATTGCTTTTGCTGTTGTAAAGTCGCCCTCAAGGGCGGCGTGTACTAACTTGCTTTTCATATCTGGAAGTAAGTTTGAAGTCACGGAAGTCACCCCTTTCCCACCACTTGCCAAAATAGGAAAATCTATCGCATCATCTCCACTAAAGACATAAAGGTCAGGTACTTTTGCCAAGAGCTCAACAGTTCTTTCAATGGAACCTGTAGCTTCTTTGATACCCATAATATTCTGTACATCATCAAAAAGTCTTTTAACCGTATCAGGAAGTATATCTACACCTGTTCTTCCGGGGACATTGTAGAGCATAAAAGGTACTTTTACAGCAGAAGCAATGGCTTTATAGTGCTGGTAAAGTCCTTCTTGAGAAGGTTTATTATAATATGGGCTTACAGAAAAAAGTGCATCAACACCGCAAGCTTCAGCATGCTTTGCTATATCTATGGCTTCATGTGTGGCATTGCTTCCTGCACCAGCTAAGACTTTTGTTGATGTACTTTTACATACTTCTACTGCTATTTCAATACATCTTTTATGTTCATCATGACTAAGCGTAGCAGACTCACCCGTTGTTCCAACAGGACAGACTGCATCAATATTATTGTCTATTTGCCTTTGGATGAGTTTTGCATAGGTTGCTTCATCCAATATTCCATTTTTAAATGGGGTAATGAGTGCTGTTGTCGCACCTGTGATATAGTTTTTCATTTGCATTTTCCTATTGGTTGTTCTTTTTTAGTATTACAGTAGTCGAATAGTTGTGATCAAAATACTTTTTGGCTACATCTCTAATATCTTTGAGTGTAATTTTATCTAATTTCTCTTCATATTCAAGTAAAGGCTGGATATTCCCTTTGGCATAGTAGTCTCCATAAAGTCCGGCAAGAGAACTTGAACTCTCCAAAGAGTAGATGAATTCAGCTTTTGTGTTGATCTTTACTTTATCGAGTTCAGCCTGTGTGACATCACCGTTTTTAATTTTTTCCAGTTCCAGAAGTATCTCTTTTTCAACACTTTCAGGTGTAACACCCGGTACACAGAGTGCCATGATGAGAAATACCCCGGGATCTTTCATCTCCATATTGTAGCCATATATCTGGTTGACAAGATGTTTTTCATGTATCAGTGTTTTTTCGAAACGGCTGCTTTTCCCATTACTTAAAATATGACTGATCGCAGAGAGTATGACCTGGTCATCATCTTCATAGTTTGGGATGGAGTAGGTGATAGCAAGTGTGTCGACTTTGTTACTCTCTTTATGGAGAACAGCCCGTTTGCTGCCGTCTACTTTGGGTTCTACGAAGTGTACTTTTGGAATAGGGTGCTCATTTTTTATGTTCCCAAAATATTTTTCTGCCGTACTGAATACCTCTTCCGCATTGATGTCTCCGGCTACTACCAAAATAGCGTTATCGGGCTGATAGTATTGGTGGTAAAATGCTCTGATATCTTCTATTTTCCAGGATTGTATATCTTCCATAAAGCCAATAGGCAGCCAATGGTAAGGATGGTAGGTGTAGTGTGTGTTGAAGATCCTGAAGTAGAGGTATCCCATGGGGTTATTGTCTGTTCTAAGTCTTCTCTCTTCTGCTACCACATCACGTTCTTTTTGGAACTCTTTATCCGTCAGTTTGAGATTATGCATGAGTTCTGCAAAAAGATCGAAGGTCATACCGAGATTTTTGCTGGCCGTTTTGATGTAGTAGTGCGTTTTATCAAAACCGGTTGCAGCATTGTTGACACCGCCTTTGCTTTTGACGATCACATCGAATTCACCCTCTTTGAGTTTTTTGGTCGATTTGAAACTGAGGTGCTCAAGCATATGCGCCATACCGCTTTTGCCCATGACTTCGTTCCTGCTTCCGACCTTATAGTAGATGTCTGTAGTGATCACGCCGGAATCATTATCCATAGGGATTACAACGACCTGTAGTCCGTTATTGAGTGTTTTTGTAAAATGTTTTGGCAAAGAATTGGCCATTAATACTCCTGTGGTTAAAAATAGTGTCATCACCATTTTTTTAGAGGGTAGAGATTGCTTGTATTGCTTGGTGATACTTTTAGATAAAAATAAAAGCTTTTTATAAAAAAGCTTATATACATTCCTCATTCCTAGCTCCTCATTCATAATTTTGGAAGCATTACTTCCAGTCAGCTCCGATAGCTTCTGAGATGTGACTATACCCATCTTTTTTTAATAATGTAATAATCCCTTCATTGATCTCCCTGATAAGAGCCGGACCTTTATAGATAAGCATAGAGTAAACCTGAACCAGTGATGCACCGGCCTTAATACGCCTATAAGCCTCTTCCGCTGAATCTATACCACCTACAGAAATAAGTAAGGTCCTTCCATACAGCTCTTTACCGATCGCTTTAAAGAGTTGGTAACTTTTCTCGGTGAGCAGACTGCCGGAAATGCCTCCAAAGCTTTTTGCATGCGGGGTAAGAGAATAGTCAATGGTCGTATTGGTGGCAATGATACCTGCTGCTCCTGCATCAACCGCTGTTTTACAGAGTTCAACAGCATCCTGTGCTTCCATATCCGGAGCGATTTTAAGCAGCACCGGTTGAGAGGTGATCTCTTTTGCCAATGCAAAGATGGCTTTGATGAAATTCTCATTCTGCAGATCCCTCAGTCCCGGTGTATTGGGTGAAGAGATATTGATCACGATATAGTCACCGTAATCCTTAAATGCTTTAAAGAGTGTTTCATAATCTTCAAGCGCTTCATTTTCAGGTGTTAGTTTGTTCTTGCCGATATTTATGCCTAACGGATAATCAAAAAAGTAAAGTTTCTTGAGTTGTTGCAGCATATAGTGGCTGCCCTTATTGTTGAACCCCATGGCATTTTGTATGGAGTTGTCTTCTATAAGTCTAAAGAGTCTCGGTTTCTCATTGCCTGCTTGCGGGCGTGGTGTCACGGTTCCTATCTCTGTAAACCCAAATCCAAGTGTGGGCATTGCAGTGATGTACTGGCCATTTTTATCGAAACCTGCACCAAGTCCCACAGGATTTTGGAATCTTCTTCCAAATATATCTTGTCTCAGCATAGGATGGGTAACAAAATTCTGTTTTGTAAAGTAGCATAAAAGTGTAGGGCAGTGTGAAACAGCTCTTAGTCCTGATCCGGCAATCGTATGTGCAGTTTCAGGATCTAGTTTAAAAAGTATTTTTTTGAGGTTCTGGTAAGAAAAAAGTGACACTATTATCTCCATAATAAATTAGGGAGATTATAGCCAAAACTCAATAAAAGTAGTGTAAGGCAAGTGTTCCGCCCTGTATATTGTCTAAATCTTCAAACTCTTCGACTTTGTAGTAATGGTAACCCAGATCAGCATCTATGTTGTCACTTGCGTAGATGATGAGCCCTAAATTCCCGCCATAAAAATATCCGCTTGTATCTGCTAAGTTGTCATCTTTGTATTTTATGGTCCCCAAACTAAAACCTAAATAAGGTCTGACTTTAGGTGTGCCGAACATTTCATCCATCAGTATCTTATCGATCTCCATAGCAAAACTTTTGTAGCTGCTGTTCCCGCAATAGGTAAACATGGTACGCCAGTCCACAGTCTGTTTTCCATATCTTATGCCTAATGTTGTTTCATTCTTGCTATCGGCAAGATCAACAGTTTGTGTAGATACGGTAACTCCTAAAAAAGGAAATTCTTCAACCTCCTGGCTAAAGAGTGATGTAAAAATAAGCGAAAAGAGAACAAGGATCCTAGACATGAAATATCTCCCAAAAAAATAATGCAACCTGCCTGGGCCGATTTAAGGCTCCAGTGGCTTTCTTTCCCATTCTCCCAAATGGTTTAGTATGCGAACCGTATCATATCTTTATTTGTGTTAAGAAAATCTTACTGTGTATTATAACTTTTTTGCCAGTTTCCTATAGGTATCACACTCTTTCAGTAAAGAATCGTGTGTACCCTGACAAATGATCTCACCCTCTTTGAATACCAGGATCGTGTCGGCATTCTCTATGGTACTGAGTCTGTGGGCAACAGTAAATGTGATCATCTCGGATCTAAGCTCGTCCAGGGCTTTTTGAATAAGGGCTTCACTTTTATTGTCCAGTGCAGATGTGGCTTCATCCAAAATAAGGATGTTCGGTTCTTTATAAAGTGCACGTGCCAAAGCAATACGCTGTCTCTGTCCTCCCGAAAGGTTGTCTCCGCTTTCAGATAACAGGGTATAGACGCCGTCTTCCAGTTTGTCTATGAATTCCATCGCATAGGCTTTTTTCAGTGCTTTGATGACACGTTTTTCATCGATCTTTTCTCCGTAGGCGACATTGGCAGCAATAGTGTCGTTAAAAATATAGATACGTTGTGTTACATAGGATATTTTTTTATGCAAAGAGGTGAGGGTAAAGTCTTTTGCATCACTATGGTTAATAAGGATCTTTCCTGAACTCGGGTCATAAAAACGTACCAGCAGATTGACCAGAGAACTTTTACCTGCACCGCTGTCACCCACCAGGGCGATGGATTCACCTTTTTTAACCTGCAATGAGATGTTTTTCAATGCAGGCACATCATTATAATTCAGTGAAACATCTTCGAAAGAGACAGTTTCAATAGGACCAGTAAGCTCTTTAGTACCGGAGATGACAGTAGGTTCTGTATCCAGAAGTTCATGCATACGGGCATTGGCAGCAATGGCATCCTGCGCTTTGTTATATAATCCTGAAAGGCGTTTAATAGGAGTATAGAGCATAAAAAGTGCTGTAGCAAAGGCAAAGAATGCACCCACCGTCATATGCCCATCTATGACTTCTTTCCCCCCAATATATATGACTATCCCTATGGCAACTGAGCCCAGTATCTCCATGATAGGGGAGGTAAGGGCATTGGTTTTAACCTGTTTCATGAGAAATTTAAAGACATTTTGATTCTCTTTGGCAAAACGCTTGTACTCGTATTCTTGCGATGAATTCGATTTTATGACTTCAATGTTCGACAGGATCTCACCGAGTCTGGAAGTCATATCAGCTGTACTCTCCTGAGAAAGTTTGGAGTATTTACGCATTTTCCTGGCAAGTCCTGAGAGGGGAAAAATGGCAAGGGGCATGATAATGAGAAAATATAAAGCAAGCTTCGGGCTTTCGTAAATAATATAGCCTGTAAGAGCAATGATCGTCAAGGTTTCACGAATAAGATCGGGTATGATATTGGAAACGACCATTTGGATACGTGTAATATCGTTGGTAACACGTGAAAGTAGTTCTCCGGAGTGTATATTCCTAAAAAAATGCATATCCTGATAGGTAAGGTGCGCAAGGAGGTTGTCTCGCAGTTTACGTACTACATCCTGACCGATGTAAGAGGTATAATAGGTCTGCACATAGCCTCCTATTCCTTTTAGGGCAAATACACCGACTAAAAGAAAAGGCATGACCATAAGCATTTCTGTATCTTTGTTGATAAACACATCATCGAGTACAGGCTTGATCAGTTGTGCTGTCCCTGCCGTTCCTACAGCAACAGCGATCATTCCAAGAACGGCAAAGAAAAACTGTTTTTTGTAGCCGGCAAGATAGGGGAGGTATTGTTTTAAAAGATTTTGCATTGATTATGCTTTTTCCCAGACTGTGCCGTCTGCTGTATCCATAATGGAAATACCCATGGCTATGAGTTCATCGCGTATAGCATCTGAACGTTCAAAGTTTTTGGCTTTTTTGGCTGTAGTGCGTTCTGCAAGCAGTGTTTCAATTTTCTCTTTCAGTGCTTCATCTACACCTATCTGAAAATAAGTAAATGGCTCTTTGCTGCCAAAACCTAAAAGCGTATCTATGAACTCTATATTTGCAAGGGTCTCTTTTTTGAGTGCCTTATTTTTAGGATTGGCATCAAGGGCATCATTGGTGTTCGCTACCATCTCATCAATGGCGGCAAGGGCTATGGAAATGTTGAGGTCATCACTCATTGCATCAAGCAGTGCCTTTTTGAAAGCTTTGTTGACAACTGAACCTTTTCCCGGGCTGACACGCTTTTTAAGTCTATAGAGCTTATCCAGTCTCTTTTTGGCTGTAAGCAGATCCTCTTCATTGAAGTTAAAGTCATTTCTGTAGTGCACTGAGTTAAGGTAGTAACGCAGTATTTCACCATCATAGACTTTGAGTGCATCTTTGAGAAAGAAGCTGTTCCCGAGGGATTTGCTCATCTTCTCACCGTTTATCTGTACAAAACCGTTATGCATCCAGTATTTGGCAAGTTCATGCCCTGTGACACAACGGCTCTGGGCCGCTTCGTTCTCGTGGTGAGGAAAGAGCAGGTCTGCACCGCCACCGTGAATGTCTATGCTGTATTGACTGCTTCCCTTGAAATATTTTTCGATCATCGCAGAACACTCAATATGCCATCCCGGGCGTCCGGAAGAAAAAGGTGCGTCAAAACAGATGTCATCATTTCCTTTACACGCTTTCCATAAAGCAAAATCTTTAGGATTTCTTTTTTCATCCGTATGTTCCACGCGGCTTAGTGCATCTTCATCTTCGGCAACACGGTGTGAGATCTCTCCGTAATGAGGATCTTTGGAAGTGTCAAAATAGACATCACCGCTATTGGCAATATAGGCACAATCTTTATCTACAAGTTTTTGTATCATCGATTCAATAGCATGCAGAGATTCCGTTGCTTTGGGCTCCAGATCGGCTCTTTGTACTCCAAGAGCCTGCATCTCTTCAAGGTACCGTTCTATGTAAAATGAAGTGATCTCTTCCATACTTTTTCCCGTCTCTTCTACTTTTTTGATGATCTTATCGTCAATATCTGTAAAGTTCTTTGCCATGGTGACTTTGTATCCCAGTGCTTTAAGCGTACGGGAGAGCAGGTCAAAAGCCAAAGAACTGCGAGCATGACCCAGATGAGCATCATCATAAACAGTAGGCCCACACACATAAATGCTTACTTCACCTTCTTTGATGGGTTCAAAAGGAAGTTTTGTTTTTTTGACGGAGTCGTAGATGTACATAGATAGCTTGGCCTCTTTATAAGTATTATATTGATGTGATTATATCAAATTTATCTAATAAGGTTGACCAGCCAGATATTTATAAAGTATAGAGAGAGACCAAAAAGCAGTATCATTACTATAAAATAAAACAATTTTTTAGACTTGATTATCTCAAAAAATCTATTGGTCCCCACTTCTTTGACGGTAAAGGCAAAAAGTACCCATCCGCCGATACTCCCTGCCAATGCCAACCCGGAAGCCCCCATGAACTGCATAAGGATGAGTGACATACTTACAGAGGTGATAAGAGCATAGATTGCTATTTTGGCTGCTTTTTTGTGCTGATGGGAGGCATAAAGAAAAAGTGAAAAGAGTTTGGCCAGTCCGAAAGGCAAGAGTCCTACCATGTACATTTGAAGTACTTTGACCGTTTCATATGTTTGCATAGTCGTGAATTTTCCTCTTTCAAACAGCAGCCAGACGATAGGCTCTGCCAGTAAAATGCCACCAAGCATGGCTGCACCAAGCAAAAATGCAAGCAGCCAAAAGGCTTGGTTCAGATTTTTATAGGCTATATCTTCCTGGCCGTTCTTCAAGGCTTTGGAGACCGTTGGAAAAAGTACGGTAGCCGTGGCAATGGCGATGATGGCAAGCGGAAGCTGAAAGACACGGTTGGCATAGAAAAGGTAGGAGACGGAACCTGTCATGAGGAAAGTTGCCAGAATGGTGTCGATGAATGCAGAGATCTGAGGTGTGGAATTTCCCAGGATCCCGGGCAGGAAAAGAGATCCGAAGTGTTTCTTCTCTGCTTCTATATCTTTGGCTTTTCTGTATTTCCAGCCGCCCAAAAGAAGTTTGTGCAGTTTGAAGTTGTGAAGCGTGGCAAGGTGTGCGATGATCTGTAAACCTCCGCCGATGAGTACGGCAAAACTCAGTGCATAGGCTACAGTTTTCGGATCGTCTTTCATATAAATGTACAGTGCTGTGATCATGGAAATGTTGAGCAGTGCTGTGGACATGGCAGTGGTTGCAAAATGTTCTTTGTATTGTAGAAGTGTCGCTAAAAATGTCACGATGAAAATGAGATCCAGATACCAGAAGTTAATAGCGGTCATCGGAGCGGTTTTGCCAATAAGCTCCTCTCCCCATCCCCAGGCTAAAAGTTTTGTGATGGGCTCAGGAAAGAAAGTGATGAGAAGAGAAAAAGCCATCAAAAAAAGCAAAAAGCGTAAAAATATGGCTGTAGCAAAGACCCCTTTATGTTTAGAAGCCACAAAAGAGGGCATAAAAGCCTGTGTAAATGCCCCTTCTGCAAAGATACGACGAAAAAGGTTAGGGAGTTTAAAAGCGACGAAGAACATATCGCTCCACATTGAAGCCCCCATAGCTGAAGCCATCAGCACATCACGCCCCAGACCGGTCACACGTGAGAGCAAGATGCCAAAACTGTTGGTGAAGATCGATTTAAGTCGCATGGTTCTCTTTGATTTTTATTTGGGGCTATTTTAGCGTAATGTTTGTTTGAAGTAAAAATATGACATGACCGAAGGGGATCCACACTTGAAAAGTATTGCAATATTGCAAGTAAGGATAGTACTATCCTTTAAAAAGTATGACAATATGACATATTTTTACGTATTCGGGAAAAAGTATTGATATACTACAGAAATTAGAAATAAGGAAGTACCGTGATCGTAGGAATAGAAGGATTGGTAGAAAGACGTGATCCGACATTTGTGCATCTTAATGTTAATGGACTCATTTATGAAGTACATGTCTCCATTAACACATCCAATGCCATACAGGAGAAAAGAGTGAAGTTGCATATTACTCAGGTTATCCGTGAAGATGCCCATCTTCTTTTTGGATTTATGGATACCAATGAAAAGAAAATGTTCGACACGGTACTAAAGATAAACGGTGTAGGTCCCAAAGTGGGGCTGGCTATCTGTTCTACCTTTACTCCAAGTACTTTTGCCAAAGTAGTCGCTTCCAAAGATGTGAGCATGCTTAAGCGTGTACCCGGTATCGGTCCCAAGGCAGCAAGTCGCATTTTGGTAGAGTTGGCAGACTTTATTGTGGACGGAAATGAAGAAAGTGGAGCTTCCGGAGCTTTAGGTGAAGCGGTCATGGCACTGGAGAGTTTGGGCTTTAAAAAAGATGCTATACAAAAAGCACTTTCAGGCTGTTCGGGTGATACAAGTACACTGGTGAAAGAAGGACTGAAAAAACTGCAGCGACTCTAGCTGAAATGGCTATACAGTTCTTCAAGTAGATTCAAGAGCGGTAAAAAGAGCATCTCTATCTCCGACATCTCTATACTTCCCTGATTTGGAAAGAAAAAGTGATTGTTGCGATTGCGCCGGGTACGAATGATGATGTAGAACATCTCTGAGATCAGTTTAGCTTTTTTGGGATCGAAGGAGATCTTTTCAAAGAGCATCTCTTCTGCACTTCTCAAGGCTGTACTGACAGTACCGGTATTGATCTGTGCTATATATTCTATCTGCAAAGTATTGAGTGTCTCTTCCAACCATGGATTAGCAGGTGCTATGACTTTTTCACCATATTCACCATGGGCTCTTTTCTTAAAAAAAGGAATCTGATGTTTCAGTAGAGATGCCTTCAGCAAAATCTCTGCTGCAAGTGAAACATTGCGCCAAAAGTCCACCGCTTCAAAAGGTTCTTTATTGGAAACAGCCTTGAGTGTGAAAGAGTTGTTTTTGTATGTAAGTATATCTTGAAAGGTAGCCAAATGAATAGCATAGTCATGGTTCATTTCGGCAATCTTGCTAATATCTATATGCATCATCTTCTTAGCCTCTTTTAAAGATAAGTTCCTGAATCTCTTTTCCTATGGCCTGTGCAACCACATTGCACTTTACAACGAAAAGATAATAGACAGAACGTTCGGCAGCAAGATAGAGGCTTTCAAAATTTCCCATACCTTTGGCAAGTACGATGTCTGCACGCTCAAAGATCGCTTTTGACTCCATATTGACCTCCGAAAGATCATATCCCGGGGTTTCTGCCCCTGTGTCAATGATATGAGCACAATTACTAAGTATCTGTGCTTCTTTGATCGTGACATCGTTGATAATGGGTTTCCCTCTTACAAAATAATACACTTCTACATGAGGATAATGCTTTTTGATCATTTCTATCAGCAGTTTGTCAAAAACATGCTCACCGACATTATCTCCAATATAGACCAGCTCTTTTGCCTCTGTGAGCTCTTGCTCAAATTCGGCAAGATCATCTATGCCAAAAGAGCGGTGAAAATGATCTTGGATCATTGCATTGAGATCGAACTGGTTTTGTGCACCAAAATCGATCACATTGCCAATGACAGCAAGTTTAATGGCATCTTGAATTGTCTGAACAAAATCAGTGTTGACACTCAGAGCAAGTTTGGTTGCCTGTTCTTTTGCAAGTGCAAGAGGATCACTCTTACCCGTGACCTCTGAGATCATGCTGTAGATACTTTTGGCTATCTGGGGAGGCGTATGGTTGAGGTCGTGCTCTGTCAATAGCTGTGCTGTATTGTCAAGCAGTCTTTTACTTGTGTTGTCATCAAGCTCAAGAAGCTTAGATACTTTAAGTGTCTGGTTCATAAGACAGACAAGACAGTCGGGTTTGATGTTCACTTTGCACATCCTTGGTTTTAAAATTAAGTTTTTCGGGTCACCCTGCGTGCAGAAACAAATTTATTGCTGTAATAACCGTGATCAATAGGAGAAATAATAATCCCCTTTTTTTTGGAAGCAGCATGAATGAACTTTCCGCCTCCTATGTAGATACCTACATGGGTGACCGGGATACCGCGTTTTTTATCGGTAAGGAAAAAGAGCAAGTCGCCTTTTTGAAGGTTGTGTTTATCGACCAGTACTCCTTTTTGAGACTGTGCCCAGGCAGTGCGGGGAAGGTGTATGTTATGTTTGTTGTAAAGGTACTGTACATATCCTGAGCAGTCAAAACCTTGTGGTGTCGTACCGCCCCAGACATATTTTCCGCCTTTGAAAACTTTGGCATCTTGAAGGAGTTGTTTTCTGTCTGCTTCTGAGAGATGGTATGTTTTTCCCGCTTTTTTAGCTGCTGCTTTGGCTTTGGCAATACGCTTAGCTCTTTGTCTTGCAGCTTCTGCCATACGGGCAAGATTCTCTGCACGATGCAGTTCATCATAAATGGCTTGGAGTGAATATTCCGTGGCTTTCTGGTTTAAATATTCATTCTCTGTATGTTGGATGTTCTCACTGTGAAAAACTTTCCCTTTTTTATCGGTGATCGTAAATATATTACTATATATGAATGATAAGAGAGTGGTAAAAATAAGTAGTTGTTTAAGCACAGTCCCTTCACCCCTATTTTTTACTATTATAGCATAGTAAAAAATAAATGTATAGAGAAAATTTGATTTGGTATAATACCACTCATGAATAACGGAATAATCATTATCGGAGGAGGGGCAAGTGCTTTAATGCTGGCTTCATTGCTTCCAAAAAACAGTGCAACCATCATAGAACGTAATGCACAGCCAGGTGCAAAGATACTGATCTCCGGTGGTGGTAAGTGCAACATTACCAATGAGGTCATGGGCAGTGGGTATTATGTGGGAGAAAGCAGTTTTATTCAGGAAAGTCTTGATCTTTTTGATCAAAAAGCACTTTTAAAATGGTTGGAGAATCGTAAACTCAGACCGGTGCTTCGCAAAGAAAGCCAATATTTCTGTCCGCAAAGTGCAAAAGAACTTTTGGATCTCTTTTTGAAAGAGAGTAAAAAGCAAAAGATACTCCTCAATGAAAAAGTGACTGAAGTGCATAAAAGAGGTGATTTTTTCAGGGTCAAGACAGACAAACGGACTTTAAGTGCCAAGTATGTGGTAGTTGCTTCGGGTGGGCTTAGCTTTCCTAAACTCGGAGCAAGCCCGATAGGGTATGAGATCGCTGAACACTTCGGACACAGCATTGTCAAAACAGCACCGGCACTGGTGGGATTTACCGTGCAAAAAGAGCAGTTTTTCTTTAAGGAACTTAGCGGTGCTACAACGGATGTTGCCATAAAGGTCAATGACCGGGTTTGTAAAGGTTCCTTGCTTTTTGCCCATAAAGGTATCAGTGGGCCGGCTGTACTGGATACATCTCTTTATTGGGAAAAAGGAAAAATAGAGGTGGATTTCCTGCCGAATTTTTCATGGGAGAGCATTCAAAAGAGCAAGAAGCAGCTCTCTTCGCTTCTTCCTCTGCCTAAACGTGTTACTAAGGCATTTCTGGTACAATTGAATCTGGACGACAAACAAGGGGTTAAAACAACGGCTGGGGAGCTGTTGTTATTACAAACATTGAATCATTACAGTTTTGCACCTGCTGGAACGTTTGGTTACTCCAAGGCGGAAGTGACCAAAGGAGGCATTAACACTGATGAGGTGGATGCAGGAACGATGATGAGTAAAAAAACAGAAGGACTCTATTTTACAGGTGAAGTATTGGATGTGACAGGGCGCTTGGGAGGATACAACTTTCAATGGGCATTTTCAAGTGCTTATGCATGCGCAACCGGTATGAAACCGTATCTGTAAGATTTAACATTGACATTTTTTGACATATTCATGTTATAGTATTGTCTTTGTAAATAAGGAAGAAAATGAGACTAAAGATTTTATTGAGTGTTGTGATTGCAGTGCTGCTAAGTGGATGTGTGGGGACACCGGACAGTGAAGGCTGGAGATACGGTCAGAAAAGTGAATTTTTAAAGATACTTGAGACAGATAAATATGCTTCGATCTGTGATCAGCAGAGGCTTTATGAGAATGTGAAACAGAGTAGAAACTCAAAACTGATGACAAAACTGCTTGTTGCCTATGCGAATAACCTTGCCAACGGGTGCATAGATCTTAAAAGTTTCAAAGCATCCCAACGTGCGAAAAAAGCGAGAGAGATTGATACATATTATGAGACCTATATGCAAAAAGTGAGCAAGTCTGATATTGTGATGAAGTTAAAAGCAGGACTCTCCATTGAAGAGATACTCAAACCGTATGTGCCGAAAACACCGCAATTTTCCAAGCTTATCCAAAGCTATAATGCCTTAAAGAAAGACCAAAATGTTTCAAGTGAGACATTGAACAAGGTACGTCTCAATATTGAGAGAACAAAACTTATGAAACCTGAACCCGGGACGCATTATGCACTTGTTAATGTTCCTGAGTTTAAAGTCCGTGTCATAGAAGATGGTAAAACAGCATTGAACTTCCCTGTCATCGTAGGTAAATCAAATATGCAGACACCTATCTTTTCTGAGCAATTAAAATATGTTGAGATAAATCCTCAATGGAACGTACCTGACTCGATCATGAGAAGATCATACATTCCTAAAATTAGAAGAAATCCGGGATGGGTAGCAGCAAAAGGCATGGAACTGCACAAAGAATCATACGACCTTCGTTCACCCAAAGTAAATCCAGCTTCTGTGGATTGGTCTAAGTATCCTAAAGACGGTAAGGGGTACATTCCATACAAACTTGTACAGGTACCGTCAGTTAAAAATGGGCTTGGGCGTGTAAAGTTTATCTTCCCTAACAAACATGCTGTCTATATGCATGATACCCAATCCAAATCTCTTTTCAAGAGAAAAATAAGATGCTTTAGTCACGGATGCATCAGACTAGGTGAACCTGTTGCACTCCTGGATCATGTCACGACACACTATAGTGACAAAGATCTTCCTACGGTTAAAGGCTGGTATGATTCCCTCAAGACAAGACATCTCATCCTCAATAAAAAGCTGCAGGTACATACGGCCTATTATACAGCATATGTAGATGAAACCGGTCATCTGAAACTTTTCCCTGATGTCTATGGATTTGACAAATCACAAAAACTTAGGATTCAATAGTTGGTGCGGTAATAAAGTGCCATTATGTTAAAATACTTCAATTTTAATAGAATGGTACAGCATGGCATCTAAAGAGATAACCTACAAAGAACACTCCTTACAACTCGCATATGAGATGGTCAATCCTGCACAAGAAAAAGTACTTCTTGTTTTACATGGCTGGGGAAGCAACAAAGAGATCATGAAACAGGCATTTGGTAAACTTTTGCCTGAGTATAAGCACATTTACCTGGATATGCCCGGGTTCGGTAAAAGTACCAATGATATGATCTTGACGACTGAAGATTATGCGAAGATCGTGCAACTCTTTTTAAATGAACTTGGTGTAACACCTTCTATTGCTATGGGACATTCATTTGGTGGCAAAGTCTCTACACTTCTGAATACGCCTTGTTTAGTGCTTCTCTCCTCTGCGGGTATTGTGACAGTGAAACCCTGGTCAGTCAGAGTGAAGATCGCTACATTCAAACTGCTTAAGCCACTGGGTATGAAGAAGATACGTGAACTGTTTGTTGCACCGGATGCGAAAAACATGAGCCATGAGATGTATGAGACGTTTAAAAATGTGGTAGATGAAGATTTTGAAACTTCCTTTGCCAAAAGTAAAAGTAAAGCGCTTTGTTTCTGGGGTAAAGAAGATACGGCAACACCACTCTACACCGGAGAAAAGATAGCAGGTCTCATAGAGGATTCTTATTTCTATCCACTCGAAGGTGACCATTTCTTCTTTTTGAAACATGCTAATTTCATCGCACAAACGATTACAGAACAATGTAAGGATATGACAATATGATGTACCTGATCAACATGCTTTTTTATGCGTTATTTATTTTGGCTATGGGCTACTATGCCATTACAAACCTACAGTGGTACAGCTACAAGCTTGAACGTGTCATGCTGCACCATACCAAAACTTGGTGGCATTTTGCCTATTTCCTGCTACCCTTTACGGTGTATGAGTTGGTAAATTATGCAACTGACAACCGTTACGGGTTTATGGTTGTCATTATCTACCTGGCAGCACTGTTCCATTGGTACAGAGGACTTGATAAACCATTGGTATGGACAGGGAGAGTCAAACGTTTCTTTGCTGCTATGATTCTTTTTGCTATTTTCATTGCTGTTGCTTTCAAATACTTTGCTGTCATCATTCCTATCTTTTTGGCCTACTTCATTTCACTTCTCATAGAGAAAATGCTCTTTAACGGGTTTAAACGTAAGGCAGAAAAGAAGCTTGAAGATATGAAAGACCTTATTGTCGTCGGTGTTACTGCAAGTTACGGCAAAACAAGCATAAAGAACTTCATTGAGCATCTGCTCAAAGCCAAATACAGAACCTATGCAACCCCACGTTCAGTGAACACACTGGGCGGCGTGATGAAAGATGTCAACGATGACCTGCCTGAAGATACGGAAGTCTATGTAGTCGAGATGGGTGCAAGAGGGGAGGGTGATATCGCTGAGATCACTACGTTTGTCAATCCTCACTATGTAGTGGTGGGAAAGATCGGCCCGGCACATATAGAGTACTTCAAGACCATGGAGAACATTCGTAACACCAAAATGGAGATACTTCAAACAGGCAGGCTCAAAGAGGCATGGATACACGAGAGTGCTATGGTAAAACCTGAGTCCAATGTACATACTTTCGGAAACAAAGAGAACTTGGATATCCACTCAGGTCTGCCTGCTCCGGAATTTCTCATAGAAGATGTAGAGGCTACACTGGATGCTACAAGTTTTACGCTCAACGGTGTACGTTACTCTGCAAGCATATTGGGTGCGTTCAATGCCATGAATCTGGCAGCTGCCGTACTGGTAGCCAAAGAGCTTGGACTCAGTGATGAAGAGATACAAAAACAACTCTCTACACTCAAGCCTGTAGATCACAGGCTTCAACGTATCGATGCAGGCGGCAAAGTAATATTGGACGACTCTTTCAACGGGAATATAGACGGTATGATGGCTTCATTTGATTTAGCATCTACCTACAAGGGTAGAAAAGTGGTCATCACTCCGGGGCTTGTCGAGGTAGATGATGCGTTGAATGTACAGGTGGCTAAACGTGCCAATGAAGTCTTTGATGTAGTGGTGGTGACCGGAGATCTGAACTATGCCATTTTTAAAGAGTATGTGGATGCAGATAAGCTTGTAAAACTTGCTTCTAAGGCTGAGATGGAAGCGATGTTGGTGGAGCAGACGAAGCCGGGGGATCTCATTTTGTTCGCCAATGATGCACCGAGTTTTGTTTAAGGGCACCTCTAATATTATTGATATCATTCTGTAGGGGTTGGTCACTGTGCCGACCCATGGTTTCAAAATCTGTATAAACAGATAAAATGATATTTATTGTGTTCCGGGCAGGCATGGTGACCTACCCCTACGGAGTTTTACCCATTTTCTTAAAAAAGAGTTCATGACTTGGGCTTTTGATGCTGATGCCTTCAACGCCGTTTTTTTTATCTTCAGCCACATTAAATCCATCTTTAAGTGCCTCATGCAACCTTTGGCTTACCCAATTGTGAATAGGCTCCCTGCATGCCATTTTTGTTGCCATGAGCATCGGTACGGTCATGTTGTGTTCACTGTTTTTTTGTAAAGCTCCTCCTATACGGTTACATCCGTCAAAACCGCTGAGTTTCATTCTTTCTATGTCAAAGTCCAAGATGGCTCTGGCTTTGCGTACTTCCATGCCGTCCATAATACGCAGATGCCAGGCACCGTTTAGTTTTTTTAAATCTATAGGTTGACTCCATACTAAAATACTTAGTGCAGCCATTAAAACTGTTTGTTTGAAAAACATGAAAAGCTTCCTTGTAAATCTATTTTTGCTATTATATGGTGAATCAATCAACGGAGTATAAATGAGATCCATTTTACTGTTTTTTTTACTGTTTTCAACTCTTTTTGGCAATGAGATAAAACTGACACAAAACCAAGCTGACTTCATAGCCAAAAAGGTATGGCAGAATGAGGGTGCAGGGTTAGATAGATATCTTATATGGTGGAACAAAGGAGAGGATTTTGCTTCTTTGGGAATTGGGCACTTCATATGGTTCCCTAAAGATCATACAGAACGTTTTAGGGAAGTCTTTCCTATGGTGGTAGCGTTCATGCAGAAAAAAGGTGTGAAGATGCCTTCATGGCTTACGCCTGAAACAGACTTCCCCTGGCAGACCAAAGAAGTATTTTTCGCTGCTAAAAAAGCAAAAACCAAACAGTATATGGAGCTTTTTTATTTTCTAAAACGTACTATGCCTTACCAGGCTGAGTTCATGGCAGACAGGTTAAGCAGAGCGCTGCCTCAAATGCTAGAGAGTATTGATGATGAGAACAAAAGGGAAGTCATTAAAAGACGTTTTTATGAAGTGATGCATAACAGTGACGGCACAGTAAATGAGAGAGGACTTTATGTGCTGCTGGACTATACCAATTTCAAAGGTGAAGGCACACTCAAAAGCGAACGCTACAAAGGGCAGGGCTGGGGACTGCTTCAGGTGCTTTGGAACATGGATGACAAAGAAACAAATAAATTAAAGGCCTTTGCCAGGTCTGCAAGTCGAATGCTTTCAAGACGCATCAAAAATTCACCACCCGCACGTGGGGAAGAACGTTGGCGTAAAGGATGGAATGTTAGACTTGATACGTACTGGAAATAGCTTAGAGTTTTAGCTTTTTCCTCTTAAATTTATGTAGTTTTTTCTTTGTTTTGGTCATGAGTTGCTCTTGTATCTTTGATGTTTTATCCAGTAATTTGTGTTCAAGTTCATCACTATGGCTCAGTTGCTTTTTATTGGCTTGAAAATAGTCATGCAGCAGTTTCATCTGGTTGACCGTATCATTGAAATCACCCAGTAAGGTTTGGAGTTTCTTGCCGTGTTCGATCATTTTTTCTATCTTCTTTTCGCCAAAAATATGCCGGAACTCTTCTAGAAGATAGCGGAGCTTTTTAAAAGTTATTCTGATCTTGTGAAGTTTTTTCTCATCAAATTCTTCTTCTAAGTCGTCTATCTTTGTAATGATCTTTGCATACAGTTTGTGTATGACTTCTCTTGCTGTGTGCTCTATGGTGTCTGAATTGTCGGATACCGCAAAGGTTTCATTTTTTAATGCATTTTGATAAGAATGGAAGAAGTTTTCAAAGGCTTCACTCTTTAGCATCGCTTGTATTTTTTGATATTCGTGCTTTTGTTGCTGAACTATGTCTTCCTGTATCATCTCATGATCTTCTTCTAGTTCCGCTAAGCGCTCTTTGATGACATCCAGGTCACGTTTCTTGTTTGTCAGTGTTCCAAATTTTTCCAGGTTTTCATTGAAATACTTGCGTCTCTTTTTGGGAAAGAGAAATGCAAACTCTTTTAAAAAAGCTCTGGATTTCCTAATGTAGACCCTGAACTGATGTAACTCTTCGGTATTGTCATTCAGGATGATACGGTTTTTGTAAGCGAGTATGTACAGAGAAAATTTATACAAAATAACCCGAATGGCATCTATATCGGAAAGATTGGAGATGAAGTAAGCATCAAGCGCATCGATATTTTTTTTGTCAAGTTCTGTAAAGATGGAATCCAGATCATAGGCCGTGTGGGGTTTCCCGTGTAAAACCATGTTTTTGTTCTTGTATGACTCATCAAAGCTAACATCTTTGATGACATGGGCTTTGAGGATGTCAGGGGGTTCAAACTGTTCAAATGCTTTCATGCTTGGGAATTCTATCTCAAGTAAGTAAAGCCCTTTGAGGTTTTTTTTAAAGACATCTATGGAGTACTCTTTGCCTTCAAGGTTGAAAATGTATCGCTCTTTTTTAACGGGTTCTTTGATGCGGTCTTTCATCTTTTTATGAAATTTTGTTTTAGATATCTCTACTTCATCTTCCTCTCTGGAAGCGCCGGTACCGTGTTTTGTGGTTTTAAAGTAACGATCGTCCATTTGTCTGTAACGCACACCCTTGTCAGGTGTGATGGTCGTATAAAACTGGGTAATCCTGTGTTTTTCAGGAGTATAATTGTGTATAAGAGAGAGTATGGAATCTTTAAGCAGGTATTTTCTTTCTATCTCTTTCACTTTTTTTCCTGATATTTGTTTATCTTTGATTATAGCATTTATCTCGGTAAGATTCTCGGGAAAAGCAACTCCTCATCCCAAAAAAGATAAAATTTAAAAAAATTTGTTGGAAGAAGAGCAATGAATATACAACTTTCCTACTACCTGGAGCGTATCAGTAAATACTCAGGCTATCTGGCAGCCATCCTAGTGGTCATCCTTTCACTACTCGTAGCCTATGATGCAGCCATGCGTTACCTGTTTTCTGCCGGCTCTATAGCATTGCAGGAAGTAGAGTGGCATCTGTTTGATATTATCTTCCTGCTTGGGCTTAGTTATGCACTTAAGCATGACAAGCATGTACGAGTGGACATTTTTTTTGAGCGTTATTCTCCAGATACGCGTGCTGTAGTGCAGATACTCTCTATGCTTTTGCTGCTGATCCCTTTTTCACTTCTGTTCTTGAATGATGCGTTCGATATGACGTATCAGAGCTATGTGCAGCATGAAGTCTCTTCCGATCCCGGAGGACTTGCAAACCGTTGGATGATTAAGGCTATGCTCGTTGTGGCTTTTGTGTTACTTTTGCTTCAGGCAATCTCTGAGATACTTAAAGCCTATCATAGTTTAGAAAACAAACGTATCTTGGTCAAAGTGTTGGCGACAGTTTTGCTGGTAGGCGGGTTGGTTTATGCAGCATGGTTTGAACGTATGGCATTTTGGTTTGATCCGGTCTATCTTATGTTCGCTATGGCATTTGTATTGCTTTTGACAGGATTTCAGGTAGCCTTTGTCTTTGCCGGAGTGGCCCTCTTCTTTGCGCTCATATCGGATGAAGTAGGGTTGGGGGTGTTAGAGATGCTTCCTTACAGAACCTACGGTATCATGGGAAATGTGACGCTTATGGCGGTACCGCTTTTCATTTTTATGGGGCTCATACTTGAGAAGTCCAAAATGGCAGAGAATCTGCTTAGCTCCATGGGGCAACTTTTTGGTTCGGTAAGGGGCGGCTTGGCTATTTCTGTGGTATTTGTGGGGGCGATACTGGCTGCGAGTACAGGCATCGTCGGAGCCTCAGTGGTGATGATGAGTCTTATTGCACTGCCATTGATGCTAAAACACAACTACAACCCGGCATTGGCAAGCGGGAGCATTGCGGCAAGCGGAACATTGGGGCAGTTGATCCCTCCGTCCATCGTGCTCATTGTTCTTGGGGACCAGATGCATCTCTCTGTGGGTGATCTCTTTAAAGCGGCAGTGGTACCGGGATTGCTGCTTATTGTCCTCTATGTTGTCTATATTTTGGTGATCTCGTTTTTAAATAAGGATGTTGCACCTGCCATTGTTTCAGACAAACCGTACGGGAAAGTAGCCAAAGAAGCTATTAAAGCCATTATCCCGCCACTTCTGCTTATAGGTGCTGTACTTGGGTCTATATTTGCAGGGATCGCCTCTCCTACGGAATCTGCAGCTATCGGTGTAGTGGGTGCTTTTGTCTTGGCCATGTCCAACAAAGCCTTTAACTTTGAGTTAGTCCGTTATGCTTCCATAGAGACGGTCAAACTCACAGCAATGATCTTCATGATATTGATAGGTGCTACGGCATTTTCTCTGGTATTTAACGAGCTGGGCGGGGGAGACATGGCATTAGCGTTCTTTGCAGGCGACCTGGGAGACAAATGGACATTCATCCTCATAGCGATGCTTGTCATCTTCCTGCTGGGTTTCTTCATAGATTTCATAGAGATCGCCTTTGTAGTCGTACCTATTTTGGTACCTATTGTGGCAAGTTTCCACATAGACCCCATCTGGTTTGCGATACTCATAGCCATGAACCTGCAGGCTTCATTCCTCACACCTCCCTTTGGTTTTGCCTTGTTCTATCTCAAAGGTGCCGCGGGCGATAAGGTCAGTACACAGGATATCTATAAAGGGGTAGTGCCGTTTATTTTGTTGCAGGGCTTAGCACTTTTGATAATCGTGTTGTTTCCTGAGTTGATATATGTGTTTGGGAAATAAGTTAAGAGTTTTTTTTCTTGGAAGATTACATAAAAAGTTATATGAACTTTAACTCATTGAATCTAACATTACGTAAACAAGCGAGAAAAGAACGACCCTTTTCCAGCCAATTTGTCAATGAGATTAAAATAGTAGGCTTCATCTTTCAGCCCAAGTTCGGGGTATTTGAGTTTTTCATTTGGCATGACTACAATGGTGAAAGGAACGGACTCTATTTTAAATGCTGAAGCAAGTTTAGGGTTACGGCTTACGTCACATTTGACTATAGGTATACCGTTCTGTTCTGCATATTTCTCCAGCCGTTCATCTATGAGTTGTGTCAACATTTGACACGGTCCGCAGGTGGGCGAGTAGAAGTCTATAAAGACAGGCTTTTCATTGTTCTTGATGATCTTTTCATAATTTTTATCTGTAAGTTCCA
Organism: Sulfurovum sp.; assembly: GCA_024762315.1. Classification (GTDB taxonomy): domain Bacteria; phylum Campylobacterota; class Campylobacteria; order Campylobacterales; family Sulfurovaceae; genus Sulfurovum. Next base: position 25,786 of record JANTHR010000006.1, read on the forward strand.
TCCGCTATTGTAGCTATATTTTTCTTACTCTTTTGCAAGGGAGGAAGACGATTGTTTTTTAGAACTTTTGATGGCAGGTTCCCACCGGTTAGGCAACAGTTCATCCAGGGTCACATATCTCTCTTTGGACAAATAGATCTTTGTGTTTATATTTTTGTAGTCGATCTGGAACATGAGTTCCCTGCATCTCCCGCATGGAGCTATGATGGTGTCTGTGTGTACTGCAACGATCATCTCGATCTCTGTTTCCCGGTTTTTTAGCATTTCGGCAATGGCAGAATGTTCCGCACAAAATCCGATCCCGCAGGCTATTTCTATATTGATACCGGTATAAATATTTCCTTTTGTAGTCAAAAGGGCAGCACCGACCGCTCCTGCAATAAAATCATCACGGCTTAGCGTATATTCACCAGCTACTTTATATGCTTCTTCAATTAATGTTTCCGCACTTACCATACTCTCCCTTTGTGTAGTTATTATTAACAGTATAACCAAATCTTCGTATTGTTTAAAAAAGAAGACAACAGATTTCTTACAGTAAAATACAACATGGAACAAAATATAAAAATAGAATTTAAACAAAGTACCCTGGATGACCTTATGGCATTTTCTGAGATACTGAAAAAAGATATCAATGTCATGATAGAAGAGGCATTGCAGCAGTATTTTGAGAACGAACAGAAGAAGCTTATAGAAAAAGGCATAGAGGAAGATGCTTCTATGACGAATCTTGACTATGATGAATTCTGGGATGGATTGGATCTGGGTTAGATGGAGCAAATCAAACGGCATCTCTCCGGTCAATCAGGTAAAGAAGTTCTATCTGTAGACTTTTTTACCCAGGGGCAGCTAGGGGACATCTATAAGATCCGAACAGCAGATGAAAACTATATACTGAAAACCTCACAACCCTCAAACAGGCTTCAGGTAGAAGCAAGGATGCTCCAAGATATTAATAAATATGGCATACCTGTTCCCAAAGTCTATGCATCTTCGGAAACCTATCTTGTTTTAGAATTCATAGAAGAAAAAAGCTTAGGCAAACAAGCAGAAGAGCTAGCTGCGGCCAAAGTATTGTCAGATCTGCACTCAGTGACCAACGAGAGTAGAATGTATGGGTACTATTATGATACGACCATCGCATCTTTTATGCAACATAATGAACAGACCCAATACAACTGGGGACTTTTCCTTGGGCAAATGCGTATCATGCCTATGTCCAGAATCTGTTATGATAAAGGGCAGATAAATAAGCAGATGGTAGATAGGCTAGAGGGTTTGTGCCGTGATCTATATAAACGAATTGACATGAACAGCATCACACCTTCCTTGCTGCACGGGGACCTGTGGGCTGGTAATATACTATTTAATATGAACGGTGCTGTCCTGATCGATCCGGCTATCTATTTTGGAGACAGGGAGATGGAGTTGGCTTTCATTTTGATGTTCAATACCTTTACCGAGACATTTTTTGATGCCTATGAAAAGGTACATCCGTTAAGTAGTGACTTTTATGAAACGAAAGTACCACTCTATCAGATATATCCGCTTTTGGTACATGTGGCACTTTATGGCGGCACGTACACAGGACGACTGGAACAGGTACTTAAAAGGCTGAATGTATGACGCTTGGCATAAAAATACAGTACAGGGAGACAGAAAATGCCAAGTCGTAAATGGAATATAAGATCAATGTTCAAAGAGATCTTAACAGCAGCAATACTTTTATTTATATTAAGTAATATTATAAGCTATATCCGTAAACCTGAACTTGCTACAACACAACTTCCCAAGATAGAAGCAGTACTGCTTGAGGGTAGTCAATTTAAAGTGAAAAAAAACAAACCTCTGCTTATCCATTTCTGGGCAACCTGGTGTCCTGCCTGCAAACTGGAAGCGCCTAACATAGAGACTGTATCGAAGACATACGAAGTATTAACTATAGCTGTCAATTCTGGAGATGATGCAAATATCAACGACTTTCTTCAAGAGAAAGGATTGACATTTAAAGTATTGAACGATGCAGATGGCAAATGGACAGAAGCGTTCAAAGTGCAAGCCTTTCCTACAACGTTCATTTACGATGCCCAAGGCAGGTTAAAATTCACTGAGGTAGGCTATACTACAACAGCAGGATTGTTAGCCAGATTGAAATTAGCAGATTAATCAGAAGGTTTGATAGATATATTAATACTTTATAATCTATTTTCCATTATAATCCAATACACATTTACCTAAAAGAAGAAAAATGCCCATAGAACAGTTAAAAGATATAGTAGATTACGGGATCATAGGATTACTCGTGTTTTTGAGTTTTATTACCTTTGTTTTTGCCATAGAGAGAGTGCTTTATTACCGTAGCGTGAAACTTGAAAATTATAGTCATGAAAAAGAGTTGGAACTTGATCTGAGTAAGCATCTTTCTGCCATTGCTTCTATTGGCTCAAACGCTCCTTTTATCGGCCTTTTGGGTACAGTACTTGCGATCATCCTTACTTTTTATATCATTGGGGACCAGCAAGATACGATCAACCCCGGAGAGATCATGAAGCATTTGGCTCTTGCTCTCAAGGCGACAGCAGCAGGTCTGGTTGTGGCTATTCCTGCAACAGTCATTTATAATGCACTGCTTACCAAAGTAGACAGACTGCTTGCACAATGGGAAGTGATGAATGATAAAGGACAAACAAAGGTATGAGACGCGAACGCTTTGACAAAATGAATGTCGTCCCGTTCATCGATATTGTACTGGTACTGCTGGTCATCGTTTTGGCAACAGCGACGTTTGTAACGAACAAAACTATAAAGGTGGACCTTCCTACGGCAAGCAGCCAGAAAAAAGAAGATACTAAGAGTATAGTCCTTGCCATAGACAAAGAGGGGCAATATTTTTTTGATAAAGAGAACCTCTCTTTGGATACAGTAAAGCAGAAATTGGGAAAGCTTGATCCCAAAAAAGATGAAGTGTCGCTTCATACAGACAAAGAGACGGCATTTCATTATTTTGTAGATGTGATTGATTTTATGAAAGAGAAAGGGTTTGAAAATATCTCTATTGTGACAAAACAGTAATTTTTTATTTCTCTTAACAGAGAATTAACACAAGCAAGATATACTTCGTTCACCCCCTTGAAAAACAGTTAAAAGGGTTGTTGTGCAAAAACATCGGTATAAAGTATCTTTTTTACTGACAACACTCTTTTATCTTTTGGCCATTGCCGGCTATTTTGTTTTTATTGAAAATCAACACTTTACAGTAGAGCAAAAGCCTCAAGAAAAGATCATCACCCTTGCGCTTAATGAATTTGTCCCCCCTGAACCTAAAATTATTGAACCTGTTGTTGAAGCGGAGCCTGAGCCTGAACTGGAACCTGAAGAGGTGGTCGAGCCTGAGGCTGAACCGGAACCTGAAGTTATAGAACCTGAGCCCTTACCTCCTGAACCTGTGATCATAAAGCCTATAGAAAAACCTAAACCTATTGTAAAAAAGGCAGTTAAAAAACCTGTACCGAAGAAAAAGAAGCCTGTCAAGAAAAAGAGAAAAAAGAAAACCGGCAAAAAAATCGTTAAAAAGCGTGTTCATAAAAAAGTCACGGCACAATCAGCACCAAGTAGAGCAAACCTGGCTAAAAAAAGCCAGTTTTTAGCAAGACTCAGAGCTAAAATAAACCGTGCCAAAAGTTATCCGCGTATTGCCCAAAGAAGAGGGATGCAAGGTATTGTAAAAGTGAGGTTTACTATTTTGGCTAATGGTAAGGTGGGCAATATTTCTATGAGTGGTCCAAAAGTATTCCACAACTCCGCGCGATCTGCTATAAAGAGCGCTTTTCCTATAAGTACAAAAAATGCACCTTTTTCTCTGCCTACAACAGTAAATCTCTCACTTCGTTACCAACTTCGATAAGATTCATTTGGGTTTAACACAAAATTAACAGTAGCATGTAACAATACTCTAAACAATTTGGAGGAGTTAGGGTGATCAATATAAAAAAGGGGATATGCCTTTCATGTATTTGTGCTGTATCGTTACACGCAGCACCGGTTGATTTGGGAACCATAGATGTGGAATCCAAACTAGATACAGAAGTGGTTAAGGATATCAGTGGAGAAGATATCAAGTCGGCTGACTTGGCAGAGGCACTTTTCAAGCAGAGCCCGAGTGTCTCATTGGTGAGACGATCAGGGATCGCCAATGATGTGATTGTCAGGGGACAGAAAAAAGACAATATCAATGTAACCATAGACGGGGCTAAGATCTGTGGAGCATGTCCGAACCGAATGGATCCACCGGTCTCCCATGTGCTTACCAACAATATTGATTATATTGAGTTGAATGAGGGACCCTTCAATGTAGAGGATTTTGGATCACTTTCTGCGGATGTGAAGATACATACGAAAAAACCAAAAAAAGAATTTTCCGGAGAACTTTCTTTAAATGTAGGGAGTTTTGATTACAAGAAAGGCGCATTTACACTTTCGGGTGGTACAGATGCTGTAAGATTCCTGCTTTCTACCTCTTATGAGCAGGGAGGACAATACGAAGACGGCAATGGAGATACTTTTGCTCAGCAGCAAGACCGTTATATCGCTACGCATCCCGGAACAGGTGGAATGGGATATCTGCCTCTATATAGGGATATGGATGCTTTTACCAAAAAAACAGTGCTGGCTAAAATGTTTTGGGATATTACCGATACCCAATCACTTGAACTGAGTTATACGAAAGATAAGAGTGATGATGTGTTGTACCCCAATACTCCGATGGATGCAGATTATGACGATGGTGATATCTATAATTTAACTTACAGACTCAAAGACCTTGGAAAGTATTCCAAAAAACTCACACTGAGCGCCTATCAGTCAGAGGTAGACCACCCTATGAGTAACCAATATAGAAAATCTACTGCCGCTAAAGGTGTGATAAAGCATTGGCTTACAACAAAAATGCAAGGTGCCAAACTTAAAAATGAATTTGAGTTGAGCAACCATGCGCTTACATTGGGTCTTGATTACAGTAAACGAAACTGGGATGGGGCATATTATAAAAATGGTAATCCGTTTCCAAATGCAGGACACCCAAATTTCCATAGTATCTGGGATGCTGATACTAAAAATATTGCTTTCTTTGCCAAAGATAAGATCAGCATAGATAAATGGGAATTCAATTTTGGTCTGCGTTATGACAATACAGATATCTCTACCGCCAGACCAGGGGTGAAAGATAACAGCTATGATGGATTGAATGGAAATATGTATGCGGTGTATCATGCTGATAAATCCAGTAAATATTTTGCAGGGGTAGGTGTCTCCTCCCGTGTACCGGATGGAAGAGAGCTTTATTTCCATTCAAAAGGACCAACGGGTACTGAAATAGGAAACAATGATCTCAATAAAGTACAAAACAGAGAGTTTGATATGGGTGCAGAGTATATGTGGAAGGACTTTACGCTAAAGAGTAAATTTTTCTATAGTGATCTGAAAGACCACATTGCTTACAATGCTACAACGAAACGCTTTGAAAATGTAGATGCAACGATCTGGGGTCTGGATGTTTCAGGAACCTATATTGCTACTGAATCCATTTATTTTGATTACGGACTTTCTTACCAAAGAGGTAAAAAGAAAGATGCACTTATGTTGCAGAACGACAAAGACCTTGCTGAGATCCCACCATTGAAGCTTAATTTGGCACTCAATTATGATTATGATGAGAGTCTGAATTTTAAAGCCGAAGGGATATATGGAGCAAAATGGAGTAAATTTGATGCAGACAACGGTGAGCAGCCCTTAGACAGTTATACCGTACTTAACATAAAAGGCACAAAAACATTCGGTAAGAATTTTGAATTGACACTGGGTGTAGATAATGTTTTTGATAAAACCTATGCAGTTTCAAATACCTACAAAGATCTGACACTGATCGCAGGCGGTGGAGATGAAGATGTGATGCTCATGAATGAACCCGGACGTTATGTCTATGCCAATATAAAATATACATTCTGATTTTTATCCCTCTTTGGGCAGAGGGATAATCTCCTTAGATCCAAACATTGCTACTCCTTATAGTCTTTGATACCATTATTAATCAAAAAAAGAGTAAAATAAATTTCAAGATTTAATGATATGAAGGAAAAACGATGGAAAATATCCCTAATTGTCCAAAATGCGGCAGCGAATATACCTATGAGGACGGTAATCTCTATATCTGTCCAGAGTGTGGGTATGAGTGGAGCAAGGATGCAGCAGCCCAAGCTGAGGAAGGACTGGTAGTAAGAGATGCCAACGGCAATATACTTCAGGACGGTGATACGGTCACAGTTATCAAAGACCTTAAGGTAAAAGGAAGCAGCGGTGGGATCAAAGTCGGTACCAAGATCAAGGGTATCCGTCTCGTCGAAGGTAGCGACGGTCACAATATCGACTGTAAAGTACCTGGTGTCGGTGCCATCAAACTTAAGCAGGAGTTTGTGAAAAAGGCATAAATGATGAAACATCTTTCCCTGCATGGTTTAATGATATCGGCTGCTGAAAATGCATGAACTTTTACAATATCAATTAAAAAAGATAGGGTATGATGAGCAGGGTTCACTTACCCGGGAACAGACCGAAGCATTGATTGATGCGATTAATGATACATATAAGACGGCAGATGAAAACTGTAAACTTTGCGAAGATACCCTGGAGGTCTCTTCCGAAAGAATGCAAATACTCTATAGAACATTTAAAGATAATGCAAGAAATAAGTTGGCCCGCAGTGAGGAAAAATATCATAAACTTATTTCAAATCTTCAACCCTATTACTTTTTTTATACCAAAGATTCCGATGGCAGATTTACTTCGGTAAGTGAGTCTGTAAAAGAGATACTCGGCTATGCACCTGATGAATTCATAGAACGTTACAGTGATGTATTTGTGAAAGCGATGGATATTGAAGATCCGGATAGACCCATAGATCAAAAAGACATCATGCCGTCTGAATTAAAGCTAAAACATAAAAATGGTTCGATGCGCTATCTTGAGCTTAGAGAGTTCCCTATATTGAATGTGGAAGGTAAAATAGAGTCCATTGAGGGTATTTTAAGAGATGTGAGCAAAGAGGTGAAAACAAGAAAAAAGATCTCTGATATGTTGCATTTTGATACGTTGACAGGTATATCCAACCGATTACATTTAGAAATATTGATGGAAAAATTGCTTTTTGATCATTATGGAAAAGAGCAACGCTTTGCACTGCTTTTTTTGGACCTTGATCATTTTAAACATATCAATGACACGTTAGGACACGATATTGGTGACAGTTTACTGCAGCAGATCGCAGAAAGTGTTGCCCAATCACTTAGGGAAAACGATATCTTTGCCCGTGTGGGAGGAGATGAATTCATTATTATTTTAGATGATCTGGACAGTATCAATCTGACGCTTGCTATTCATAGGATCATGAAACTTGTACGGAAGCCTTGGACAGTGAGGAATTATGAATTGAGAGTCTCGGCAAGTATGGGGATCGCCCTTTATCCTGATGATGGGAAAAACTCTATTGATCTGATGAAGAATGCAGATATTGCCATGTACCAATCAAAAAAACTGGGACGGGACAATTTTACCTTTTTTAAAGAAGAATTCAATGTCTCTGTGCATACAGAAATGAAATTAATACAGGATATGTCCAATGCATTGGAGAAAAAAGAATTCTTATTGTATTTTCAGCCAAAAGCATGGTTATCCAATAATGAGATCGTCTCAGCTGAAGCACTTATACGTTGGAGACATCCGGAGTTAGGACTGATTAATCCCGATAAGTTTATTACCCTGGCGGAAAACACCGGATTCATTCTGAAACTGGGTCGATGGATCATTGAAGAGGCATGCCAGGCTATTACCCGATTCAATAATGTCAATTCGAACAAAAAACCAAAATTATCCATTAATATCTCTGTCAGACAGTTTCAGCATGAACCTATGTATCAGATACTGGAAAAGGCAATAACAGATACGGGAATAGACGGAAGTCAATTATTGATCGAACTTACCGAAAGTATCATGATGGAGAATAAAGAAGAAATGGCTTACAAGCTCAAGCAGATCAAATCTTTGAACGTGGGGATTGCTTTAGATGATTTTGGTACCGGGTATTCAACACTTGCCTATTTGGATAAACTTTCTATAGATACTTTGAAGATAGATAAAGCCTTTGTTGATGCGATATCAAAAGACGGGACACAGAACACACTTTTGGATACGATCATTGCTATGGGAAAAACACTCAATATGCTGGTTATTGCTGAAGGTGTCGAACATGAATATCAACGTGAATACCTTTTGAAAAAAGGATGTGATATTTATCAGGGATATCTTTTCTCCAAACCGCTTTCCGAGCAAGAGTATATAGAATATCTGACTAAGTAAACCTATAATCCTTTCATGATGATCTCAAATAGATGATCTACTTCATAGTCTTCAAGGAATATGGTTTTTTTACTTTCAAAAAAATCTAATATTTTTTTTGTAGGCAGGGCAGAACTGTAGATGCATGAAGGATGCGCCGGTTTAAATGCCTGCATAAGGGCTATGTCTTCTCCAATGGGCTGCTCGCAAATATAGCAGTTCTGTTGGGGGTAGAGTCTTCCTTCATAGTCTAAAAGTTCAATATAACTTTCACATACGATACGTTTTGGGTTTTGTCTATCCCATTTCTTGGCTGCATTGAGAAGCAGGTCAAAATAAAACGAGTCTATTTCATGGGCATCTTTGAGATGAGGTTCAAAACGTTTGATGAAATTGTGCCAAAGCAGAAGTCTGTTTTTATTGAAGATCCATGGGAAACCGATGTGTGAGAGGGAACGAAGCCTTGGAAGAAAGCTGCTGCCTTCTCCTTCCACTTCAAAGTCGATGAGGTTTCCAAGCTGTAAAATAGAGTGCCTTGCACCAAAAAAACGGTAATAGGTTCGTATATCTTTGTTGCTTAATATAAGGGCGATACTGTCTTCGTTCTTGGCTTTACGAAGTCCCAGTACGAATCCTTTCATCTCTTTTTAACCACCTTTTTAGTATAATCGACCCCATTTATAGGGTGATTTGCGTAACCCTAGCGAAATTTAATTAAAGGTTGGCTTATGAGAGATTTATTTACCTCGTTCAAGGATAATTGTGGGTTTGGATTACTTGCTTCCATCGACAATATTCCATCACATAGAAATTTGGAAGATGCCGTTACATCACTGTCGCGTATGATGCACAGAGGAGCTATAGCAGCAGACGGAAAGACGGGAGACGGCTCAGGGCTTCTTCTCTCTATTCCTAGAAAATTCTTTGCAAAAGTAGCGAAAAAAGAGGGTATTACACTCCCTGATCTATATGCAGTGGCAATGGTTTTCTCCAAAAATGAAAAAGATTTTGATGTGATCAAAGAGGTATGTGAGAATAATGATCTTAAAGTGGTCTATGCGCGTACTGTACCGGTAGACACAGAGGCACTTGGTGAGCAGGCACTTGCCTCCCTTCCAAATATCAGACAGATGTTTGTAGCACCAAATTCGATCATGGGAGCAAGAAGGTTTGATGCCTTGGTTTATCTTTCCCGCAAGGAGATAGAAGCAAGAATTTCAGATGACAGAGACTTCTATATTCCATCATTCTCTACTTCGGTAGTATCTTATAAGGGACTAGTGATGCCAACGCACATCAAAGAGTTCTATCAGGATCTCGGAAATGAAGATTTTGAGATCTCTTTTTGTCTTTTTCACCAGAGATTCTCTACCAATACACTACCGGAGTGGAGACTTGCACAACCATTCAGAACCATCGCACATAACGGTGAGATCAACTCTGTTACAGCCAACCGTTTCAATGTAGCAGCTAAAGCTGAAGCCCTGAAAAGTGATGTCTTTTCTGATGAAGAAATGAAAAGGCTTGTACCTATCATACAGTCACAAATGTCTGACTCGGCAAGTTTGGACAATTTCTTCGAATTCTTGCGTGTAAATAATGTAGATTTCTTTAAAGCTGCAAGATCGATCCTGCCTGCACCTTGGCAGAATGCACCGCATATGGATGCACAACTGAGAGCTTTTTATGAATATGCAAGTACCTGTTTTGAACCATGGGACGGTCCGGCTGCCGTAAGTATGACAGATGGCCGTTACATTGGCTGTGTTTTGGACCGAAATGGTCTCAGGCCTTCAAAATATATCATTACTACAGACAACAGACTTCTTATTTCTTCTGAATATGGCGTACTTCAAACGCCAGAAGACGAGATTGTAGAAAGAGGAAGATTACAGTCAGGCGAGATGATGGGTGTGGATCTGAAATATGGAAAAGTACTTAAGAATGACGATATCAATGAGTATTTGAAGAACAGGGACCCTTATGACAAATGGCTCAACGACAACATGGTCTATCTTCAGGAACATATGCAAGATCCGTTCTCAAATATTGACATCCCAGAAAAAACAGAAATGGAAGCCAAACAACGTTTCTTTAACATTACACTTGAAGTCATAGAACAGGTTTTTGAACCGATGGCAAAAGAAGGTAAAGAGGCGACTGCTTCCATGGGTGATGATACGCCATTGGCTGCATTCTCAGAAAAACAGAGAAATTTCTCTGACTTCTTTAAGCAGAAGTTCGCACAGGTGACAAACCCGCCGATAGATCCTATCCGTGAAAAAGTGGTCATGAGTCTCAATACCGGGTTCGGTGAGATCAGAAATATCCTGACAGATGATGCAGAACATGCAAAAAGACTGAAAACGGTTTCCCCTATCCTTTCATTGGAAAAACTGGAATTGCTGAAAGCATTCGGAAATGAAAAAGATCCTAGATATGATGCATGTTACAAAGCAAGAACCTATGAAACAACGTTTGTGTCAGACCTTAGAGGTACACTTTCCACTTTGGTAGAAACTATTATCTCGGATGTAAAAAATGAAGGTGTCAGAACAGTGATACTTGATGACAGGGCATTGGATGCCAATACCAAAGTAATGCCGATGCTTATGGTCGTAGGCCGTTTGAACCAGGCCTTACTTGAAGAGGGTGAACGTCATTTGATAAGTATTGTCGCAGCTACGGGTGAAGTTTATGATTCTCACATGGCAGCATGTATGATAGGATTTGGTGCAGCAGCGATCTATCCGCATATGCTTTATCAGTCAGTTGCCGCAATGAAACACAGACAAAATGAAAACGTCAATCTTGCGCCGGTATTGAAGAAAATACGTAAATCCATTAATGCAGGACTTTTAAAGATCATGTCGAAAATGGGTATTGCAACAATTTCAAGTTATAGAAACTCAAAACTCTTTGATGTGCTTGGTTTGAGCGAAGAGATCGTTTCAGAGTGTTTTACAGGGGCACGGGTCATGCTTCCGGGACTTGGCTATGAAGATATTGAAGAGCGCATCACAAAAGCACATGATGATGCTTATGCAAAAGAGACAGTCAATAGGATCTTCCCGCTTAATATAGGAGGATTCTATAAATACTTAAGCGGAGGAGAGTTTCATGATTTTGCTCCTGCAACGGTACATGCGATCCATAAACTTGCAGTATCAGGAAAAAAAGAGGACTATGCACATCTTAAAGAATTGGTGGATGGAAGAGACAAAAAATTTATTCGTGATTTCTTCGTATTGAAAAGTGACAGACAGCCTATTGCTGTAGAAAAAGTAGAACCTCTTTCTGAGATCTTCAAACGATTCTCAACCGCAGCAATGAGTCTGGGATCCATCTCTCCTGAAGCACATGAGTGCCTTGCTGAAGCAATGAATACCATTGGCGGCAAGTCGAATTCCGGAGAAGGTGGAGAAGATAAAGTACGGTACGGTACCATCAAAAACTCCAAGATAAAACAGATCGCTTCAGGGCGTTTTGGTGTGACGCCTGAGTATCTTCGTTCGGCTGAAGAACTTCAGATCAAAGTGGCACAAGGTGCAAAACCTGGCGAGGGCGGCCAGCTTCCCGGACACAAGGTCAGCCCGCTGATCGCAAGACTCAGACATACAATGGAAGGTGTGACACTTATCTCGCCTCCGCCGCACCACGATATTTATTCGATCGAAGATCTTGCTCAGCTTATTTTTGATCTTAAACAGATCAACCCGGAAGCAAGAATCGCGGTGAAGCTTGTATCGACAGCAGGTGTCGGTACGATCGCTGCGGGTGTAGCCAAAGCGTATGCGGACAAGATCATTATCTCGGGGGCTGACGGTGGTACGGGTGCGGCACCTATTGGTTCCATCAAGTTTGCTGGTAACCCTTGGGAGCTTGGACTGATAGAAGCGCATAATGCACTCAAAGCCAATAATCTTAGAGGACAGGTGGAAGTAGAGACAGACGGTGGTCTTAAAACAGGCCTGGATGTTGTAAAAGCTGCGATCTTCGGTGCAGAATCTTATGCTTTCGGTACAGGGGCATTGACGGTAGTTGGATGTAAGATCCTTCGTATCTGTCACTTGAACAGATGTTCCGTGGGTATTGCAACACAGGAAGAGAAGCTTAGAGAACACTACGAAGGTACAGTTCAAAGAGTGATCAATTACTTTACGCTGTTAGCAGAAGATGTACGTGAGATCCTTGCCTCTTTGGGGTATACTTCTCTTGAAGAGATCATTGGTAGAAATGATCTTCTCGAAGTGATCGATGATGAATTTGCGAAGAAATTCTCATTTGAGAATCTTCTCTATAAGCTCGATGGTGTCAATACTCGCCAGGTAGCGTTCAATGAACCCTATGACAAGAACGAATATGAACAGGAGATACTTGAAGAGTTGATGCCTGCGATAAAAAATCCAAACGATCCGATCGTTCTTGAAAAGAAGATCACCAACCTGAACAGAAGTTTTGGTACACGTATCTCCGGTGAGATCGCAAAGTATTATGGGGACAAAGGGCTTCCTGAAGGTACGATCGATCTCAGACTTACCGGTACAGCAGGCCAGTCACTGGGTGCATTCCTCTGTAACGGTGTGAGCATTCATGTAAATGGTGCAGGAAATGACTATATCGGTAAAGGGATGAACGGTGGGCGCATCATCATCACAGCAGACAAGAACGGTGCAGACTTCTCCCTGGGAGGAAACACCTGTCTTTACGGAGCAACAGGCGGTAAACTTTATGTGAACGGCCAGGTAGGTGAACGTTTCGGTGTACGTAATTCCGGAGCAGTAGCTATTGTAGAAGGTACAGGAGACCACCCTTGTGAATATATGACAGGCGGTGCCGTGGTCATCCTTGGTAAGACAGGGGTAAATTTCGGTGCAGGTATGACCGGTGGCGTTGCCTTCGTCTATGATGTAGAGCATGAATTCGTGGAAAATGTGAACCAGGAGCTTGTTGAGGCAAGACGTATCGATACGGAAGATACGGATATCGAAAGATATTACCTCAAAAAACTGCTTAAAGATTACTATAAAGAGACAAAAAGTGCTGTAGCAAGAACAATATTGGACAACTTTAGAGTAGAGATCAGGAACTTCTGGACGGTAAGACCAAAAGATATGAAAGGTCCTTTGAAAATTGAGGAAGGTGAATAAGATGTTAAGATTTTTTGATTTAGAGCGTATTGACGCAAAAAAAAGGGATGTAGTTGAGAGAACCAAAGATTTTGATGAGATCTATGAAGTCTTCAAGCCGGTAAAAGGAAGTGAACAGTCAGACAGATGTATACAGTGCGGTGATCCGTACTGTCATAACGGATGTCCGCTTCACAACCTAATTCCCCAATGGCTTAAAGCAACGGCAAATAATGATCTGGAGTTTGCATTTGAACTTTCCAACGAGACTTCTCCTTTCCCGGAAGTCATGGGACGTATCTGCCCTCATGACAGATTGTGTGAAGGTTCCTGTACACTGAATGACGGGTACGGTGCGATCACTATTGGATCTGTAGAGACTTTTGTGAATGAAGAAGGATTCAAAAAAGGTTTCAAGCCTAAGTTCTCACAAGAAAAAATAGGGAAAAAGGTAGCGGTCATCGGTGCCGGTCCTGCAGGTCTTTCTGCTGCAACATTCTTGCTTAGAGAAGGTATCGATGTGGAAATATTCGATAAGCAGGCAAGAGCAGGAGGTCTTCTTACTTACGGGATACCCGGCTTTAAACTCGACAAACATGTAGTTGCAAGAAGGGTAAAATTCCTTGAAGAAGCCGGTGCAGTATTTCACCTGAATGTAGAGATAGGAAAAGACAAGACCTTTGATGAGCTTACAGAAGATTTTGATGCAGTATTCATCGGTGTGGGTGCAATAAAAGGCAGAAAATCAGGACTTACAGGCGAAGATGCTCCCAATGTGCACTTGGCAATGGAATTCCTGGTAGACATTCAAAAGAAGATATTTGAAGAACCCAGAGAAAAGCATATCGATGTTAAAGATAAAAATGTTGTGGTCATCGGCGGTGGAGATACTGCAATGGACTGTGTGCGTACCTCTTTGCGTGAAAAAGCAAGATCGGTAAAATGTCTTTACAGACGTGATGCACACAATATGCCCGGGAGTAGAAAAGAGTATGTCAATGCCAAAGAAGAGGGTGTTGAGTTTGAATTCTATGTTTCTCCTAAGTCACTTGTCACCAATGATAAGGGTGAAGTGATTGCCGTTGAGATGATCAAGACTAAACTTGGAGAGCCGGACAGTTCAGGAAGACAACGGGTTGAAGAGATAGCCGGAAGTGAATATAATGTAGCTGCCGATGTGGTTATATTTGCATTAGGGTTTGATACTGTTGAATATCCGTTCTTCTCCAGCAACGGCATAGAAACAGATAAATGGGGCGGTGTTCTGGTAGATGAGAATTATCAAACGACTCAGGCAGGTATTTATGCCGGTGGCGACTGTCATCGTGGTGCAGACTTGGTTGTAACGGCTGCGCGTGACGGACGTGATGCAGCCAAAGCAATGGTCAAGATGTTAACAAAATAGTTAAATGACAGACTTTATAAAAGCCTGCATCAAAGCCAATGAAAAGATAGCTGCAGCTATAAAGAATGGTTTTGATACCTCCTGGTTTGAAAAAACAGTGGTTGGTGCAGGTGGAGATGTGAGTTCCAGGCTTGATCTTTTTGCTGAAGAGATCTTTGTGAGATATTTATCCTCTTTTGGACAGATCGAATCCGAAGAATCAGGTATTTTGGGAGAGGGTGATGCTAAGATCATCATTGACCCTATAGACGGAAGTGCAAATGCCCTTTCTCTATTTCCTTTTTACGGGACTTCTGTTGCCAAGATCAACCCTGAAGGTGTCTTGGATGCAGCTGTCGTGTGTAATCTTGCTACAGGAGATATTTTCTTTAAATCCAATAGTTCCGAGGTACTGCAGGGTAAACTTTTTTCTTCCGAATTTCATTTACCCTATGCTGCACCTCATGCGGAAATAGGGCTTTTTGAAAAAGCCTATGCCAACCCTGAATTGGTTGCAGCACTGGATCGTGAGAAGCTTAAATTCAGATCTCCTGGCGCCATTGCATTGTCTTTGGCTTATGCGCGATCTGTAAATTATGTTCTTTTTATGGGAAAGTTCCGTATTTACGATCTTGTTGCAGGTTTGGGACTTTGTGAAGGCCTTGAAGTAATTGTTGAAGAGGATTATGTTATAGTTTCAAAAGACAGTAATATAGCTCATAAAATTGAAACACTAATAAAAAAATTAAATGAGAATGATTGAGGAGTGAAGATGTTCGGAAATTTATTTAAAAAAGATGAAGTAAAGCATGAGACACCAAACCAGTGGATCAAGTGTCCAAAATGTAATTCATTGATGTACTATAAAGAAGTTGAAGCACAGCAGAATGTTTGTCCGAAGTGTAACCATCATTTCCGAATCAATGCCGAAAAACGTATAGCTTCTATTGTGGATGAAGGAAGTTTTGTAGAACATGATAGTACGTTAGCTCCTGTTGACCCGTTAAAATTCTCAGACAAAAAATCTTATAAAAAGCGTCTGGAAGAAGCTAAAGCAAAAACCGGAAAGACCTCTTCTGTAATGAGCGGTTCCTGTACTGTTGAAGGAACACCTGTAGAGTTGGTCGTTTTTGATTTTGCTTTTATGGGCGGAAGTTTAGGTTCCGTTGAAGGTGAGAAGATCGTACGTGCTGTTGACAGAGCCATTGAAAAAGAGTGTGGTGTGATCATCGTATCTGCTTCAGGCGGAGCAAGAATGCAGGAAAGTACTTACTCGCTTTTGCAGATGAGCAAGACTTCCGCAGCACTTAACAGACTGCACCATAAAGGGCTTCCTTTCATCTCTATTTTAACAGACCCTACCATGGGTGGTGTTTCTGCATCATTTGCAATGCTTGGTGATATCATTATGGCTGAACCCGGTGCACTGATCGGGTTTGCCGGACAAAGAGTTATTAAGCAGACGGTCGGGGTAGACCTTCCGGAAGGTTTTCAGCGTTCAGAGTTCCTGCTGGAACACGGGCTTATAGATATGATCGTAAATCGTGGGGATATGCATCATACATTGGCTGATCTGCTTGCTCTTTTTACTAAAGATGCTTCAGTTGTGAATAGGCCTGTACCTAAAAGACGAAAAACAGATTTTGAATCAGATGTTGAACCATTGAATGAAGATGCATAGTTGATTTCTTCACATGGTTTATGCTTTGGTAGATAAAGAAACACTTCAGGCAAAAAAGGTTTCTTTATCTGAACTCCTTCAACATATCAATACTTTCAACAATATTCCTATACTCCAATACCGCAATAAGCAAGGCTCTTTGGAAGAGAAAAAAGCGGATATGCTTTTTATTCGCGAGCACTACAAGGGAACGCTTATCATTAATGATACGATAGAACTCATTCAATATGCAGATGGCCTGCATATCGGGCAAGAGGATATACGACAATATTCTATGAATCTCAAAGAGGCAGTATCGCTTATTCGAGACAAAATCGGAAGCAAGGTCCTTGGGCTCTCCACGCATAATAAAAAAGAGATAGTAGAAGCAAATAGTCTACATTTGGATTATATAGGGCTGGGAGCATTCAGGGTTACAAATACGAAGTCCGAAGCGAATGTAGGCGGAAAAGCGCTTCTTGAGGCTGCTAGATACTCTCAACACCCTGTTGGCATCATAGGCGGAGTACGAATGGATGATAAGTTTGAGAAGCCTATAGTATATAAAGTGATTGGTTCAGGGCTTTACAATTTTTAATGGTTGTTTTTTTTCATGGCAAGATAGACTTTTTCTACTTTCTCCCTTGCCCAAGGTGTTTTTCTTAAAAATTTCAAACAAGAGTTTATAGAAGGATTATTCTGAAAACAATGAATATTCACAAATTCTGACAGTGTTTCCCACCCATAATACTCTACCAGTTCATTTAAAAGTGTCTTGAGGGTTATACCGTGCAGCGGGTTGTTTTTGTGTTCATCATTCATTGTGTCTCCTTTGACATATTTTATCTAAAATTGGGTAGTATCTTGAATAAATGATTTCCCAAAAGGCTGAAAATGATCATAGAGGCATTGAACCAAACCATCACATTGCCTGATGGAAGGATACTTGGATATGCTCAAGCAGGTGACTTGAACGGTAGTCCTCTTTTTCTTTTTCACGGTTTGAGCAGTTCAAGACTGGAAGTGAACATAGTGCATGATGAAATGCTGAAAGCAGGCATAAGGTTTATCGGGGTTGACAGACCCGGCATAGGACTCTCAACTTTTCAGAAAGATCGTAAAATATCGGATTTTGTAGAAGATATTGTGCATTTGGCAGATGCACTCGGTATAGACAGGTTTTCGGTGATGGGTATCTCGGCAGGTGCAGCTTATGTATATGCCTGCATCTATAGCATACCTCACAGGATCATATCCTGCGATATTGTCTCAGGTATAGCTCCTGTATTGGAATTTGGTATAGATGGTATGGCAAAAGAGAGCCGAACTACCATTCTTATTGCCCAGAATCTACCATGGCTCATCAGACCTCTTTTTTGGTTCTATCAAGGACGTTTTAGCCAGGATCCTGCAAAAGCAGATCAGTTTTTGGAAAGCATTACGTTTATTTTGGATGATGTGGATAAAGAATTATTGAATGACAAAACCATAAAACAGGTTTTGCTGGAACCTTTTAGAGAATCATTCAGGCAAGGCTCCAAAGGTGTAGCCCATGACGGCATACTTGTATTTGCAAAACCTTGGGGATTTACACTTGATGATATAGCTTTCTTTCCCATTAATCTATGGCATGGTGAAAAAGACAGAGGTGTGCCGGTGGAAATGGCTCAAAAAGTTGCAGCCAAACTAACAAATGCAACATTGACCGTATTCCCGAATGAAGGGCATCTTTCCATTGTATTCAATCGATTTAATGAGATAGTCGGAGCACTTTTGGAAAATATGAATAGAGGCAGGGCAATATATGAAAGTAAGTATTGTGAAGTAAAATACTTAGAAAGTCATCATGCGGTTTTTTGCCAATGGAAAGCATTTTGTAAAGGTGAGGATTATAGGGCACCACTTCGTCTTGGTCTTGAACTGATCAATAAGCATGAAGCCACCACCTGGATAACCGATACCACCCATAGCTTTGAAAATGAAGAGGCGGATACTAAGTGGTTACTAGAGGAATTTATGCCGTTGATGATAGAGAGCTCTGTAAGTAAAATAATCTTTATTATTGCCAATGACAGCCCTCTGCTGGATGAGATAAAAGGCCAAGAAGTGGCCTTGAAGGGGTTTTTTGAGGTAGCATTGGTAGAGGATTTTAAGGAGATAGTTTGAGAGAAATTTTTTATCAGAATAAAGTGTTGATTCCATCCAAAGTAGTCTGCATAGGACGAAACTATGTCGAACACATAGAAGAATTAGGTAATGAAGTACCAGAAAACATGGTAGTTTTTAACAAACCAAACTCTGCCATATCAGGTACACTCACTAACTTTGATACACATACACGTTTTGAGGGAGAGATATGTTTTCTCATTATGGGTGGTCAGATAACAGGTGTGGGCTTTGGACTGGACCTAACCCATGCAGATATACAAAACAAGCTCAAAGCCAAAGGCTTACCATGGGAGAGAGCCAAAGCTTTTGATGGCTCGGCTGTGTTGAGTGATTTTGTACCCTTGGAAGTGCCTTTAGAGTCATTAGAGATGAAACTTTACAGAAACGATACACTGGTACAATTCGCTAACTATGACTTGATGATGTACAAGCCTTCTGTTATGGTAGAAGAGATTAAAAATTTTATGCATCTTGAAGATGGAGATGTCATTATGTCTGGTACGCCCAAGGGTGTGAGTACCTATAGTGTGGGCGATGTGTTTCATGGACAGGTATTTAGCGCAGGTGAGCTTTTGGTAGAGCAGGAGTGGGTAGTAGAAGAAAAAAAGGCATATAATGAACCCAAATTTTAAAATAACAGACAAAAAGCTTATCCATGATGTGCTGGATAAAGCAGAGTACGGTACGCTGGCTGTTAGTAGTGGTGATAAGCCTTATGCAGTACCCGTGAATTTTGTACGTATAGATGACGATATCTATTTTCACGGAGCATTAAAAAACAAAAAAATGAAAATATTAGCAGAAAATCCTCACGTCTCGTTTTCGGTCGTAGAAAACTATGCACTTATAGATTCAGATTTTAGTAGTACAGAAGGTTTAGCCTGTCCTGCGACACAGTTTTTTAAGTCTGTGAGCATAGAGGGTATGGTTAGCGTCTTAGAAGATCGAAATAAAAAAGCCGAAGTCTTTGAAAAGCTTATGCTAAAGCTTCAACCCAAAGGTGGGTACAAACCTTTTAATGACAGTGTCTATGACAAAGCTATCAAAGCTACAGCAGTGATTAAAATAGAGATAAGTGACATCTCTTGCAAATTTAAATTTGGACAGCATCTCAATGATGAGCGATTTGAGATGATATGTCGACACCTTGAAGAGCGTGGTAGCAAGATAGATCTTTCGACAGTAGAGATGATGAGAGCAGTAAGAGTTTGTTAAACTTTCTTTAGTACACTGCTATAAAAATTAAGGATAATGATGAAAAAGATATTACTTTCATTGGCAGTATTGAGTGCAAGTCTCTTTGCAGAGTTTAAAACAGTAAGTGTAGATGAGTTTGCAAAACTTCAGGCAAAAGGTTACCCTGTAATCGATATAAGAACACCCGGAGAGTGGAAGGAGACAGGCATCATAAAAGGTGCACACAAGATGATGTTTTTTACCCCTAAAGGACAGCCAGATTTGGCAGGTTGGTTTTTTGAGCTAGGTCATTTGGTCAAAGACAAGAAAGAACCTATCCTCATTTACTGTGCCCATGCAAACCGTTCAAAAGCCTTGGGAGAAGGACTTAGCAAAATGGGGTTTGAACATGTCTACGAACTCAAAGGTGGGATAGAGAACGGATGGATAAAAGCTGGAAAGCAAACTATTAAATAATAGTCAAATAAAATTTAAGGCTTAACTCTATGTTTATCTTCCAAGAAGATAAAGTGTAAAAAGAGAGAGACTGGAAAAACTCACAGATGAAACGGGTGATGTATGTGCTGAAGGCATATTTGTGTGGTTCATGCAGTCTCTTTGAACCAACGTTTTAAAAATACCTGACGTTCATAAATTTTGGCTCCAAGTGCAAGTTTATAATCCATATAGGGTTGTCCCAAATTCCAAAATGAAAAACCGTTTTTTTGTAAATATTGTGCCAGCAGGACAAGTTGTGCTGTTCCATAGTTGGCATATTTTTTTTCTTTGCTGCTGAATCCGCTTAGACTGGTATAGGTTTTGCCTATGATATAGCCTATCTCTCCTGCAATGATCTTTTTCCCCTCTTTAATGCAGGCAGATATCACTTTGAAATTTTTATCTATGTTCTGTGTTGCTTTGAGTGTTGCAAGATACTTTGGTGTAAGCCAATTGTTTTTATATGCTTTGCCAATGCTTTCAGCAACATCATCCAAATTCTGACTGATCTCGATTTTAAGTTCTCTTTTGTTTAAGAGTTGTTTTACTTTTCTGCTGATATGAAGATCTTCAAAATCCAAAAGAGCATAACTGAACTGGATCTCAGGGAGAAGCAGCTCTTTACCCTCATAGACATCCGTAACTGCGATAAAACCGGCTTTGGCCTGTGCAATATAGTATGCTGCTGAAAAATCATCACTCCAATAATAGTTCTTATACATATCAGGATAGATCTTTTCATGTAATATGGATCGATCTGTAATATCTTGATAAGAGAGGTGATGAATACCCAGTTGAATATGTTTCATCCTAAACCGCTTTTCCTCTGATGAAATCCAAAGTCTTCTCAATAATTTCTTCATCGTCCAAAATTTTTCTATGTCCCAAGCCTGTAGTTTCTCTCAATACGGCCCATGGCCATTTTTGACATAGTGCATGAGAATGCTCTATCCCTATTTCTCTATCCCCCTTATCGTGAAAAATGAGTGTAGGTACATGAAAAGAGGAGTTAAAAAGATCATTCCAGTCTTTCCCGTAAAGTTCAAACCGTTGTCTGTTCTGTTCCCAAGTATAGTCACGCATTTTTTCTACGATAGCAGGGGGAATACCTAAGCGTTTTGCAAAACTACTTGAGACAGTGATGACATTATGTATGGGTGCTATAAGAACCAGTTTTTTTGTATTTAGCCCTAATTTGGAAGCTACTGTTACGGCAGCGCTTCCGAAAGAGTGGGCGATAATACATTCTACCTGCCCGGTCTGTTTTAATGCAGCCCTTACACTGTCTGCCCAGTTCGCCAAGTCTGAGAGTTCTGCTTTTGTCTCTCCATGACGCAATGCATCATAAGTGATAACCTGATAATTTGCTTCAAGAAGTGCATGTATAAAATGACTCATGCTCCGTGAAGTTGTAGACCAGCCGTGTACCAAGAGAACTGAAGGATCAGCTTCATTCCCCCATTTATAGCCTTGCAGTGTTACATTTTTGTAAAGCGGTATAGTGAATTTTTCAGCTTTTGGCAGAGAGAGTTCATTACGGTTTTTTCTTGTCGTGTTGACTGGGTAGTGGAAAAGTCTATGGGCAGAAACAACGGCCAAGGAAGGAAACAGACGGCTGACAATGGCAAAATACAAACGTATAAGTTTAAGTTGTATCGGATGATGCATTATTGTCTCCTTTCTTTATTATAGTCAAAAGTTAGGTTATAATGAAAGTATGGATTTTAAAACGTTAGATAAATATCTAAGATCGAAAAAAGGGGTAACGTTTGATTATCCCTTTGATGATAAAGTACGGGTGTATCGTATAGATGACAAGATGTTCGCACTTACTTCAGAGGAAAAACCTTTACGGGTAAATCTAAAATGTGACCCTGTTTATGCATTAGAACTACGTTGCATTTATGAGGGTGTGATACCCGGGTATCATATGAATAAAAAGCATTGGAATACGGTTACTGTCGAGAATTCTGATGTAGATGAAGAAAGTGTAAAAGAGCTGATAGACCACTCTTATGCATTGGTCTATGCTAAATTGACCAAAAAACAGAGAGAATTGTTGGGGTGATACATATCCAATATTACGGATCTCCGGTAGGAGAAATGCTTTTAGGTTCATACGACGGCAAACTTTGTTTAGCAGACTGGCGATACCGAAAGATGCGAAGTACCATAGACAATAGAATTCAAAAAGCACTAAAAGCTGAGTATGCGGAAGAGAGTTCAGAGGTCATAGAAAGAACCATAGAAGAGCTGGAAGAATACTTTAACGGCAAGCGCAAAACCTTTGATATCCCTCTACATATGGTGGGTACTGACTTTCAAAAGACGGTTTGGCATGGGCTGATGCAAGTACCCTATGGTGCAACCTCTTCCTATTTGGAGTTGGCAAAGTTCATAGGTAATGCAAAGGCAGTACGTGCAGTTGCCTCTGCCAATGGTGCAAATGCTATCTCTATTATGATTCCTTGTCACCGTATTATCGGTTCAAATGGTGATTTGGCGGGGTATGCAGGTGGATTGCCTGCGAAAAAAAGACTTTTGGAGTTAGAAAGTAATCTGTTTTCGCCCAATGGACTTTAGTAGTAAGCGATAAATTCTTTCACAATACTCACCATTGTATGACTTTGACAAAGTTTTCTATCTCTTGCTCTATGTTAGCATGCTCGACTAAACCTGTTTTTAACGCTTCAGGTATTTTTTCATTGGCAGCTCCTGCTAGCATCCCCAGTATGATGCCTCGATGTACGTTGTCTCCTCCAGCATTGGTGTTGGCTAAAACGGAAGCTTTAAAATCAAATTTGTTTTTATATAGAAGATACATTAACACTGGAAGTGACTGCTCGGGGTAGCATCCTGTGGTAAAAACCGAACCTAAGATCTCATCTTCGGTATACTCTTTCATGAGAGCATCTAAGTCTACATTCTGATCTGAAAACTCTGTATGGATGTTCCACATTTCATCTTTGGGTATGTTACCCGGGCCATTATGCTCAGCGTAGGTACGTGAGAGTTCTGCACCACTTATCTTAGTTCGTTGTACTTTTGATGCACATTCTTTTAGGGTCGAAAGTGGCTCCACTTTTTCTAAGAGTTGATGCAAGAGTGGCACTAAGATACATAGCGCAGAACTTACATTCTCAGAGCGATGGGTAATCTGCTGATGTTGTAGCGCCACACCCAGTGCTTGAAATGTAGACTTGGAAGTAAGTGCCAACACAAGTGGACGGATGATGCCTCCATTGGAGCCAATAGACCATACATTTCTTTGCTCCTGCGCACAGGCATGAGGAGGTACTCCATTGCTATAGTTCTCAAACCATGCACGAATGTAGACTTCTGTGTAAGGGTCTTTGTTGAGACCTGGTGTGGTTAAGTAGTGTATGAAGTCTTCTATAAATACTTCTTGTGTGTACTTGCCTTCTTTGATGATGGAGCGCATAAGCACGCGTATGAGGTTGGCTCCCAGCGTGTTTTCACCTGCTTTTAACCCATGATGATAATGATACCGCTCACTTTTGTCTGGCATAGCATTTTTATGCTCGCCTTCATGGACGGAAAGTTTTATATCTAGGTCATTATAGTTCGTATCATAGAATCTGATATTCTCATGCGCGATGTCAAAAGAACGTCCTAATTCTTTGGCTTTAGCAATGTTTGGATGGTAGCCCATGCCTACCATAAATGACTCTGGGTGAAGGTGTGGGGCATCTTCGTACTTTGTAATGCCTCCATCAAACCCTTCTTTGATGTATTTTCTTTGGTAATACCAATGTGCAGGCATCGCCATAGCATCTGCTATGAAAGCACCCCATAGGGCATTTTTTAGTCGTGTATAATCCATAATGTACTCCTATTATAGATTACCTGAAAACTGTGTAAAACCTGAGTACTTTACTCCTGAGAGCAAGGCCATATCACGGTTCCATGTGGCTAAGTCATTTAGGTTGAACTTTTGTAAGTCATCATGTCCGCAAGCACGCGCCATGACTTGCATGAGTTCTGTGGAAGCTGTAAAAAAGTTATGCAGTTGCTTTGCAGACTTCTCTATGTTGAGCTTTTTGCGTAGGGCCTCTTTTTGTGTGGCTATGCCTGTAGGGCAGTTGTTGGTGTTGCACATTCTGGCCCCTACACAACCTATGGCTTGTATGGCAGAGTTAGCAAGAGCAACGCCATCTGCACCAAGCGCTAAAGCTTTCACAAAGTCTATAGGCACACGTAACCCACCTGTAATGATGAGCGTTACACGACCTGATGCGCCTTGCTTGTCTAAGTAGGCACGTGCACGTGCAAGCGCAGGGATGGTAGGTACAGAGATGTGGTCTCTAAACATCTCAGGGGCTGCACCCGTACCACCACCTCTGCCGTCAAGTATGATGTAATCGGCACTTGCATTCAGTGCAAACTGGATGTCTTCTTCTATGTGGTTCGCACTTAGTTTAAACCCTATAGGGATGCCACCGGTTATCTCTCTGACTCTGTTGGCAAATGCTTTAAAGTCCTCTACACTTGTGAGATCTGTAAATGTAGGAGGTGAGACTGCAGGTTCACCTGCCTTGATGCCTCTTACCTTAGCAATCTTTCCTATGTTCTTGCTGCCTGGAAGATGACCTCCCGTACCCGTTTTTGCACCTTGACCTCCTTTAAAGTGGAAGGCCTGTACATTTTTGAGTTTCTCTTCATCGTATCCAAATTTAGCTGATGCCAGTTCGTAAAAGTAACGGCTGTTTGCTGCTTGTTCTTCTGGTAGCATACCGCCTTCCCCCGAACAGATGCCCGTACCTGCTAACTCGGCACCCGTAGCCAAGGCTATCTTCGCTTCTTGGGACAAAGAACCAAAGCTCATGTCGGAGACAAAAAGAGGGATGTCAAGTACTAGAGGTTTCTTAGCCTGTGGTCCGATGATGAGCTGCGTAGCAACCGCCCTGTCTTCTTGCAGGGGTTTTGTAGCCATCTGTGCCACCATGACTTGCAAATCATCCCAATGAGGCAAGGCATAACGAGGCACACCCATAGAAGTTATAGCCCCATGGTGTCCGAGTTTAGACAGTCCCTCATGGGCTAGTTGATGTATAAATTCTATGGTAGGTTCTTCGATGGTTGATCTTGCTTGCGGTAAAGCAGAAGGTTCTGTGCTTATACCCGGACCTTCTTTTCCTATGTCATGGGCAGTAAATTGCTTATGTGTACCATCACAGTAGGGTATGTTTGCACTGTGTTTACAGGCACAAAGGTAAGCTTCGCTGTCTTCATCGGAAACGATCACTTTGGGTGTAAAAGAAGTACCTACATGTGAACCATCGCAAAATGGCTGACTTTTTGATATGCCACATGTACAGAAATGATATTCCTGTCCTTTAGAAAGATTGACCTGAACGGGTTTGTTGTCTGCAATGATAGGATTGTTCATTTTTCATCCTTTAAATTTTGTGTGATGAGGATGACTTGTGCATGCTCACTCGTTGCTTGAAAGTTAAAGTTAGTACCTCGTAGAAGATCACCATCTTTTACT
>JANTHR010000007.1 GCA_024762315.1 Sulfurovum sp.
TCCTGTAACAAAGTCGCCTTCCCTTTTGGCACCGCCTGGAACATCTTCATCATCTTTTTGGGCTTATTCCCGGTATTCATGGATTTACCACATTTACCTGCTGCACATTTTCCCGGTGCACATTTCATCTCTGCCTGTGCATACGTCATCATAGTACCTATTGCCAAGAGTGTCAACAAAATCTTTTTCATTGTATTTCCTTATAGTTTTAATAATTTATTTTAATATTGTAATGTTAAATTAGTGTTAATAAAGCCTATGGACTTCCTCAAGCATATTATCAACCGTAATATCATCTCCGTGAGATGTCAAAAAGTCGGTCAGACACTTCTCTGAGGCTTCCATTCCCCCCTCTTTTTCAATTTCAACCAATTTTTTATAAAGCGATCCAATATATCAGTCACATGTTTGGATATCTTCTTTCTTGACGCTTTGTACCCTGTTGCTTTACCGTTCTCGTCCCTAAGTATGTCAAAGTCAGTGAAGACCCAGTAGTATCTTCCGTCTATTGCAAGGTTCTTAACTGCGGCAATAAAGTTGTGTCCATTCTTCATTGATGGATTCTGGTCTTTTCATTTTTTTCCTCAAATTACAATTATGTACGAATAGGTTTAGGGCATACTAAACCAAACATTGTCGCCCAATCAATAACAATAAGATGAACTTATCATCATCAAACACTCTTCATTATAACTAAACAGGATCATGACTATCATTGATTTGTATCAAGAATTTAACACTTCATATTGTTTTAAATGGGATTTTGTAGAACTTTAAAAGTTAGAGATGAACTGTTTTACCCAAATTTAAAAGTACTGAAGTACCTTCATTCTTTTGTGATTTTATCTGGATATCTATCCCCTCTTCATCACAATAGGCTTTAACCAAAGCAAGTCCTATGCCTTCTCCTTCTTTTTTACTGTCACCCTGATAATAACGTTCATAGACACGCAATAGCTGCGTCTCATCCATGCCTATACCCCTGTCTGTAATGGTTAATACCGTGTTATTTAAATGTATGGCAACAGGTGAATTTTTAGGAGAGTACTTCATGGCATTCATCAGTAGATTATCGATCATCTTCTCAAAGCCGATCTTGTCTGCCTTAATCATCACGTCTTCACAAAGCAGATCAAAACGGTTTCTCTCAAATGCCTCAAAGACCTCTATACGTTCCTGCAATAAACTATTTAAAGAAAAAGTCTCTTTTTCGATGGGGTGTATCTCTTTGTTAATACTGTAAACCAGTTCCCTGTAGAGTCTTTCAAGTCTTATGGATGACGACTCTATCCGCTCCAGGCGTTGCAGATTTTTTTCATCTAGTGTACGTTTTTTCAACATTGAAGTATTGGCTTTTATGGTGGAAAGAGGAATGTTGAGTTCATGAAGTATTTCTGAGCTGAGTTGTGAAAGACTCTCATCAAGCTGGGCTTTGGGAGCCAGCAGATGTGTAGAGATAACATACCCCCATCCTACAGCCAAAATAAGTACCATGCCACCCGCAATGAGAAAATTGGTCTCACTGAACCCTTCGTTCTTTAAAAACCAATAGAGAAAACTCAAAAGCATCGCTACACTTGTAAAATACCCCAATGCAGCAAGCAGCGTCTTCTTCTTCATGGCTGATCCATTACCCACTTATACCCTATTCCCCGTACATTGGAGATAGCTTGAGGGAAATATTTTTTAAGTTGCGTAATGTAAACCCTAAGTGATCCGTCACTTGCATTCTGCCCTGCAGCCCAGAGTCTGTTTTTGATCATATCACTACTCACCACTTCGCCACCGGCTTGCAGAAGTAGTACCAGTAACTCTACAGCTTTTTGTGTTACGTCAAGTGCCTCATCATGCAAGTACAATGTTTTTGAAACCATATCAAGGGTGTACTCACCAATGACGACTCTCTCTTTCCTTACCTGCCGACGCAACAAGGCTTGAATACGAAGCAGAAGCTCATCAAGATCAATAGGTTTTCTCATATAATCATCTGCACCTGTTTCAAATCCTTGCGTTAGAGATGCTTTATCATCTCTGGATGTTAAAAAGATAACAGGGGTAAGATCACCGCTGTCCCGAAGTTTTTTCAGTAGATCAAATCCATTCTCATAAGGAAGATTTACATCAAAAAGATAGAGATCATAAAGTTGCTCGTAGGTAAGTTCAAGTGCCGAATAAGGGTCTAATGCCGTATGAACTGTAAAGCCTTCTTCTTCCAAAAAATCTTGAAGGGTTTCGTTGAAGAGTCTGTCATCTTCCAAAAGGAGTATTTTAGTAGCCAAAAAAACTCCTCTCTATCTTCTCACTCCTCACGCCTTCCTCCTTACATGAACATCCCGCCGTTTACTTTTAAAGTCTCACCCGTAATGTAGGAAGCGTGATCAGAAAGTAAAAATGCCACTGCTTCAGCCACTTCAGAAGGATTCCCGAATCTTCCCATCGGAATTTTTGCTGTAAAGGCGTCTTTGACCTCCTCTTTAAGCACATCGGTCATCTCTGTAGCAATGAACCCCGGGGTGACTGTGTTGTATCGGATGTTTCTGGGTGCTGCCTCAATGGCAAAACTTTTCGTCATAGCGATCGTCCCGCCTTTGCTCGCAGCATAGTTTGTCTGTCCGGCATTTCCTGTTTCACCGACAATTGAGGCAATGTTCACTACAGAACCAAAACGTTTTTTGCCCATCACTTTCACTGCTTCCCGGCACCCTATAAAAGTTGATTTTAGGTTCGCTTCTATCACTGACATGAAATCTTCTGTTTTCATGCGCATTGCCAGTTTATCATTGGTGATCCCTGCATTGTTTACAAGGTAAGAGAGTTCCCCGTCTGCTTCTACAATGGATTTAATAGCCCCGACAAAAGCCTCTTCATTGCTCACATCAAACCCTATGATCTCTGCTTTTCCGCCTGCGTCTTCTATGTCTGCTTTCACACTGTTAGCTTCAGCTTCGCCACTTCTATAATTTACCCATACTTTCAGCCCCATAGCTGCTAGTGTTTTTACTATCTGAGCACCGATCCCTCTGCTCGCACCTGTAACCAAAACATTATTACCTGTAAATTTCATCTTTACCCTTTAAAATATTTGGAGTTATTGTAGCATAAAAGCACTCAAATTAATCACGCAACGCATGCCAATATTGTGGTAAACGTCTTTGAAAGTAAAGCGATTGTCCTCGATCTCATCAAGCGTAGAGACGATTTTTTTCTGAAGAAGTCTGTGCCAGGGGGCAAACCGCATTTGCCGACTTTGTTTCGTTTTTTTCTCTTATGAAGTGAAACGGTGACAGAATCTCACTCTCTTAGGAAAAAAACAGAAAGGATGCCTGAGTGATTATCTAACACTCAAACAACTTATTCTTAATATCCTCAAATATCTTATAATCCTCCGGACTGATCTTGTCGGAGTAGATGATATGATTGAGTTGTTCCATAAGATGGTATTTTGAGAGTTTGTCTTCACAAAGTGCCTGATTGATGATTGCAATGTGCTCATCCAGGTCATACTCCCTTTTCATGATGTCACGAAGAAACGTTTTTGCTTCCTGGGGATCACACTCAAAATTCTCTCCCATCAGGTCACAAAAAAGAGGTGCCTCTTTTTCTACATCTCTATGATCCACCTTAATAATATGAGCCAAAAGTGTACCGACTGATTCTTTTATCTTTCTATTCATAAAATATTTCTCCTTCTTACAGAGCAAAGCCCTGCAAGAATTCCTCTCACTAAAGCTTCGCCCTTGTGGCTCAGAAATTATATTTCTCCTTCTTACAGAGCAAAGCCCTGCAACCCATTTATTTGGACCCTTCCAAATAACAATAATTTAATCATACTATGAAAAAAAGATTTAGTCAAACTGTCTTATATTATATTAACGGTTCATCCATCTCTTCGGGTATCTCCAACCCCATCAGTTTAAGTACGGTCGGTGCAACATTGTTCAATCCGCAGCCCTCTTTGACCTTCTCTACACCTTCAGCCAAAACAAAACACCATACATCCCCTACCGTATGGTTTGTAAGTATATGTCCTTGGGCATCGCACATCTCTTCACAGTTCCCATGATCAGAGGTAAGTACAATAGCATATCCATCCTTTTTGGCTTTTTCTATGATCTTCCCAAGTTCTGTATCGACGGCATTTACCGCCTTACATGCAGCATCATAATTTCCGGTATGCCCTACCATGTCTCCATTGGCAAAATTCACCACGATGAAATCATAACTCTCATCCATAGCTGTTCTTACTGCTTCACCTACCTCAGGGGCAGACATTTCAGGTTGCATATCATAGGTTTTCACATCCGGACTTGGGATAAGCACACGACTCTCACCGATCATCGGCTCTTCTATTCCACCGTTAAAGAAAAATGTCACATGCGCATACTTCTCTGTTTCTGCAGTATGTAACTGTCTGAGTCCTGCATTCGCAATGACTTCAGCCAAAGTGTTTTCAGGCGCCTTTTTGGGGAAAAGCACAGGATATGGGAAAGAGGCATCATACTGTGTCATTGTCGCTATATGCAGGGGAATGAACTTACGCTTAAAAGCATCAAAGCTTGGATCTCCCAGGGCAGTCGTTATCTCGCGTACTCTGTCCGAACGGAAGTTGGTCACAATGACCGCATCGCCTTCTTTCATCCCTTCATACACCTCAAAGGCTACAGGCTCTATGAACTCATCGGTCTCATTCTTCGCATAACTCTCATCAACGTAGGCTTCAGGGCTCAAGGTCGTTTTGGGGGTCGCTTCGGCAATGGCACGATACCCTTTCTCTACCCTTTCCCAACGGTTATCCCTGTCCATCGTGTAAAATCGTCCGCCTATACTGGCAATGGTGACATCTTCATCCGTGATCGCTTCTATCTGTTCTATATATGTTTTAGCAGAAGTAGGACTGACATCCCTGCCGTCTGTTATAAGATGTAAAAAAACTTTTTTTCCTCTTGCTTTTGCCAATTTGGCAAACCCTATGGTATGTTTTATGTGGGAATGCACCCCTCCGTCACTAAGCAGACCGATCAGATGTACACGTTCACTTTTCTCCAGGGTGTCGTTCAACGCCTGATTCTCCTCAATGCTTCCGTCTTCCAGTGCAAGTGAGATCTTCACAAGATCCTGATACAAAACACGGCCGGCCCCTATGGTCATATGCCCTACTTCAGAGTTCCCCATCTGTCCTTCAGGGAGTCCGACACTGAGTCCATAGGTCGAGATAAGTGCTCTGGGTGCTGTTTCAAACAGTTTATCATAGGTAGGTTTTTGGGCGCCTTCAAAAGCGTTGCAGCTGCTGTGAGGCTTATAACCTATGCCGTCAGTGATGATTAAAAGGGTTTTTTGAATACTCATAATTTGTCTCTTCGTATTTTTTATTGAAATAATAGTAGAATAAACTTTCTAAATCTTTAATGAAAGCTGCCAATGCTATATGAATTCTCCCAATTTTTAGATATCAATCTTTTTGGATATATCTCTGTACGTGCAGGTTTTGCATTTTTTATTGCATTTGTCCTCACCCTGCTGATCATGCCGAAATATTTAGCCTGGGCCATTTCCAAAAAAGCCAATCAGCCTATCAGCAAATATGTCCCTGCACACGAAGGGAAACGCCATACACCGACGATGGGGGGAGCCGTCTTTTTGGTAAGCACCATCATTGCTGCACTGCTTGCCGTTGATCTGTCCAATATCTATATCTGGGGAGGGCTTATTACCCTGGTCGGTTTTGGACTTGTCGGATTTCAGGATGATCTGGGAAAGGTCATCTCAGGTAACAACCTTGAAGGCCTCACTGCGCGTGGCAAGATGGGGCTTTTGGCTGTCATTGCAGCCATAGCTACCGGATTGCTGCTTTATACCGGTTTCCCTACAGAGTTCTATATTCCTTTCTTTAAAACACCGCTTTTTGATATGGGCTACTTTGCTCTTCCTTTCTGGGTACTCGTCTTTTTGGCCACCACCAATGCCGTAAACCTCACAGACGGACTTGACGGACTGGCAACCGTTCCTTCTGTCATAGCCCTTTTCTCTCTGGGTGCTATCATCTATGTGACAGGGCATGCCATTTTCAGCCAGTACCTTCTTGTACCTAACATTAAAGGTGTAGGAGAGGTCATGATACTGGCTTCGGCGCTTGCAGGAGGATTGCTTGGATTCCTCTGGTACAACTGCTACCCTGCAGAAGTTTTCATGGGAGACACGGGAAGCCTTGCCATTGGTGGTTTTCTTGCCTATCTTGCCATTTTAGGTAAAAGTGAAGTCCTGCTCATTCTCATAGGGATCATTTTTGTTATAGAGACCGTCTCGGTTATTTTGCAGGTAGGAAGTTTTAAACTCCGTGAAAAACGCATTTTCCGCATGGCACCCATCCACCACCACTACGAACTCAAAGGCTGGGCAGAGAACAAGATCATCGTGCGTTTCTGGATGATCTCATTTATTGCCAACATTCTAGCGTTGATCTCGTTTAAATTCCGTTGATTCCGTAGGGGCGGATCACCGTGTCCGCCCATGGGATGCAAAACGGTGTTTTTATGATTGGGGATTTGATTGTGAAATAATAGTTTGGATATAATTTGATGAAAATATAATACCACATATTCTGTTTCAAACAATAACCATAGGTTGCTATAGTGATCGACTTCTGAGGAATAACAAGGAATCATAATGAACAAGCCAATTTTATTCGGCTACGGTCTAACAACGAAAGCGATTGCCAAAAAATTAGGTGGTGGCTGTACCTTTTTTGATGATAACTGCAAAGAGACTTATGTAGACGAAAATAACAATACCATCAACCCCTCTTCTCTTTTTAATCCAGATGAGAGTGAATTGGAAGTCACTACCCCAAGCCTGCCACCCAAGCATCCTCTTATCCAAAAAGCAAAAAACCTTTTGAGTGAATACGATTACTTCTTAGGTAATGAGAAATTAGCAATGAGCAATGAACAACCGAAAATGGAGGCAGCACAAAGCAACGCAAACAATCATTACTCATTTGAAAGGCAAAAGCCTTTCACCATTTGGATATCCGGTACCAACGGTAAAACCACCACCACCCAAATGCTCACCCATCTTCTTGAAAAAAGAGGAGCGGTCAGCGGAGGAAATATCGGCACGCCTCTGGCAGACCTGGATGTGCAGGCACCCATCTGGGTACTGGAGACGAGCTCTTTTACCTTGCACCACACACATACAGCATCTCCCGACATCTATCTGCTGCTTCCCATTACACCCGATCATCTGGACTGGCATGGCACACCGCAAGCCTATGAAGCAGACAAACTCAAACCTCTGCTTACCATGAAAGAGGGGGAACTGGCACTCGTGCCAAAAGGCTTGAACCTTCCCAAGACCAATGCTTATGTTGTAGAGTATGACAGTAACAATTTTTTGTGTGACTATTTTAACCTGGATGCTTCAAAACTGAATTATAAAGGTGCATTTCTGCAGGATGCCCTGCTCTCCCTTGCCATCACCAAAGTACTTTTTGATGAGACGGACTATACGCTGCTCAATACCTTTAAAAGAGATGCACATCGTCAGGAAGAGTTTTATGATGCAAAAGGAAGACTTTGGATCAACGACTCAAAAGCCACCAATCTTGATGCTACCATCCAGGCTGTAAAAGCTTATGCCAACAGACATATACATCTCATCATCGGTGGTGATGACAAAGGGGTGGATCTTGCACCGCTTTTTAAAGAGATGAGAGGACTTAACCTTACACTATATACTATAGGGGCAAATAATGACAAACTTCTAACCCTTGCAAAAACCTATCAGATTGATGCAGTGGCCTCTAAAAATATTGAAACTGCCATAGTAAAGATAGACAAGGTGCTTACCAATGAACAGGTTGCACTTCTTTCACCTGCGGCTGCCAGTTTCGATCAGTTCAACTCCTACAAACACAGAGGGGAGACATTTATAAACTTGGTAAAAAACCTGTAAAGAATAGATTTTTGCAAAAAATCATACAAAAAATTTTAATTTTTAATTTTTAATTGTTAATTCTTAAGGTTTTGCTGTTATAATTTCAGCCACTTAAATGCATATCTTGTCTTTAAGTACGGCTCCATAGCTCAGTTGGTAGAGCAAAGGATTGAAAATCCTTGTGTCGGCGGTTCGATTCCGTCTGGCGCCACCATTCTTCATCACTACATCAAAAAAACATATAAAAATTTTCCAATAGTTAACAAAAAGCTTAAATTTCTATTTACTTTTCTTAAAAAACAGCCTTTTTCTGCCTAAAAACACTCTTTTATGTTATTTAATATAAATTTAAGTATCCCCCAACACACCGTATATAGGGCACTTCCTGATCGATTTATTAATTTTTCGTTAACTTTTCGTTTATTTTATTGACTTTTATTAACTTTGTGTGTTATAATTCGTTTGTATTCAAAAAAAATCAAGGAGATTACAATGAAAAAAACATTATTACTTTCAGTAGTAGCGTCAACAATGATTATGGCTGGTGGAGATATCGCTCCAGTTGAGCCAGTAGTAGAAACTCCGGTAGTTGCAGAAGCATCTGGTTGGGATTTCGGTGGACAAGGTGTAGTTTATTATCAAACAAGAGATACTCATCATGATGATCTTTTCGAAAAAGAAGTTTCAGGTGCAGCAGCAGGTCTTCAAGTACATGGTGTGAATAAAGATATCTTTGCAGGTATCGGTGCTGGTTTTGAAGTAAGTGGTATTTCTGACCTTTATCTTGCTCCAGAAGTTGTTAGCTACTTGGTACAAAGTGCAAACAATGGTGTAAATGCGGAAGACTTACTAAATAACAGAGGATCAGTAGATTCAGGTGCTGAGATCACTCAAGCTTACTTGACTTATGCATTTGGTAATACAAGCATCAAACTTGGTCGTCAACAACTTCCAAAAGCACTTTCTCCATTTGCTTTCTCTGAAAGTTGGAATGTATTTAAAAACACATATGATGCAGCATTGGTTGTAAATACTGATCTTCCAGACACAACTGTTGTATTAGCAAATGTTAAAGGTGCAAACCATGTTTTAGCTCTAGGAAACTTTGACGAAGTAAATGCTAATGACGGTGCCTATATGCTAACTCTTCAAAACAAATCTGTTGAGAACCTGACCTTAACTGGTACTGCATACTTCCTTCCAAACCTTTTTGCTAATCTAGGTTATAATAAAGATGATGCAACTATCCTTTGGGGTGATGCTAAATACAACATGGATACATTTAATGTAGCACTTCAAGGTGGTACTGTAATGGGTGATATGGTAGCAGCAAATGCCAACGATACAGTTGCATTCGGTGCAAAAGTTGGCGGAAACTTCGGTATGTTTGATGCTTCTTTGGCATACTCAAATGTAAATGATGGTAATCTTGGTATCCATAATGTTGGTGGTGTAAAAACTCCACTTTATACTCAAATGATCCTTAATCAAGATGCTATCCGAACTGACAACGACACTTTTGTTGCTAGAGTTGGAGCAGAAGCACTTGGTGGTAAATTTGGTTTAGCAGTTGATTATACTAAAAACAATGCAACAGGTGGTGAGGATTATACAGAAGTTGATCTTACTTATAAAACTAAAGTATTCAACGACTCTACATCAGTATTCGCTGGATATGTTTATACTCAGCAAGATGGTGTAAACCATGATGATGCACAAAACATGATCCGTGTATGGGGTAGATATAACTTCTAAGAACTTCTCTTAAAAGTTTACACCAACACTTAGAGTCCAGGTTTTTGCCTGGCTCTAGCTTCTTTTTTTTCCATTCATTTTACATTTTTTCAATCTTATATCTTTACCAAACTTTTCGCTATAATGCTGAAAAAGTCTAATGTGCTATAATATATAGAAAGGATGATAATGCTTAGTAAAGAGAATATTTTACAATACCTTAAAGAGTATAAATCCCTGAAACAGGACACTTACAGCATTTCCAAAATAGGCATATTTGGAAGTTATGCCAGAGATGAAGCAGATGAAAACAGTGATATAGACATTGTAGTGGACTTTAAGAAAGCTGACCTGTATAACCAAATAAGTATTATGCAAGAGCTAGAAGAGCACTTTCATAAACATGTTGATGTTATAGCACTATGGAAACGTATGAATCCCAAACTTTTATCTCGTATACAAAAAGATGCTATCTATGTATGACATTTCTCTTGTTTTAGATATATTAGAAGATATTCTTACTGCAACCAACACCATCATATCTCGTTGTTCTAAGGCTAACTTGCATGGATGACTTTTTAGATGATGAAGATGGTCAAATGCTTTTAGACAGTATATGTATGCTTCTCATCGCCGTGGGTGAATCTGTGAAACAAATAGATAAAATTACAGATAACTCTCTACTAATACAATATCCATCTGTACCATGGAAAAAAGTAGCTGGCATACGGGATATACTTTCGCACCATTACTTTGATTTAAATGCTGAAGTAGTCTATGGACTTTGTCAAGACCATATTAAAGATTTAAACAATACATTGCAACAAATACACAATGATCTAAAATCATCAAAAAAATAAAAATCCAATATATAGAGATATCAAATGACGAACACTATAAGAATTAAAATTCAATGCAGGGAGGTACTAAATGCCGAGTCGTAAAAAACTACACCTCGTCAGCCTAGGCTGCACCAAAAACCTTGTAGACAGCGAAGTAATGCTGGGACGCCTCAAAGAGTATGAGATCACTGATGACAATACGCAGGCAGATGTGATCATCGTCAATACCTGTGGGTTCATTGATGCTGCAAAAGAAGAGAGCATCAACACAGTACTGACCCTGCATGATGAACGTAAAAAAGACTCTATTTTAGTCATGAGCGGTTGTCTAAGCGAGCGCTATAAGGAAGAGCTGCAGGCAGATATGCCCGAAATAGACATCTTTACAGGAGTCGGGGACTATGAGAAGATCGATGAGCTTATCGCTTCCAAACAAAGTACTTTTAGTCCAGAAGTCTATCTTGCTACTGAGACATCTGGAAGGGTCATTACAGGCTCAAACTACCATGCCTACATCAAGATCGCTGAGGGGTGCAATCAGTCCTGCTCTTTTTGTGCCATCCCCAGCTTCAAGGGCAAACTGCATTCGCGTTCACTCTCTTCCATAGAAAAAGAGGTAAAAATGCTTGCTGAGCAGGGTTTTTATGACTTTTCCTTCATCTCCCAGGACAGTTCCAGCTACGGAAGGGACATGGGGCTTCAAGACGGGCTCATTGACCTCATCAAAGCAGTGGAAGCCATAGAGGGTGTCAAAAGTGCCAGAATTTTATACCTCTATCCAAGTACGACCACGCTTGAACTCATCGATACCATTGCAGACTCAAACATTTTTCAGACCTACTACGATATGCCTATCCAACACATCGATGACAAGGTTCTTAAAACCATGAAACGCGGCTTTGGAGAGAAGAAGACCATCGAACTGCTGGAATACATGAAAAGCAAGCCCGGTGCCTTTCTGCGTACCTCTGTCATTGCGGGACATCCTGGCGAAACAGAAGAAAATTTTGAGAAACTTTGCAACTTCATGGAAAGTTTCGGCTTTGACCGCTTCAACACGTTCCACTACTCCAATGAAGAGACTACCACTGCTTACAGCATGGAGCAGATCCCCCAGGAGATCATCGACGAAAGAGCTGAAATACTCGGAGAGATAGCTGAAGCCTCCACACTCAGATCATTGGAAAAAATGGTAGGACAAACCGTTACTCTCGTCATAAACGGAGAGAGCGATGAACATGAATACCTCCTGAGTGCCAGACCACTTCTCTGGGCAGTGGACATCGATGGAGAGATCCTCATCAACGATACTTCAGATCTGCCGATTGAGTATGGTAAAATGTATGAAGCAAAAATTACCGAGTTAGTAGGGACTCAATTACTTGCCACACTCATTAAATCACACTAATACACGAAGTGTGTTTATTTTAATCACGCAAAGCGTGTCCCTGTCGTGGCGAACGCCCTTGAAAGCGGAGCGATTCGAGAGCCACGACGCTTTTTTGCTTCGTTTTTTTTAAAAAAATGAAGAGAGAAACAATACCACACATTGAATAAAGAGGAAATAATGCTAAATATAGATACAAATAATCTACAAAGCAAAAAAAACCTTTTAGCATTCTCCGCAGGCATAGACTCCTCAGCCCTGTTTTTTCTACTCCTAGAAAACAACATCAAATTCGACATCGCTATTGTAGACTACAACATCAGAGAACAGAGTAAAAAAGAGCTGTCCCATGCCAAAGCATTGGCAAAAGAACATAAACTCTTCTGTCATACCATTCAAGCACCCAGGTTTGATACGCACTTTGAAAGCAAAGCACGAAAATTCCGCTATGAATTCTTTGAGTCTCTCATCCGGACAGAGGGATATGACAACCTCATCACTGCCCATCAGCTGAATGACCAGCTTGAGTGGCTGCTGATGCGCCTGACTAAGGGAGCGGGGCTTTCCGAGCTTATAGGGCTGGAACCTGTAACGCAACGAGAGCATTATACTTTGCTCAGACCGCTCCTTGAGTACAGCAAAGATGAACTGCTTGCTTATCTGAAGAAGAACAATTACCCCTATTTCATCGATGAGAGCAACATTGATGTAAAGTATGAGCGTAACCTTTTTAGAAAACAGTTTTCTGATCCTCTTATAGCAAAGTACAAAGAGGGGATCAAACGCAGTTTTGATTACTTGAGAAAAGATAAAAGATCTCTTGAAAAAGATTTTGAAATAATTTACGCACAAAAAAAGTTAAAAATCATCAAACTACATTCACTCTCTGCAACAGCCAAAGCAGCCGACCTTACTTTAAAAGAGCTAGGCTACCTACTTTCAGCATCACAACGCCAAGAGATAGAAAAAGAGCAAAGCCTCGTCATAGGAGGAGAATGGGCGGTAGAAATACAAGATGCTCTGCTCTACATTGCCCCTCATGTGACAGTTGATATGCCAAAAAAGTTTAAAGAGGAATGCCGTATCGCTAAAATCCCATCAAAAATCAGACCCTATCTTTTCCAAGAAAACATAAACTTCTCATTACTCACTGCTAGTTGCTAGTTGCTCACTTGCCTGCCAACGGGTGAGCCTTCATATATTCCTGCATCTTCTTCACCGAACCAAGCTTTGTATAGACCTGTGTGGTTGCCATGGTGGCATGTCCCAAAAGTTCACTCACATCTGCGATGCGTGCACCATTGTTAAGCAAGTGTGTTGCAAAAGAATGACGCAGCTGGTGTGGTGTTGCTTTGATCCCCGAAGCTTTAAAAAGTTTAGTGATCCTATAGCGTAACTGGGCAGCATTCATGGGGGCATTACCCTTTTCAAAAAGGTACTTTTTGGGCATTGTCTCTTTTACATAAAGTTTGACAAGCTGTTGCAGCGCTTCCAAAAGCGGTAACTCTCTTACTTTATTACCTTTACCATGGATCTGCACCCACCCCTCTTTAATATCTTCGAGTTTTAACTCACTCAACTCAGAGATACGCAACCCCAGGCCGTATAACATAGAAATAAGCAATTTCTCCTCTAAATTAGCCCTACCCAATACTTCTGTTATGTAAGTCTCTTCAATAGGCTTAGGGAGGCTTTGAGGCACTTTAATGGACTCATCTGCAATAAGTTTGATCTGCATGCGACACTGATCTTCCAGATACTTCACAAAAGAGCGTACCGCAGAGAGTTTTTTAACAATGGTCTTTTTGCTGTTTTTGACAATAGCAAAGCGAAAAGGAGTAATATCCAACACCCATTCTCCCTCTTCCTTATAAAAGTGGCTCACCTCTGCCATTTGACGCAAGGCGATTTCATAGGTTTCAACCGTAGTTTCAGAATATCCGCGTACATCAAAAAGGTACGCAAGAAAATCTTCATTGTAAGCTTGAAGTTTTTCTTTCATATCTACCTCTTAAATATTTCAAGGGTGTTGTCAAAGACAACACCCTACATAATTGTATTCTTTAACATCTGGGCTAACAAATACGCTCTTGCTTCCTTATGCTCCATTCCCTCAAGAGAGATACTCTGTATATAAAAATCCACTTTTGTAAAAGGCTTGGGAATGACAAATCTATCCCAACTCTTTAACTGCCAATAATTCTCAGCTTTAAAATTCATCACAAAAACAGGGAGTTTACTCTTAAGCGCTAACCCTATGGCTCCGTCGCTCATATGGTGTCTGGGCCCCTTTGGTCCATCAGGCGTGATGAGCACCTCTTCACCTCTTCGGATGCTTTTAAATGCCTGGAGCAAAACTTTCTGTGCACCTTTTCTGCTCGAACCTCTCAGTGGTCTTATACCAAGTAAATTCAGTGTGCCTGCAATGAGTGATCCGTCAAAATGGGAAGAGATAATGGCAGAAGCCGGATGATTTTTGTGAATTTTTCTATATGCTTGAGGACTCATAAAAAGTTCACCGTGCCAACAGACGCAGACATGTTGCTCTTCGCCTATGGATGTGATGAAATGGAATTTCTTAAACGTAGTATACCAAACGATACGCATCAAAAGATAGGCAACAGGGGGAATGACTACCTGCCCTGCTTGCCGCAAAAGATCTTTCATATTCTGACCTAAAGCAGTACACCATCAAGTGCACCCCTGGAAGTTTTAGTGATCTTCACATCCAAGATCTTTCCTAAAAGCTCTTCACTGCCTTCTACAAATACAAGTTTTCCATCATCAGAGCGCCCTGATACTCTTCCGTTGGCCTTTAACTCATCGAAGTAGACTTGATGTACTTTGCCTAACTGGGCATCCATGATCTCATCCAGGATCTCTGTATGTCTTGCTTGCAGTCTGCTAAGTCGTTCGCCGGCAAGCGCATTATCTATCTGCCCTTCAAATGCTGCTGCTTCCGTGTGAGGCCTTGGTGAATATTTGAATGAGAACATCTGTTCAAAACGTACTTTCTCAAGCACATCCATCGTATCTTCAAAATCCGTATCGCTCTCCCCCGGAAAACCAACAATAATATCGGTAGAGATCGTCGCCTCCGGGCAAAGCGTACGTATCTTTTCACAACGGTTCAGAAAATTCTCTTTGGTGTAACCGCGCTTCATCGCTTGAAGCAGTGAAGTTGAACCGCTCTGTAAAGGTACATGTATCTGTTTACATATTTTAGGGTTGGATGCAAATTCCCGTATGAATTCATCATCCATGTGCAATGGGTGTGGAGACTGGAACCTGATACGCTCCAGGCCGTCTATAGCCGATACCTTGCGCAAAAGTTGCGTAAAATCACATTTCTCATCAGAAGAGCCGAAACGTCTTCCGTAATTATTGACATTCTGCCCTAACAGCATTACCTCTTTGGCACCGCTTTTTACTGCTTTGGTGATCTCCTGTACAAGCAGGTCACTTGGAATGGAAACCTCATCCCCACGTGTTGCAGGAACGATGCAGAAGGTACAGGATTTGTCGCATCCTATGGAGATATTCACCATGGCTTTAAAGGGATTGGTTCTGTATTCACCAAAAGCATAGGTGCTTTCATCAAAATCCGTATCTACTTCTACAGCATGCTTTTTGTCTACCACCTCTGTGATCTTGGATACATTCCTTGCACCCAGGACAAAATCCACAGAAGGTGCTCTTTTAATGATATCTTTTCCCAAATGGCTAGCAGTACACCCACAGACGCCTATCTTGGCACCCTCTTTTTTATGTTTGTTAAAGACACCTATTTCCGAAAAGAGTTTTGCCACAGGCTTTTCTCTGACAGAACAGGTATTGATGATAATAAGATCTGCTTCGGAAAGTTCCTGGGTAAGTTCGTAAGGTTCTTTTTGGTTCAGCTCAGCGATCATATGCTCGCTATCGCGTACATTCATCGCACAACCAAGTGTTTCTATAAATAATTTTTTAGACAAATAATGCTCTTCTGTTTACACTATGATGTGTACTTCATAAATATATTCATTGTCATCCAGTCCGTATTTTACTTCACGCATATAGACAGAATAACCTTTCTCTTCAAAATACTCGATCAACTCTTTCAATTCTTTGTGCGAGTTGTCTTTATCAAAATAAAATATAGATCTCTTCGCTAGCTCATCTTCTAATTTTTTCAACTCAATCGTTTTTGGTTTCGCTTTAAGTGTTGTTCTAGCTAGTTTTAATTTCATCTATATTTCCTTTAAATTTTCTATTCAATTATCAATTTTATTATACTTTATTTTCAGTAAAGGTTCGATTAGATATAATGCGAATCTACAAAAACACTACCTCCTGGACGTTCTTAACACTGTTATGTTACCTCTTGTAGCGGTATGATTGGAATTATATATAAAAGGAATTTATGATGGAAAAAATATTAGACATTATTGAAGCGATCGCTCATGAAAAAAATATCTCAAAAGAGAATGCCATTGACGCATTTAAAGAGGCTTTGATCAATACTGCAAAAAAACTCACCAGCTACACAAGTAACTTTGAAGTGCTTATTGATCATGATACCAAAACATATTCAGTCAACAAAGTCATCACTGTAGTAGCAGATAATGACGAACAGCTTTTTGTTGAAGTGGGCAAAGAAGAGAACAAAGAAAAAATACATTCTGATGCATTTATCTCTCTTTCTGAGGCAAAAGAGTTTGATGACTCTCTTGAGATAGGTGATCAACTTAAAGAAGAATTCATTCTTGAAGAACATGGCCGTACCGCTTCTGCAAATCTCTTCAGGGAACTTGAATACCATGTACAAAGGCGTATAGAACAAGATCTTTTTGAGAAGTACAAAGAAAAAGTCGGCACGGTCATGCTGGGTACCGTCAACCGTGTAGATGCCGATGACAATACCCATGTGGAGATAGGAGAACTCAAAGGGATCCTTACGCAGCGAAACCGTATCAAAGGTGAAAAATTCAAACGTGGTGATACCATCAGAGCATTACTTCGCTATGTCAGTGTCGATCCCCAATACGGCCTTTTTCTTGAACTGACGCGTACTTCACCTAAGTTCCTCGAAGCACTCATGGCAAATGAAGTGCCGGAGATAGATGATAGTGTTGTTGAGATCGTTGCAGCTGCAAGAATCCCTGGAGAGAGAGCAAAAATAGCCCTTAAAACAGAGCAGATGAATGTAGATCCCATTGGTGCTGCTGTCGGTGTAAAAGGGGTCAGGATCAATGCGGTAAGCGAAGAACTTAACGGTGAGAATATTGACTGTATCGAATATTCACCTATTCCGGAGGTTTTCATTACCAGAGCACTCAGTCCTGCAATCACACAAAGTATCAAGGTAGATGCTGAGGAGAAAAAAGCGCTCATCAATATTACCGGTGATCAAAAAGCAAAAGCGATCGGTAAATCAGGTATCAACATCCGCCTTGCCTCCATGCTGACAGGATATACCATAGAGCTCAATGAAGTGGAAGGTGTCACAGAAAGACAACCGGAAACAGCAGAGAGTGGAGAAGCAGAGAAAACAAAAGATACGTCGGCGTTGGCAGACCTCTTTAAATAGGATGCAGTGTGCGGTTGCCGCCGCACCCTACGAAAGTACCATTTTAGAAAAACTTTCTGCATCAAGTGATGCACTTCCAACAAGAACACCGTCAACACCGCGAATACTAATGATCTCTTTAATATTGGCCGGTTTGGCACTTCCACCGTACAGTAAAGGTTTTTGCACAGTTCTTTTCAAGGCTTCATGTGTCGTAGATATCTCTTCAGTTGTGGCACTGCGCCCGGTCCCAATTGCCCAGATCGGTTCATACGCAACGATCAATTTTTCATAAGAAGTATCTATGCCCTCAAATTGCGCGAGAAGATACTCGATCACCTCTTCGTCACCCTCTTCGCGTATATGCAGCGGTTCACCGATACAATATATTATCTCAAACCCATGCTCTTTAAAAAAGCTGAATTTCCGGGCTACTTTCTCCTGCGATTCACCCAAAAGTTCACGTCTTTCACTGTGTCCTATGAGGATCGTTCCTATATCAAACTCTTCAAGCTGTTCCAGTCCTATCTCACCGGTATATGCCCCATTTTTTGCGGGATATGCATTTTGTGCCCCTATGGTAAAATTGCCTTCATAGCCATCTAATGCCGTTGAGGGAGGGAAGATATAGACTTTATCATCTGGATGCTTTGCAAGCAATTTTTCGTTTAAAGCTTCGATATACTCATGTGTGCTTTTGCGGGTATGGTTCATTTTAAAATTGGCTGCAAATATCATCTGTTTCCTTTTTCTAAAAAATATTTTTTAATGATCATTCATAGTTATGATACTCCCAAGCTCAACCTGGGAATAGCGTGAAGGAGTCACACAATGATAGCATCTAATGCTTCCAGGCCCGGTAAAACTTTTCCTTCTATCAGCTCCAAACTTGCACC
This sequence comes from Sulfurovum sp., assembly GCA_024762315.1. Classification (GTDB taxonomy): domain Bacteria; phylum Campylobacterota; class Campylobacteria; order Campylobacterales; family Sulfurovaceae; genus Sulfurovum. The sequence goes on from JANTHR010000007.1 coordinate 18,340, forward strand.
ACCGCCTGTACTCACAAAGGTCATTTCATCAACATCCCCTGCTTTTTGTGCCACATCCGCCGTATCACCACCGCCAACAATCGTAGTAGCATGCGTATCTGCAATATTGTGTGACATTTTAATGCTTCCTTTGGCAAACCTGTCCATCTCAAATACACCCATTGGTCCATTCCAGATGATCGTTTGGGCATCATTGAGGACTTCACGGAAAAGTCTACTCGATGCAGGACCGATATCTAAGCCCATCCACCCTTTTGGGATCTCCTGGGAAGGGACATATTTGGTTGCAGTGTTTTCCGAAAATTCCGTTGCCACGACAAGATCAACAGGCAGATAGAATTTTACACCCGCCTTTTTGGCTTTATACATAATGGCTCTGGCATCATCAAGCAGATCATTTTCCACAAGCGAATTCCCTATCTCATACCCCTGCGCTTTAAGGAAAGTAAATGCCATACCTCCTCCTATAATCACTTTGTCCACTTTTTGAATAAGATTGGTCAAAGCCTGCAGTTTGCCTGAAACCTTACTTCCCCCTACAACAGCGATGAAAGGGCGGACAGGGTCCTCTATTACTTTATGGAAGAAAGTCACCTCTTTATTCATAAGGAAACCTGCTGCTTTATGTTCACTGTCGAACTCTTTGGTCATAGCATAAATAGAGGCATGCTTTCTGTGGCATGCACCAAAAGCATCATTAATGTATACATCGGCGAAAGAAGCCAACTGTTTTGCAAAAGTTTCATCATTTTCTGTTTCGCCCGCTTCATAACGGAGATTTTCAAGCAACAAAACATCACCTGGCCCCAGAGAAGCTGCTTTCGCTTTGGCATCAGGCCCCACAACATCATCTGCCATAATGACATTTTTAGCAAGTTTTAAAAGTGTTTGTAGTCTGGTAGCAACAAAAGCCAAAGAATATTTTTTGTCATATTTACCGGCTTCAGGCCGGCCATAATGTGATGCCAGAATTATTTTACACTCACGGTCTAGACAATAACGGATTGTTGGCAAAGCAGCACGTATTCTTCTGTCATCGGTGATGTTCCCGTCAGCATCTACTGGCACATTAAAATCACAACGTATAAATACCCGCTTACCTGCAATATCCAAATCTTTTATCGTTTTCATTATCTTCTCCCCTTTATTTACTAATATATACAGCCATATCTACCAGACGACATGAGTATCCCCACTCATTGTCATACCACGAAAGTACTTTTACCATATTGTCGCCTATGACCTGAATTGTGTCAAGAGCAACTACGGAACTTTGCGCTTCCCCTACGAAATCCTGAGAAACCCTGTACTCTTCATCTACACCCAAAATACCTTTATGTGCGCCTGTACTTGCTGTTTTAAATGCTGCTTTTACTTCATCAAGTGTCGTCTCTTTACGCAATGTTACTGTGAGGTCCACCATAGAAACATCAGGTGTCGGTACTCTGATCGCCTGCCCATTGAGTTTCCCTGCAAGATTCGGCAGTACTTTTGATATTGCCTTGGCGGCACCTGTCGTTGTCGGTACAAGATTCACCGCACCTGAACGGCCTTTTCTCGGATCTTTTTTATGTTTTGCATCCAAGATAGGCTGAGATGCCGTATAGGAGTGGATCGTAGTCATCAACCCTTTTTCTATGCCAAAAGCATCATCAAGCACTTTTGCTACCGGTGCGAGACCATTGGTCGTACAACTTGCATTCGAAACAACGGCTTCGCCTGCATACGCTTCTTCATTCGCTCCTATGACAAAAGTGGCTGTATCATCTTTGGCCGGTGCCGAAAAAACCACTTTTTGGATGCCGTTGTCAAGGTAAGGCTGTACACTCTCTTTCGTTAAAAATGCCCCTGTACACTCCAGGACGATCTGGGCTCCTGTTGAAGCGAAATCGATTTTATCCAGTTCACGCTCTGCAAAGATCTTTGCTTTGGTCTCCCCGATATGAAGATAACCGTCTGATACGCTCACATCCTTACGGCTTCCATGTACTGAATCATACTTCAGGTTGTACTCAAGCATCTCTTCCGTTCCGCTTGCATTGACAGCCACCAGTTCTATATCATCTCTGTCTGCAATGATGCGTGCCACACATCTTCCAATTCTTCCCAATCCGTTAATTGCTACTTTTACAGCCATTTTTATTCCTTAGAGTTTATTATGCAAAACTATGTTAAGATTACACAACTTTACAATAAATGAGGTTATTATTTGGTTAAACAGGGTAAGCCGAGGGTAGCAATTTTTGGTGGGAGTTTCGACCCTCCACACAAAGGGCATCAACGAATCGTAGAAATTGCTCTTGAAGCACTGGATATCGACAAACTGCTTGTTATCCCGGCCTATTTGAACCCTTTCAAGATATCTTCGATGGCAAGCGCTGAACAACGTTTAAAATGGTGCCATATACTTTTTGATGACATTCCCGATGTTATCGTAGATGACTATGAGATAAAGGAAGGCAAAAGCATACCAACCTCACAAAGTGTAAAACATTTCAACATGGCCTATGATGTAAAATATCTCATTATCGGTTCTGACAACTTGTCAACATTGACAAAATGGCATGAGTTTGAATGGCTCAACAGCAATATCATCTGGGTCATCATTACCAGGGACGACCATCATTTAAAGACGGATCATCTTAGAAAATGGAAGATCTTAAAGCTTGATATACCGATGAGCTCTACAGCCATACGAGATAAAAAAGATCTAAGCTATGTTGACAAAAAAATTAAAGAATCGGTAAAAAATGTACTGGAAGGACACCATCAATGACAATCGAAGAGAGAATTGAGAGTATTGTAAAAATACTTGATGAGAAAAAAGCTGAAGAGATAGAAGTATTCAATCTGGATAATGCAGATTATATTGCTGACCGTGTAGTGATCGCCAATTCACTCAACCCAAAACACACACAAGCACTTTTTGATCATCTGAAAGAAGAACTCAGGCCAAAGGGAGAGACATTTCTTCATTCTGATGTAAGTGATGAGTGGATCGTTGCAGATCTTGGTGATATACTGATACACATCATGATACCTGAATACAGACAGCGCTATTCACTGGAAACATTTTTAAGCGAATTGGTTGAAAATCAACAAAAAAACAAAGAAGCATAAAGCCTCTACCCCAGGATCCCATGCCTGGAGCCCTCTAGAAATTCCAAAAGTAAAAAAAGTCCTATGGTTACAATGGGGGAGAACATTATCCACCAGTAATATTTTTCTTTTATTAAATAGAATATCAATCCACCCCAAGCAATGATGAGCAAAATGATATGTGCTATAAAAACAGGAATGACAGGACGGGTCACATTACCTACCGCAGCCAAGGAGATGATCACCCCGAATGTTGCTATAGCAATGAGGAGTTTTTTTATATTTCTGTTTCTGGTGTATTGAAAGAAAATGATTCCAAAAGTAGCCAATATGACTAAAATAATAAGTGCTTTCATTTTTGCCCTTTATAAGGTGCGGCAGCAACTGCATCCTACAGTTTTACAACTTATCCACAACTTCAATCCCAAGTATATCAAGCCCTTGCTTAATCGTCTTTGCTGCAAGGTCGGCCAATTGCAAACGGCTCATTTTTGTTGCTTCGTCTACCCCTTCTTTCAGAATAGGGTTGCGTTCATAAAAGCGCATGAAGAGTGTTGCCAACTCATAAAGATATGCTGTGATATGGTTTGGTGCAGCATTCTCCGCCGCCTGCTCAAGCATGTCCTCAAAACGCAAAAGCATGACCGCAAGACGCTTCTCCAGATCATCACCGATGATGATCTCTCCCTTGATCTCTCCGTGGTGCTTTCTGAAAATACTCTGTATCCTTGCATAGGCATACTGCATATAGAGCGAGGTATTCCCTTCAAATGAGAGCATTTTATCCCAATTGAAGATATAATTGGATTCACGGTTAATGGCAAGGTCTGCATACTTCACCGCACCGATCCCAATGACCTTTGCCAATCTCTCTACTTCCTCTTCTGAGTATCCTTCTTTCTCTTTAATAGTATCTTTTGCTCTGACAACAGCTTCGTCAAGCAGATCCACCAGCTTGACAGTACCGCCGTCACGTGTTTTAAAAGGTCTTCCGCTTTTATCCATCATCATTCCAAAAGCTACATGCTCAAGCCTTACATCTTCGGGTACAAAACCCGATTCTTTCGCTACTTTGAAAACCTGTTTAAAATGGCCTGCCTGTCTTGCATCAACCACATAAGAGATGCGCTTGGCTCCCAATACATTGGCTCTGTATCTAAGTGCTGCCAGATCGGTAGTAGCATACAGATAGCCTCCGTCACCCTTCTGGACGATCACCGGGATTTCTTCGCCTTCCAAAAATACACACTGTGCACCGTCACTCTCCTTAAGAAGATTCTGCTTGATCAGGTCTTCAATGACCTGAGGAAGATCTTCATTGTAAAAACTCTCTGCCTTGACATCATCACGTGTCAACTTGACACAAAGCTTACTGTAGACATCTTCACAGTGTCCCAGTGAAATATCAATGAACTTTTGCCAAAGGTTGAGGCAGTGCATATCGCCACTTTGGATCTTGACCACATACTCTCTGGCCTTGTTTGCAAAATTCTCATCCTCATCAAATCGTTTTTTGGCATCTTTGTAGAACTGTTCAAGATCTCTGAGGCATACTGAACCGTCTTCCCCTGTCTCTTCAAGATAGGCGATAAGCATGCCGAACTGTGTACCCCAATCCCCTATATGGTTTTGGCGTATCACCTCATCTCCCAGGAACTCAAGCAGGTTTGCCAGTGTGTCACCAATGATCGTGGAACGCAGATGCCCTACATGCATCTGTTTTGCCATGTTCGGACCGGAGTAATCCACTACTACTTTCACAGGATTCTCTTTCTTGTTCACTCCCAGTCTTTCATCATTCAATGCAATTTGACACTGTTTCGCTATCCACAAAGGATTGATCCAGAGATTAATGAATCCCGGTCCTGCGATCTCTGCTTTAGCAAGTATGCCTGTCAAGTCGAGATTTTCTACGATCATTTCTGCAATATGACGCGGATTTTTACCCAGTTTCTTTGCCAATGCCATAGCACCGTTGAACTGGTAATCCCCGAATTCAGGTTTTGTCGCTTCAGAAACAGACATTGCATTTTCATTAATATTTGCCTTATCAAAAGCTTGTTGTATGGTTTTATTTATCTGCTGTTTTAATTTCATTCATTTTCCGTATGTGAGTGGAATAGTGTAGTAGATAGCAATGCTATCTGAAGTTCTAAAAGCTAAACGCTGAACGCTTAGCACTTATTTTAAGCATTTTCGCTTTTTTTCTCTTCTACCGAAGCTTCGACTTTCGGCTCTTCTTTGGAAGCGATCTCTTTAGGCTCTTCTTCATCCTCTTTGATCGCTTTCTTAAAATCTTTAATACCTTTGCCCATACCTTTTGCTAGATCCGGTATCTTTTTCGCTCCAAAAAGTAGTACAACGATCGCCAAAACGATCAACAACTCCGGCATACTTGGCATACCCATGATTTATCCTTTATCTACACCCTAAGTGGATATAATTTTAAAATTTTAATAATTATACTTAAAAATGTTTAACCCAACCCTACTTGGCCTAGCCATTGCTGAATAAATTTCTCTTGATCTTCTTTGCTCTGTTTGAGCCTTGCCGCTTTTGCTATAATCACAAATTCTCTTGCAGCTGCATCTACCGTGTCATTGATAATGGTAAAATCATACTCTCCTACAGCGAGTATCTCCTCTTTGGCATTTTCAATACGCTGAACAATGACACTCTCGTCATCCGTACATCTTGCTCGGAGTCTTGTTTCCAGCTCATGCAGCGTAGGCGGTGTGATGAATGCAGAAGTGGTAATATCGTTCATTTTGGCACGTACGAGCCTGTGTCCCTGTACATCAATATCGAAAATAACCAATTTGCCCGCATCGAGTGCTTCCCTTACAGGTTTGAGTGATGTCCCGTAATAATTGCCATGTACCTGAGCATATTCCAGAAAGTTACCCGCTTTAATGTCTTCTTCGAAACTCTCTTTTGTTACAAAAAAATAGTCCACACCATTCTCTTCACCTATTCTGGGTGCACGTGTTGTTGTGGAAATGGAAAAATAATACTCACCTATCTCAGCTGAGGCTGCATTGATAATGGTGCTTTTCCCCGCACCGCTTGGACCAGAAAGTACTAAAATAGCACCTTTATGTAAGTTCTGCATCTACTTTTTATCCTTAAAGTCGATCTTGATAGTCACCTCCGCGTCTTTAAGAAGCTTCTTGATCTTCTTGATCTTCATTCCCTCAACAGCTGTAATGAGCGCCTCTTCAAAAGTAAAAGCTTCTTTGTCTTTTTTGCTTTTTTTAGACTTTTTTTCACTCTTCTTGCCGGACTTCATGCTTTTTTCTTTCTTCTCTTTCGGAACTTTTTCACTCAGTGTTTCAACATACTCCTCTTCAGAGATAATCTCCAGACCGTCTGCTTCAAGCTGCTGCTTGATCGCTTCTACTTTGCGTGCTTCATACCCTGCTTCGTCAAACGCTTCCTCCTTTGTCTCCTCATCTTCATCCATTTCCAAAAGCGCTTTGATCTTCTCTATCTCATTGCTGTCCAATACGTTTGTATCCTCAGCCCTGTCTATCTCTTCTTGTGCGGTATCTTCCGCGTTCTTACTCATTATGTCGTTTTCAGAGGCAAGAGGAAAAATAGACGGCATCTCTGTTACTTCCTCCATACGCTCACGCCCTTCCATACTCTTAAGTACTGCACGTATCTGAGAAGGCAAGAAAGGTTTTTTGATAATGGTATCGAACTGTTCCGTAATCTCCTCATTTGCCTCGGTACTGGATAAAAATACTTTTTTACGTATCATAAGGTTGGAGAGTACTCTTTTTGTCTCATCATCATAGGACCTGTCATCTACAAAGACAACACTGTACCTGTCATGTGCCACATCACCCACATTCTCCACCTCTTCCAAAACAATATCTTGTTCACGCATACACAGCGATATAAGCCGAGAGACCACAGGGTTGGAATTGATGAGTAAAATATTCATAACAGAATGCTCCAAAAAGTAATAATACGATTATAGTATAGATTTGGTTAGGGGTTGATGTTTCAAATGATACATACACTATACTTGTTCATCTGTTCAAGTTTGAAATAATTTGGCTTTTTCTTAGTTGTATTCAGATTTTACCTGCTTTTTATGAGGTATACATCAGGTACATCGAACAAAAACATGTGAAATATGTATATAAATAAAAAAGTGGTACACTCTACAGGATTCGAACCTGTGACCTTCGGTACCGCAAACCGATGCTCTATCCAGCTAAGCTAAGAGTGCACTGTTTTGTAGATGCGATATTTGGTGAGCGAATTGTATCGAAAAAACCTTTATTTTTCAAGTAAATTCATGGTGCCAAAGAGTTCCAAAGCATTTTCATTGTGAACAAATGTATGGTTATAAGGATGTTCCACCTCTATGGTTTCGAACATTTCAAGCCGAAGCTGCTTTTTCAATGCTTTGGCATGCGTTCCGAACAATATGAGCTTTGGGGCATCCTCCTGCAGTTGTTCTAAAAGTGCCTGCATAAAAGGTCTCCATGCTTTGACATGTTTGGAGGTGCTCTTTTTATCTGTAAAAATAAGTGCCGTATTTAAAAGCAGGACACCGTTCTTTTCAAAATTCATACGTAATTCCTGTATGGTATGAATGAGCTCTTCTTTGTTTATTTTCGCAATGGCTTCCTGGGAGAGATCCTCTTTTAGGTCACCCCTTGCAACCAGTGCCATCTTAATAAAATTCCGCAGACTTGTGGCACGGTTCACCTCTTTGCTTAAGCCCCTGTGCGAAAAAAGTGTTTTCACCTTTTCATCAATGAATGCATATCCCCCTGCACTCTCTTTGCGAGGGTAAGGGTCCTGCCCAAAAAGGATATATTTTACGTTTTCTTTTTGAAGTGTTTTAAACGCGTTCAGATAGCGGGTTTTAGAAGGAAAATAGCCGTTATCTTCTTCCAAAAAGGCTTGGTATTCCCGGTCTAAACTCCCATAGGCTTGTGAGAGGACTGCTTCCCAGCTGCTATGAGGCACCGGGGTGTTCTTTCTTGATCTTGTCGAACTTGATGATAAGTTCTATTTTATTGAGGGGAATACCCAATTTTTCAGAGATACTCTCTCTACTTTCTCCGGCTTCAACAAGCTGCATCACCTTATCATGCGCAGAGAGATTCTCAATGACATCTTTCACCGCTACACGTGAAGCCTCCAGATTGGAGATAGTTGTATCTTTGACGGCCAGAATTTCTTTGAGTCTTTTGACCTGCTCAGTCAATTTTCTGTTATTGTTGTATAAATATACCAATATCAGCGCCAACACAAAAACCAATGCCAAAATAATAGTGTATTCCATCTAGCTCACCTCTATAATAATTAAAAATAGAAAAACAAAACCCAAATAGCCATTGACCGTAAAAAAGGCTCTGTCTATTTTTGTAAAGTCCTTATTGACAAGATAGTGCTCATAACCTAACATTATGGCAGAAAAAAGCACAGAAAGCCCGGCCCATACTCCCAACCCGGCATTCAGAACGAACAAGGCCCAGAATGCCACAGCCAGAATATGAAATACCTTTGCGATATGCATCGTATTCTTTGCACCAAAACGTGAAGGGATGGAATGCAGATTATTGGCTTTGTCAAACTCTATGTCTTGCAAAGAGTAAAGCAGGTCAAACCCTGCCACCCAGAACATGACACCCGCTGCCAAATAGACAGACCATGCAGTGATCTCTCCGGAAACCGCTACCACTCCTGCTATGGGAGCCAAACCTAGGCTGACTCCAAGTATGAGGTGGGCGGCTGCAGAAAAACGTTTAAAGAGTGTATAGGCAGCCAATACCATCAAGATAGGCACTGCCAGCTTAAATGCCAGATCATTGATAAAATAGGCCACCATAATAAACATGAGTGCATTGATAACTATAAACCCCAGCATCTGTGTATGACTGACCCTGCCGTCTACAGACGGGCGTCCTTTGGTACGTGGATTGAGAATGTCGATATCCCTGTCAAGATAGCGGTTGACCCCCATGGCAAAGTTACGTGCCGTCACGGCTGCAAGTGTCCCCAGAAAGAGTAATTTCCAACCAAACCATCCTGACCTGCTGTTCAAATAGGAAGCCACCACCATAGCAATAAAAATAAACGGTAACGAAAACACAGAGTGCTTGAACATCACCAATTCAGAAAAATCATTTAACTTCTCCAGAAAACCTTTTTTCTTTAACTGCTCACTGTTCACTGTTACTGCTCACTTTCTATGGGTGCGGGATTTTAAGTTTAGAGTTCATGGACCAGGCGATCACGATCACCAGAAGGGTAATAATGCTTACTGATGTAATAATGCCATTACTGAAAAGCAAATAGAGCACCCACAGCAAGATTGCTCCAAGAGGTGTAGGCACCCCCTCAAAATACTTAGCCACCTCTCCGGCATCTACTTTGAGATTGAACTCTATTAGTCTTCTCAGCCCTGAGATGATGTAGGCTATAAACACCAATCCTACGATCAATTCTTCCACACCGCTTGTCATACCGCTTTTAAGTGCATAAAAAAGTAGAAATGGCGGCATTACCACAAAAGAGAGGAAATCTGCAAAACTGTCCAGTTGTATACCGAATTCTGTAGAAAGATTGTATTTACGTGCCAATTTTCCGTCAATGATATCACAGGCACCTGCCATCCATGCCAGGATAATAGCTGTAAAGAAATCGCCTTTTACGATAAAGTAGATCGCCACTACACCCAATGCCACATTCAGATATGTGACCAGATTTGCTATATTAAAACGATTGTTCTTGTCAAAAAGATCCATTCTATTCCTTATCATCTAAAGTAGTATTTTACCTTTTTTGGGGTTATGGTATGATTACGCTATGACAAGAATTATAAGTATTAAAATACATTGCAACATATCACTAAATGATTTGTGTAAAATTCAGTACAGTGAGGCACTCCATGCCAAATCTTGAACATATCAAGCAATTGGCACTCATTGGCTCAACAGCATCAGGTAAAACCTCTCTTGCCATTAAGGCAGCACAACACCTGGATGCACATATACTCTCTTTGGATTCACTCTCCATTTATAAAGAGATTGACATCGTATCAGCCAAGCCGACCCCGGAAGAACGACAGGGGATCAAACATTTTGGTATCGACTGCATTTACCCAAATGAAGATTTTGATGTAACGACTTTTATAGGCCTGTATCATGAAGTCTACAGAAGGTGTCAGGAGGAAAAGAAGAATCTTGTCATTGTCGGCGGTACCAGTTTTTATCTCAAGATGCTCTTAGAAGGTGTGAGCGAACTGCCTTTTATAAGCGAGGAGATAAAAAATGAGACCAATAAATATCTGCTTGATCTTCCCAAAACTTATACATGGCTGCTTGATCTTGATCCGGAGCATATGTCCAAAATAAAGAGTAATGACAGCTACCGTATAGAAAAAGCACTCAATATTTATTTGGAAACCGGACAGATACCGTCTGAGTATTTTAAGACTTATCCCCCTCAGCCTGTGATCACCGCTTCTTTACCCATCTACCAGATCGAGTGGAAGAGAGAAATATTGCGTGAACGTATCGCTTTACGTACCAAAATAATGGTAGAAAATGGATTGATAGATGAGATATGCGGGTTAGAGAAAAAATATTCACGTACTCCCCATTGCATGAAAGCCATAGGTATTAAAGAGACTTTGGCTTATCTTGACGGCATCTATTCTAAAAATGAGATGATTGAAAAGATCACTACGAATACTGCACGTCTTGCCAAAAGACAAAAGACATTCAACAGTTCCCAGTTTGAAAATGTAACAAAGGGAAGTGTGAGAGAGTTGGAGAAAATACTTTTGTAGGGTGCGGTGGCCACCGTACCCTACGAATTAATATCCACTTGCACTGATCATATAGTACAAGTAAGAGATCAGCGGTTGTATATAGAAGATCGATCCAATGGTTGCTATCGTCGCCAGTCCTATCACTGCCATAAGCGGCTTTGAAAGGTTATAGTAAACGGTATCTACACTTTTGACCGGCTCTTTGAGGAACATAAATACGATCAATTTTAGGTAATAGTATGCTGCTATAGCAGAGTTTAGACCCATTACGATCGCCAACCATACATATCCGGAATTTACTGCTGCCTGCATAACGTAGATCTTACCCCAGAAGACAGAGAAAGGAGGCACACCTGCAAGAGAAAGCATGAACAGTCCCATGATCACAGCACCTATTGGCATAATATTGATAAGTCCTGCAAATTTCTCATAAGGATTGTCATATCTGGCACTGAATCGTCTCACTTTATGACGGGAGATCCATAACATCGCAAAGGCTCCAAGGTTCGTGAACATAAAGAGTGCGTAGTAAAGGAATATCGCTGTTGTTCCTTCTGTTGTATCCAGTGCCAATGCCGCCATAATGAAACCGGCGTGCGAGATGGATGAATATGCTAGCATACGTTTTACATCTTCCTGTACCAGTGCCATGATGTTTGCCAATGTCATAGTAAGTACTGCCATTACCAAAATAACAATTCTGACCCACTCAATACCAAGATCAATGTACATCCCGAAAATTCTGATAGAAACAACAAATGCTGCTATCTTCGGCACAACCGACATATACCCTGCAAGTGGTGCAGATGCACCTTCATAGACATCCGGTGCCCAGGTATGGAACGGAAAAAGCGAAAGCTTAAATGCAAAGGCAGCGAGTAACAGTACTGAAGCACCGAAGATAGAGATCATGATCCCAGTTTCATTTAAACGTACAGCTAGTACTTCTGCTACTTTATAAAGTTCAATACTTCCTGTGAGCCCGTAGATCACTGCAGAACCCATTGCATAGAATGCAGCAGCAAGTGCACCCATAGTAAAGTATTTCACCGCAGCCTCATAAGAGTTTGCTCTGTTATGAAGCGCAATCAGTGTATAGAGTGCAAGCGATGCTGTTTCAATACCTACAAAGATAAGAATAAGGTTGTCACTTGTCACCATGAACTGGAATCCTGCGATCATGAACAAGAAGAGTGCAAAGAATTCAGGATAGGAATACTCATGGAACCTTTTTGATGTCAACGCAAGCGGAATGAAGATCATGGACCCTACAATAATCATGAGCTGTGAAATAATGGAAATTCCATCGATCAGCATCACATCAAAGAATCCGCGTTCGTTGACATTAAGTCCAAGTACGGCACCAAAGTCTATCACTAACATCAGAAGTGTCAACATCACATAAAGAGATTTATGTAATTTATCATTGACAAGGTCAAGTACTAAAATGATCAATCCGCCTGCTATTGCAATAAGCATCGGTGCAAGCGTAATAAGATTAAGACTTTCCAGACTTACATTAATAGGCTGTAACATTACTTAACCTCCTTTGTTGATTTGGCTTCTTTTATCATATCTTTAGCCCCATGTGTAATAGCTTTTTCATCCATAAATGTCAACATTGCTTTGACTGAATGATCGATCGGAGCAAGTACCGGCTTAGGATACACACCCAGCCAAACAACAATAAGCACCAACGGTATCAAGGACCATGTCTCTTTTGCATCAAGGTCTTTGAGTGTTTTGTTCGCCTCATTGGTAACAGGTCCAAAGAAACTCTTTTTGTATACTGCCAGCATATAGATGGCTCCTATAATAATGGATGTACCTGCAAGCACTGTCATAATCGGCGAAACTTGGTAGAAACCAAGAAGTACCAGGAACTCCCCAACAAAACCGATTGTCAGAGGCAATCCGACTGCTGCCATTAGCATAATACCAAAGATCACCGCATACTTAGGCATTACGGATGCAAGTCCGCCGAATTCATCCATCATTTTTGTATGTCTTCTGTCATAGATTACACCTACTAGCATAAACAGTGCACCCGACACGATACCATGAGAGAGCATTTGGAAGACAGACCCCCCGATACCTTCTGCATTCATAGCAAAGATACCAAGCATGATAATACCCATATGTGAAACTGATGAATATGCTATCACTTGTTTCATATCTTTTTGGGCATATGCGACCATGGCCGTATAGATAACCATAATAATGGAGAGTACTGCGATCGGCGTGATCATCATAACGGATGCATCCGGGAACATAGGAAGCGAGAATCTTACAAATCCGTAGGTACCCATTTTAAGAAGTACCGCAGCAAGTATCACTGAACCAATCGTCGGTGCCTGACCGTGCGCATATGGTAGCCATGTATGGAATGGGAACATCGGTACCTTGATCGCAAAACCAAGGAAGAATGCTGCAAACAACCATAACTGGTAATTGACAGGCAGTACCAACGCATACCAGTCTGTGATCGCAAAGCTCCATACCCCGGTAAGGTTATGATATACATACGCTACGAAAAGCATACCTACCAGCATGATCAATGAGCCCGTAAAGGTATAGAGGAAGAACTTGATCGAAGCATAAACTCTCAAAGGTCCACCCCATGCACCGATGATATAGAGCATCGGAACCAATGAAAGTTCCCAGAAAAGATAGAAGATGATCGCATCAAGCGCAACAAATACACCTACCATTGTCATTTCAAGAAAAAGAAGTGTAACGATCATATTCTTCACGTTTTCTGTAATACTCATACTCATCATACCGATCAGTGTCATAAGCGTTGCCATAATAATAATAAACAGTGAAATACCGTCAACTCCCAGGTAATAGGTAACACCGAAATCCGGGATCAAAGGGATCAACTCCACAAATTGCATTCCTGCATTGGCAGTATCAAAACTGAACCATAGCCACAAGGAGAGTAAAAACTCTATCGCTGCTACAGTGATACCATAGGCTCTAGCACTCTCTTTATCTACAACAAATCCTAACAATCCAGCGATTGCCGGGAAAAATACTAATACACTTAAAATATTATCCATCTCTTCTCCTTAACCTAACATCGCCGAGAGTGCTGCAACTACCAAGAGCAATACGCCACCAACAGCCATCCAATTCAGATAGTTTGAAAGGTTACCTGTTTGCATCTTTCTTGAACCGTCACCACTTTTATAAAGAAGTTTGGCAATGCCGTCTACCGTTGCATCGACAATCTTCATATCTACATCTTTCCACATATGTTCAGAAATCATCGCATACGGTTTGGAGATGAACTCTTCATACAAATTCGGAATATAGTATTGATTCGCAAGGAGTTTGTAGATAAAGCTGTTTTCAACTTTCTCATCTCTTACAAGTTTTTTAGCATATTTTTTGTATGCCAATATAATACCACTTACTGCAAAAGCAAGAACCACAAGGCCCAATAGCCATGCAATATGATGTGTATGTTCACTCATGTGATATTCCGGCAGGAGCTTGGTCACAAAATGCTCAAAGCTTCCCATTCCAAACCCTGCAATGACTGCCAAAATGGCTAAGGGTGACATTGCAACAAGTACGAACTTGTACATTTCATGAGGGTGAATACCAAATGCTTTATATCTTTCATCACCTTCAAAGGTCAGGAATACCTGCCTGAAACTATAGAAGGCCGTCATACCTGCAGTGACCACCAAGATGGCCCAGAGTACCAGGGTACCCTCATTAAATGCTGTCTCAATGATCGCATCCTTGGAAAAGAAACCTGCGAAGAACGGGATTCCTGCCAATGCAAGTGAAGCAACACCCATATAGATATAGGTCCACTTCATTGTTTTTTTCAATCCACCCATTTTAAAGATGTCAAGCTCATCATGCATTGCATGCATCACGTTACCTGCACCAAGGAACAGCAGTGCTTTGAAGAATGCGTGTGCCGCAAGATGGAACAGTGCGATCCAATAGGCACCAAGTCCTGCAGCAGCGAACATATACCCCAACTGAGAGAGTGTTGAGAATGCAATAATTCTTTTCAAATCCCTGTTCACCAGTGCCATAGATGCCGCAAAGAATGCAACAAATGTACCAAGCGCTGCGATAAAGTAACTTATTTCAGGTGTCATAGAGAACAGAGGGTTGGCTCTGACCACCAGGAATACCCCTGCTGTTACCATGGTAGCTGCGTGAATCAATGCAGAAACAGGTGTAGGCCCCTCCATGGCATCTGTAAGCCATGTATGGAGCGGGAATTGTGCTGATTTACCCATTGCTCCGATAAAGAGCGCAACAGCCGCAGCATTAAGGATCGTTCCGCTTAGCTGAGGCAGTGCAGAGAAAACAACATCGTATTGAAGGCTTCCTACGTTCCAGTAGAGGATAAAGAGTCCGATCAGCATACCAAGGTCAGCGATCCGGTTCATGATAAATGCCTCATTTGCCGCCCATGATGGAGAAATAGAAGGATTTTCTTCTCTTGTGACATCTGCTTTGTGATACCAGAAACCAATAAGCAGCCAAGAACAGACACCAACTCCTTCCCACCCGATAAAGAGTCCTGCGAAGTTATCTGACATGACAAGGATCATCATGGAGAAAACGAATGCTGACAGATAGGAGAAAAATCTGTTGAAACTCTTATCATGATCCATATATCCTATAGAATAGATATGAACGACTGTTGAGACCAATGTGACAACTGTCATCATGGTTACAGAGACCTGATCCACTATGAAACCGAACGGGATCGTCAGATCACCTGCAGAGATCCATTCCATCATTGTTACATGGATACTGGCACCTGTATGGTAGACATGGTATGCCAATGTTGCAGAGGCAACAAATGAGATGAAAAGCAGCATGGAAGCTACAATTCCTACAAATGTCTGCCTTGGACTCATGCCGAAAAGCGCTGAGAACATAGAGCTTGCAAACGGAGCAAAAAGTGCTATATATACTAAAGATTCCATCATTATCCCCTCATATTCGCAAGATCATCAAGATCAAGGCTTCCATATCTTTTATACAGTACGATCAAAATACCAAGTCCGACTGCTACTTCACTCGCCGCGATAGCGATCACGAAAAATGCAAACATTTGGCCTGTCAGATCATTGTAATAATGTGAGATCGCTGCAAATGCAATATTTACTGCATTGAGCATCACTTCTGTTGCGAAGAAAAGCATTAAAAGATTTCTTCTTCTTAGCACACCCACTAATCCTATGGAAAAGATGAGCGCTGAGACGACAAGGTAATGAGTTAAACCTATCATTTTGCATCCTTTAGTGTCATTATTTCATCATCTGCACTGGTATCCTCAGTAAGACTCTGGTCCATTTTTTTACCTGCAAGGATGATCCCTGCAATCATTGCTACAAGTAGCATCACAGCAGCCACTTCAAACGGGACAAGATACTTCGTGAAAAGTACGATCCCTACGTCCTGTGCATTCCCTGCACCTTCATGCATAGGATAAAGTGCCTGAATTGCATCACTGTGAATCGGTGCTGCAAACATCAGTACCAGAACCAATGCACTCAAACCGCCAAGCAAGAACACCAATCCTGCATTGGTATTTTTCTCTTTAATATCTCTTGTGGCATCAAAGAACATCATCGCAAATGAATAGAGTGCCATTACGGCACCTACATATACGATGAGCTGAACGACACCAAGGAAATCTGCACCCAGAATAAAAAAGAATCCTGAGATAAGCACCATCCCTGATGCCAGTGCCGTCATTGCATAAAGTACATTTTTACTCATGACTGTCACAAGGAAAAGGCCTATTGTTAAAACCGAAAATAGGTAAAAGGCTACTATTTCATACATTTCCATCCCTCCTAATACGCTAACGGCGTTGGTTTAATGTTGTCATCTGCATTCGGTGACACAGCACCAAATCCGTCATACTCTTGTTGCAAGTTTAGTTTGTCGATAGGTGTCAACATATCTTCAAAAAGTGAAAAACTCGCTCTCTGCTCAGAAGCGTTCTCATATCTTGGACCGTGTACGATCGCAAGTTCAGGACATACTTCTGCACAATATCCGCAGAAGATACAACGACCGAAGTTGATCGTATATTCACTTACTTCTTTGCGCTGGTTTTCATCATATCTTGTATCCATTGTGATACAGTTGGAGATACATATCTTCTCGCAAAGTCCGCACCCGATACATCTGTAGTGACCGCTTTCAAGCAATCTGAGCATATCATGGATCGCTCTGTATCTTGGAGAGATAGGAAGCTTCTCGAACGGATACTTCACCGTATGCATCTGCCCTCTAAAAAGTGCATTGATCATCTCTCTGAATGTTACCCAGAGTCCTACAATAAGCTCTCCCTTAAATGTCCTTTTTACGACTTGTTTAAACTGGCACCATCCGCTCTTCGGTGTTTCACCCAAGTCAAGCATCTTGTAGTTCTGCGTGCCTACATTTCTATTTTTAAATTGTTCTAAACCCATATTCTCTCCTTACACCATCATCACAATACCGGTGATCACAACATTGATCACCGCAATTGGCATCAATACTTTCCAGCACAGCCACATCAACTGATCCGGTCTTACATGCGGCCAAGCAGCCCTTACCCATAACATCAAGAAGAAGAAGAATCCAACTTTCAAGATAATTGTAAGCCATCCTAGTCCACCTTCACTGTATCCCCCGAGGAAGACGATCGCTGCAATAATAGAGATTGTGATCATGTTGGCGTACTCACCAATGAAGAACATACCCCATCTCATCCCTGAATATTCCGTTGCATATCCGGAAACTACCTCTGCCTCATGCTCAAGGAGATCGAATGGTGTTCTGTTCGTCTCTGCAAATCCAGCAATGAGGAAAAGTACAAAGGCTACGGGCTGTTGCCAGATAAGCCATGATCCGATCCCTCCTGATTGCGCATTATTAAAATCTACAAACGAAAGTGAACCGACAAGCATGATCGGTGCAAGGATCGAGAGCCCTGTCACCACTTCATAACTCAAGAACTGTATAGCTGTTCTTGCAGCCCCGATGATACCCCATTTATTGGCTTGTGACATACCGGCCAACAGAGGTCCGTAAAGTCCTGCTGCCATCATCCCCAATACAAACAGAATACCAATATTCAGGTCTGATGCAATGGAAGGAACAAAAATACCGCCAAGAAGAGGTATGAATTCAGGTATGGTAAAATCCGGGAAAACCGGAACAGCCGACAGCGCAACAAAGGCTGTGGCTGCAGTAATAGCCGGTGCTACCATGAAGATCAGTTTATTTGCATTTTGTGGAACTATATCTTCTTTGGTAAAGAGTTTGATACCATCTGCAATAAGTTGCAGCAATCCATAGGGGCCCACGTGCATAGGACCTAACCTTCTTTGCATAAATGCAAGTACTTTTCTTTCAATAAACGTACCAAATCCTGCTATAGCCGAAATAACAGCCAGGATCAAAACCGCTTTGATAAGTGAGCCCACCCATGTGACTTGTGGCAAATTTTCTACGAGTGTTGTTTCCATATTACACCTTTCTCATTGTTACTGTTTTGTATCTGGACTTACCAAATAGACCATAGACATCCTGAGCACTTTTGAAATCACTAAGCGCAGCGATATCACCATCCATTCTTTCATCTGCAATGACATCCACTGTTATGCGCCTGTCTCCAAAATCTATCTCGACCTTGTTTCCAAGCGCTTCTGCTCTGGCAGGACTTGCATAGAGACCAAATGCTTCAAAAATCTCATGTGCTTTATCACTGAAGTCATTGAACTGCCTTTGTGGATTGCATCTGTAGACGATCTCACCTTCAGGCACGATAGACTCATCTATCTTGTCCACTTTGATCTCTTTTGCTTTTTTGCTTTTTGATGTAAGCTGATAGCCTCTATTCTCTGTCCCGTTATTAAGATAACCATTCGGAAGCGTATCAAACTCAACTGACTTGAATCCTTTTTCTACTGGAAGCTTCACGGTCCAATCGATCGTCTCATCAGGTGCACCGATAAGTGCTTTCATGATATCATTAAGCTCATATCCTTTGTATTCCAAAGCTGCATTGGTAGGTGTTACTCTTTTATGCATATTCGTCAAGGTACCCTCTTGCTGGTTCATTGCCGGCATGTCAAGATCTCCATCAGCCAATGCTGAAAGTTTAAAGTCTCCATTCTCGTTATAGCCGATGGTGTATCCCGTTGCTTCCTCATCAAGATCACAGATGAGTGCAACTCCCAGAGAATTTGTTTTAGGCGGGATCATCGCTACACGCACAGATGAAGTCTGTTCGATGAGTGCAATAAGTTTTGCAATGTTCTCTGCCTTTTCATGGAAATACAGGTCTTCGCCGATAATGAGAGAAAATGATTCTTTCTTCTTCATTATTTTCTCAAATGAATCCGCAAAAGCATCACTCTGTTTACCAAGAAGTTCTACCAGGCCGTTCTTTTCGACAGTAACCTCTTTCTCAACCATTTCGGGTACTTTTTTGCTTATCTCTTTTTCTTCACCTGTCTCTTCATCAACTACAGTTTCGGTGACATCTTTCATCACCTTCTCTTTAATAGTCTTAGTACCTGAAGTTTTAAAACCTGCAATATACTCTTTGACATCAGCAGGTAATTTATCCGCATCTGCAAAAAGATCAAGGATCAAATAAAGTGCTGCCTCTTCCAGTCCGACCTTATGCGTAAAAATTTCTACATTTTTACCAAAAGTAGGAACAAGATTATCACCTACAGGATGGAAATAAAGCCCTGCACCTTTATTCATTTTCTGGACATTGTTAAATGCATAACGTGCATTGGGATTATCATTTCTCAATGATGCACCAACGCTCATGACAAAATCCGTCGCCATTACTTCCTTGAAATCATAACTGTATAGGGATTGTCCCGATGCATCACTGTAGGCACTCAAGAATTTCTGGAATGCCTGTGCATCCGGATTCACAAGTTTCAGCCCCATTTTTTCTTTAAGTGTCTGAAGCATTAAGGCTTCTTCGTTCGTGATCACAGAGTTAAACCGTATACTCTCCGCTTTTTTGAACGCTTCAACGGCGGCAGCAAATGCTTTTTCATCTTTGCCCGCTGTACGGTTCTCAAAATCATATCCGAAACGTCCCGCACCGCAAAGAGAAACATAGTTCCACTCATTGGTCACGCGGAAGATCTTCTCATCTCTGTCTTCAATAGAAGCAGGTTTTGTCTCATAATAGATTTGGCAACCGCTACTGCAGTGTGCACAGGTAGCAGGTGTGCGTTTTAGGTCCCATGCGTTTGAGGTATAGACGAAATCTCTGCTTGCCAAGGCGCCTACCGGACAAACAGCGACACATTCACCACAGTCTGAACAGTTGGTGTACTCCGTGCCGTTACTTGGTGCAATAATAGATTTTTGAAGCTTGTTCCACATTGCATAGGCATCTTTGGGCATGGTATCTTTAAAGCCTTTATCGAGTGCTTCTCCACCTCTTTTGGTTGTAGAGATAGCTGCATCACCTATCATATCTTTACAAACAGTTGTACACCTTTCACACACGATACAAAGTCCTGCATCATAATGCAGTACCGAAGACCAATTTGTTGTTTCTCTTTTGGTATCCGGGATCATGTATGACTGTGAATCTACACCTAATTCCAAAGTGTAGTTCTGAAGTTCACATTCACCACTTTTGTCACACACACCACACTGAAGCGGGTGATTCACATCATATACTTCCATGATGGCACGACGCTCTTCAAGGATATTTGGTGTATCCACAGTAATTTCCATGCCCTCTTTGACTTTTGCATTACAGGCATACACCTGCTTTCCGTCAGCTTCTACAAGACAAATACGACATGCCAATGTTGGCGAACATCTCGTCAAGTAACAAATTGCCGGAATAAAAATATCATTGGCACGTGCAGCATTAAGGATATATTCGCCCTCTTTAACTGCAAATTCTTTACCATCAATCTTAATATTGACTGTACCCATATTATTTCCCCATCCTTTCAAACTCTAACCTGCTAAATCTATAAGAGGATAACAAAGAGCTACTTAATCCCATATCAAAAGTCGGGTTGAGTGCTATCGTTCCTTTCATAGATGTATCAATCTTAAACACTCGATTGAACTTTACATCATCCAGCACATAAGTAATATTGTCTCCATCCTGTAATTTTGTCGCCGCCGCGAACTGCTGTGAACCCAAAAGGGCTGCTTCATCCTTCAACAATTTTGACTTTGCCGTAAATGCTGAGAACTGCTCGGTAGGATTACAGTTATATATGATCGCTCCGTCAAAGCCTTCCAACTCTGCAATATCGTCCAGTGCTCGTTTGACAGGAACTTTTTGAGACTTTAAAAGATAGCCTCTGTATTCATTCCCAACACTGTCAAAATAGTCAGGAAGACTATCGAATTCAATTGTTTCAAAACCTTTGTCTTTTGGCAATGCCTTTGTATAGTCTATGGTATATTCTGCATTCACACCCAAACAATTGGCTATATCATTAAGCACATATCCGCCATACGGAAGCGCAACATGCATCGGTACAACACGTTTGTCTACAGTTGTAAGTGTCCCTTCCTGCTGATTCATAGCAGGCATGTCCAGGTCGCCGTCGCCCAGAGCAGAGAGGGTAAAATCGGCAGGTACATTATAGCCTACTGTTTTTCCCTCTACTTCATCATTCAGGTCGCAAATGAGTGAAATACCCATAGCATTTCCTGCAGGAGGTACACAGATCACATTAAATCCTGCATACACTTCAAGAAGTGCAAGCAGTTTTGCTATCTGTGCTGCTCTTGGATGTGCATAAAGATCAGATCCGACCACCAACGAGAAGCCTGTTTTTTTAATCAGAGACTTGCGCAATAATTCAAGCTCTTCTTCTCCGATATTGCTCTCTGCACTCAAGTTTCCAATATCAAGATCGTCAATAAAGCTGCGTATTGCTTGAGGCACCTCTACCTCTTTGAGGAGAGTATCGACTAAAAGTGCGGCTGCACCTTCTTCGCTTCCTACCTCATATTTGATGAACTGAGTAACGATATTCTGCATCTCTTTATCTTCCAGCGGATGCATATAGGCAACCCTTGCTCTATGCCATTTGCTTGCCATATTAATATGATATTTCACTGTCGGACTGTCATCATTGATCCTCGTTCCCATCACAATGACCGCACTTGATTCTGAAAGTGCTTTAAGCGTACCGTTATAAAGATTTTTACCGCTAACAGAAGCATAGGCCTGCATAAATTTCTGATATGCTCTTGCTTCGTGGGAAACGAGTTTAAGGCCTATCTTCTCCTTGAGCTTTTGCAAAATCAATGCCTCTTCATTTGAAACCTGAGAAGAGAAGATGACTGTCTGTGCATTTTTAAATGCATCTATAGCTTTTGCAAATGTTTCTGTATCTTTTGTAACGCCTTCATTGGCATAATCAAAACCGTATCTCCCGGCACCGCAAAGCGTAGAAAACTCAAAATTATTGGTGACGCGATAGATCCGGTCATGCTTCACTTCATAATTCATTTGGCATCCACCGCCACAATGTGGACAGGAAGAAGGTATCTTGGTCAATTCCCAGGCATTGGAAGTATATTTAAAATCTGTACTTACCAATGCACCAACAGGACACACGGCTGCCGCTTCACCCAAAGATGCGTAGTTCTTCTCCTGCTTCGTATTGATGATCGTTGATCCGTATCCGCCGAACTTCACCTTAAGTGCTTCGTCTCCAGTAATCTCTGTAGAGACTCTGACACATTTTTCACACATAATGCAAAGTGCCGGATCGTACGAGACATGTCCCCAATTCTCTACAGGACGATGCTGATCTCTGGCAGTAAATGCCTGTGCTTCAAGACCGAATTCCATGGTTTTGTTTTGAAGATCACATTCCCCGCTTTTGTCACACACACCACATTCTAGAGGATGATTAACATTATAGAGCTTCATAATATTTTGGCGTTCTTCGTAAATGTCTGCATTGTTGGTATGAATGACCGCACCATCGGTTGCTTTCTCCTGGCAGGAGAGGATCATGCCATCTACACCTTCTACTTCTACCACACACATACGACATGAGCCAATAGGCAGTACCTTGGTAAGGTAGCACATGGTAGGAACGTAAATATCATTCTCTCTTGCAATCTCCAAAATGGTCTTTCCGAAGGTACTTTGACATACTTTACCGTCAATCGTTACGGTGATAGCTTTACCTTTATTTATCGAATTATGTATACTCATACTACACCGCCACCATTGAAATATAATAACAACGCATGCATCTTTCCGCTTCTGCAATCGCCTCTTCACCGGTAAAGCCGAGATTAACCTCTTTGTTATTGTCTTTACGCTCATCCACATCCAGTTTTTCACTGACTGCCCGAGGAAGCCCCGGCATCCAGCCGGTAATCTTCTCTTTTTTGTCATAGACCCTGAGCTTGTTCAGGTGATCTTCCATGATCTCATCATCGGTCAATGTACATTTTCCGTCATAAATATAGCGGCTGATCACAGAAGCTGCACGTCTAGCCTGACCTACAGCATTTACAATGGTCATAGGTCCATATTCACAGTCTCCTGCAGCAAAGAGGCCTTCACGTGAAGTCATATAGTCTTTGCCATTGGTCAAGATAGAATTCCATGAGGTCATCTCTATATTCCACTCGTCCGGAAGTATCTGTGTATCAAGTGCCTGAGAGACTGCAGGAATGAGATAATCACACTCTATCTCAAAATCTGCACCTTCTATCTTCACAAGCTGTGCTCTTCCACCATCTGGGTCAGGAACCAGTTCAAAACGATTGACTTTCAGCTTCGTGATATTCTCACCATCATCAAAGATCTCTTCAATAGCTGAATGAAAAATAAACTCAACGCCCTCTTCTACGGCCTCATGATACTCCTCATAGGTTGTATTGCGAATGATCGTCTTTTCATCACGACGGTAGAGCATGATCACCTTTTTGGCACCTTCACGGATGGAACATCTAACAACATCCATAGAGGTGAACCCGCCACCGACACAAACAACAACTTTATCTTTCAACTCATTGGATGCCGGTGCACCTATTTGATACTTATGCCAAAGATTCACTTTGTCAAGCATGGAGATCGCACCCCAGTAACCACCCATTTTCGGATTTTCATTCTCGGCACGAACTTTTTTAGAGAGTCTTGCACCAAACCCAAGCAGCGTTGCGTCATATTCAGCTTCGATCTCTTTAAGTTTTTGGGCATCTACTCTACAGTTATTCGTAATACTTACAGCTTCCATCTCAAGTACCAGATCGATATCTTTTTGGTATTTCCCAATAGGCATACGATACTCCGGTACTCCTACTGCAACTTCTCCGCCATTTACAGGCAATTCTTCAAAAATATGGGACTCTATACCTTCAAGTGCCAAATAATATGCTGCCGTAAGCCCTGCAGGTCCAGCACCGATGATGGCTACTTTCTTCCCGTCATTTCTCAGTGGTTTAGGCTCATGAGGATGCAACCAGGGAAGTTCATGGTCTGTCTCATAATCAGCACCTATACGCTTGAGCTCCATAATTGAGATAGGTTCATCCAGATTCATACGACGACAGGCATCTTCACAAGGGTGAGGGCAGACACGTCCACAGGTATGTGCCAATGGCATGGTCTGTCTTGTTGCGGCTAAAGAGTCTGTAAAGATCATATCTCTTACCCCTTCAATATACGCAGGTATATCTACATGTGCCGGACACATATCGGTACATGGCGCCGTAACTTTGGCAATATAATTTGTATCACCATTATAATGTTTGGATGGCATTTGCTGATCTATACAGGTATTGAACTGCTCGTTATAATACTCCATGAGATCCAAAATAGGTTTGGGTACGGTCTTTCCTATTTCACACTTTGAAGTTGTCATCATGGTTTTGGAGATCTCTTTCAGGTGTGCGATATCGTCATGTGTTCCTTCACCCCGTGCAATTTTGTCGAGCAAATCATAAAGGATCCTGCCTCCCCAACGTCCCGGAGCACAGCGGCCGCATGCTTCTGAGTACTCCTGGTACTGTGCAGCATATTGCGAAGCCAACTCCACCGCATCTATATCTTCATCAAAGATGGCAACACCATCCCAACCGATAAATGCTTTTGAGTTTTTGTCCCCATGATAGGTTTCAGGCAGTTTAAACCCTGATTCAACCCACTCATCGGACGGTTTACCGCGATTATCGATAAATTCATCCCTCCAAGTAGAGAATACTATTCCTGACATTACTCAGCCTTCTCTTGGTTTTCAGATTTTGCTTCTGCAGCTTCTGCTTCTAATTTTTCTTTTTCGGCAGCAATTCTTGCAGCTTCTATTTTTTCCGCTCTGGCTTTTCTTGTTTCATCATCTACTTTTTTCACAACGATCGTCCAGTCTACTTCATTGAATTTCAATGAATTCATAAGATCATGTCCTGTTGCTCTTACAAAATCTGCAGATTTCTGAATGTGAGAAAAATCACCTACTTCAAAAAGAAATATACCTACTTCTCCTACTTTGAGGCCTTGATCGATAAGCTCTGCCATTCTGTCATAAAAGTCATCTTTTAAATGTCTTAAATCATATCTTTTCATTTATGCTCTCCTTAACGATCGACTTCACCGAATACGATATTGGTAGAACCGATGATCGTAACGACGTCTGCTATATAGGTACCTACAAGTATCTCTTGCAATAGCCCTGTGTGAAAGAAACTAGGTGCTCTACACTTCAGTCTGTAAGCATACGGCTCACCTTCTGATTTGATGTAGAAACCAAGTTCACCCTTTGGTGATTCGGTTGGCACATAGACTTCACCTTTTGGCGGTCTCATTCCCTGTGTGACCAATACAAAGTGCTGCATCAAAGCATAGTTCTGTGTCATGATCTCCTCTTTTGGGGCAGAGATGTACTCTGGTGCATGTGCCATAAGCTGTGGCTCTGTTTTGCTATACATAGGCATGAGTTGCCTTAATATTCTAATAGACTGTGTCATCTCTTCCATATAAAGTCTATAACGTCCGTAAGAGTCACACCTGTCACTTACAGGGATGTCAAAATCAAGTTCACCATACAATTCATACGGCTCTTCTTTTCTAATATCCCAATTGATTCCTGAACCTCTAAGCATAGGTCCCGTACATCCCCAGGAAAGTGCATCTTCTGCAGAGATCACCCCTACATCCTCAAGACGCATCTTCCAGATACGGTTCTCTTGAAGCAGTGCATTATAGGTATGCTCAAGTTCATACTCTACTTTACTGCAAAACGAGGAAAGTTTCTCTATCCATCCAGCAGGCAGGTCCAAGGGAACCCCACCGATACGCACGGCAGAGTGTGTCAATCTGGCTCCGCAATAGTCTTCCATAAGATCCATCGCATATTCACGTTCACGGAAGGCGTAAAGGAATACCGACATCGCCCCGACATCCAATGCATGTGTTGCGATGAAGAAAAGGTGAGAGATGATACGGTTAAGCTCAAGCAGCATCGTCCTGATCACCTGAGCACGTCTCGGTGCTTCAATACCTAAAAGCTTCTCTACTGCCAGTGCATAGGCATAGTTGTTTGATGTAGAGGCAATATAGTCCAGTCTGTCCGTGGTTGGCAGGAATTCATTGTATGTCATATTTTCTGCCATTTTTTCGATACCTCTATGCAGGTAACCGATATCCGGATAGGCTTTGACCACCTGCTCGCCGTCAAGTTCCAGTACAAGTCTCAACTGTCCGTGTGCCGAAGGGTGCTGAGGACCAAAGTTGATCACCATGGTATTGTCATCTCGTTCGAAATTAAGGTTTTCAAAAAACGGTGTTAATTTATTTGGTTGTTGCATACTCTCCCCTTACTTTCGCTCATCCAGCTGTTTGCCGGCATTTTTGTTATAGTCAACCAGCAGTTCGCTACTGTACTCGATCGCCTGTTCTTTCTCGCCTTCAGAGATATCTGCACCGAACGGTACTTCATATCCGACTCTGGAGAAACGCTTCGTATCATATCTGTCAATGCGTGCAGGGTCTCTGTTTTCCGGCCCAATCACGTCTCTGTACTCTTTACCGAAAATCTTATCGACCTCATACCATGAAGCAAATTCATCCCCATGAAGCGGATAGGTTTTAAGCAGTGGATATCCCTCCCAGTCATCAGGCATAAGGATACGTTTAAGGAATGGGTGATTATTGACATAGATACCGAACATATCATACATTTCTCGCTCAGCAAAATTGGCCGATTTATACAAAGAAGTGATACTTTCGATCGCTTCACCTTTTTTAAGGCGACATACAACTCTTACTCTTTTGGCTTCAGCAATATTAAGCAGTTGGTAAAAAAGTTCAAACTCTCCATCCTGTGCCAGATAATCTACCGCTGACTGCTCTGAACATTGTGTGTAACCACATTTTTCTTTAAGAATTGTCATGATCTCAAGATTTTTCTTTGCATCTATATGGACGACCAATGTATCGATCTCAATATAGGATTCTTTGGCTTTTTTTCCTAAAGCTTTAACTACATCAGCAAAGTGCGACCCTTCTTCTACTTCGGATCTTGGGACTCTAGGAGCCACCCAAAATCTGTCTGTATAGTATGATTTACCCTGAACATTGTCTTTTGGTACGTATTTTCTCATTACACCAACCTCAAGTTTTGTTTTGTATTGTTATTCATGTTCGCCGACTCTCTTCTGATCTTCTTTTGAAGCATCATCAGTGCATACTGTAGCGTCTCAGGTCTGGGAGCACACCCAGGAAGGTAGATATCTACAGGGACGATACGGTCAACCCCCTGAACCGTTGCATAGGTGTTAAACATTCCACCCGTATTAGCACAAGAGCCCATAGAGATAACCCATTTAGGTTCTGTCATCTGATCATACAGACGTCTTGCAAACTCAGCGTGTTTTTTAGAAAGTGTTCCTGCCAAAATCATCACGTCTGCCTGTCTTGGAGAAGCTCTAAAAATTGTTCCCATACGGTCAAAGTCATAACGTGATGCTCCGGATGCCATCATCTCGATCGCACAACATGCGAGTCCATAGGTAAGCGGCCAAAGTGAATTTGAACGCCCCCAGTTCACGAGTTTGTCTACCGAAGTCAATGCTATCGGCAAGCCTGCTGCTGAGGCATAATTTACTTGATGCTGTGCCATTCAAGTGCTCCTTTCTTCCATGCATATACGAACCCAATCGCAAGTAATAGTATAAATAAGATCATTTCCGCAAAACCGAACCAACCAAGCAATTTAAAGTCAATCGCCCACGGGAACATAAAAATGATCTCTACATCAAACAAGATGAACAGAAGTGCGATCAGGTAAAATTGTGCCGAGATCGTGTTTGGCTGTTTAGTGACTTCCGGTCCACATTCATAGATCGTTAGCTTAAGCTTTTCTGTATCAAGTTTCGCCAGCTTTCTACTGACTAGTCTTGCCAAAAATAGTGTGGCAGGAAAAGCCACACCTGTCAGAGC
This sequence comes from Sulfurovum sp., assembly GCA_024762315.1. Classification (GTDB taxonomy): domain Bacteria; phylum Campylobacterota; class Campylobacteria; order Campylobacterales; family Sulfurovaceae; genus Sulfurovum. Next base: position 46,698 of record JANTHR010000007.1, read on the forward strand.
AAATAGAACAAATACACCAAAATACGGGTGTTCTGTAATTACATGAGTCATATTGATCCCCTTATTTAATCAATTCCCATTCCCTACCATGTAGAGAATTCTCAGAATATTACTTTTATACTAGCTGAAAGATAATTAAAGTAATTTGGTCTGAATTTGCTTTAAAAGGTTTGTTTTCAGGGATGTAACTATGTGAAACAGAAAAAAGTGCTACAATGTCAAAAAATAATTTAAAGGTTATGAATGAAAAAATATACAAATATACTTTATTGGTTAGCTATGGCAGGTTTAGTGGTTTACTTTGCCTACTCAAAAGGATGGATATTTGCCAACTTTGAATCCATTACAGCAAAGCAGGCCCAGACTTTACTGGAAAATGATCAAAATGTAACACTTTTGGATGTCAGGACCATAGAAGAATTCAAAAGCGGCCATTTACGTGATGCAAAACTCATCCCGCTTTCTGAACTGGAAGACAATCTTGACAAACTCAAAGCTGACAAGAACAAAAAGATCATCGTTTACTGCCGCAGTGGTAGCCGCTCTGTTTCTGCTTCACGCATCTTAAAAGAAAATGGTTTTACGCCACTGAATGTCAAGGGTGGTATCATTCAGCTTATGGGAGCCAAAGCGGAGATAATCAAGTAATCTATTTGGTAAGTGCTTCAAGTCTCTCTTTTAGTTCTCCGCTTTCAAAAGGATTTTCCATGGTGATAGTCGCATCTGGGAGCTGGAAGTAAAGTACACCATTTTTTGTATGCGAATTCGGTATACCATTTTCCAAACTTTTTCTTTGTGCTTCTCGGACTGCATCATTGGCGATTTGCTGTATCATGTCATCTGTTATTTCTATTTTTTTAGTCATGTCAAATCCTCTATAAACTCTTATCATTTTGTATTATTAAAACAGTGTTGGGGTATATCCATTGTCTTTAGGAGGGTAAAATAGACCTATGATTGTAAATGGATTGCTTGTCCAGCCATGCATTTGCTTCATAGTGCCTAAATAAAGATATAATTCTCTCTTTTCTATCATCCAGAACACCTTATCTTTGATGCCTTGTTTTATATCTTTATCGCTATACTTCTTACTCTTCAAAGTCCAATAAAGCTGATTTATCTCCCAATCCAAGATATTCATTTTACTTTTTTTACCACTATTATCTTCATATTCCAATTTAATACTATAAGGTAAAGATGGCATAGCTTTAAATTCACCCTCACAACTACTATTGTGTTCAAATAGATTTAAATTTGCATTTTTATATGCCTTTTTTTCTTCATTTGTAAACTCTTCTGTGTCTTTCGACTCGAAATAAACATGAAGAAACTTAGTCGGCTTGAACAAACAAAGAGATAGATTATTTTCTTTATTCGCAAGCGTATGTTGGCGCCGGCCCCATTTGGACACCGCGCCGGAGTTGATGTGGACAGTGCGCCGGAACACATGTGGACACCCCGCCGGAGTGCATGTGGACACT
>JANTHR010000008.1 GCA_024762315.1 Sulfurovum sp.
AATCCCATAAAATCAAACCATTTGATAAAAGTTGCATCATCCACATCCAACCCTACAGAATCACGATAATATAAAGCAAGCCTCTCTACTTCATTTTTATCCCATTCTATATAACAATCCTTCAGTAATGATACCAGATCATACGTTATAGCCCCGACACGGGCATCTTGAAAATCTATCACTCCTACTTCACCTTTTGGTGTAAGCATAATGTTTCGTGAGTGGTAGTCACGATGTACAAAGAGACCCTGTGGCTGCTCAAGTACTACATCAGCTATCGTTTCCAATGTTTTTTTAATACTCTCCTGCTGTTCTTGCGAAAGTACAATATCCAAATATTTTTCCAGATACCACTCCTGCATCAAATCCATTTCAAAAAGCAGAAAGTCTTTATCGTAAGGCGGCAGGCCAGTGGTATCCGCCTGTTGCATTTTAATGATCTCATCTATGGCTTTTTTATAAAGTTTATGGTGATTGTCATCATTTAAAATATCCAGATAATGCGTACTTCCAAAATCTTCAAGAATCAAATATCCTAATTTAATATTTTTTACTATTATACTAGGTACGCGGACCTTGACTGTGGATAATCTTTCATTCATTTCCACAAATGGGGGCAGGCTTTCCACTAAAAGTGATGAGTCCATAAGGATATATGTTTCATCCTCTTTCCTAAGTCTGTAGTAAGATCTGAAACTTGCATCTTCCGAGGCAACCTCTATAGAGCTGTCATCCCAACCTATTTCTTCCAACCATGCTTTTATTTTATTCAATGATATATCCTATTCAAATAGATGGTATAGTAATCCCAGACTGCAAGTGAGTTCTCTCTCTCGAATCGCTTCGCTTTCAAGCTTGTTCGAGATGACAAAGGCACGCTTCGCGTGATTTAGAGCTACATGTATATTATTCATATAATCCTCCTAAAATAGCATTCTCGCTTGCTCCAGTGACATCCTTTAAATTCACTACTTCTTTGTGCATACGTTTATATGCCAACCATGCAAATGTCATGGCTTCTATATAGTCAGCACTCTGTGCTGTAGCTACTTCTACATTTGGTATGAGAGCTTTAATCCGTTCTACCAAAAAGCTGTTCTTTGCTCCACCGCCGCACAACAACACCACATCTCTGTTAAAACGCAGAACTTCATTAGTGATGCTTATGGCTGTAAGCTCAAGCAATGTTCTTTGTACATCTTCAGGATTATGTGTTTTACCTGAAAGATAAACCTGCAACCAGGCTTTGTTGAACTTCTCCCTGCCTGTACTTTTGGGGTAGGGCTGTTCAAAGTATTCATCTGCCATCATGGCATCTAAAAGTGCATAGTCCAAAGACCCTGTTCTTGCCCATTCTCCGTCCTTGTCATAAGAAATGCCCTGATGTTCTGCTATCCACATATCCATAAGCACATTCCCGCAGCCTGTGTCGTAGCCTATGAGCTTTTCATTAAGAACTGTGATGTTTGCCATGCCTCCAATATTCACAACGCATACAGAGGCATCTGTACCCCCAAAGAGAAATGCATGAAAAGCTGGAGCAAAAGGTGCACCCTGCCCACCCAACGCAACATCTTTACGTCTAAAGTCCGCTACGACAGGTATGCCTGTTTTGGCTGTCAAAATATTTGGGTCTCCCAGTTGCATCGTAAAGCCATGCTCTCCCTCTGGTTGATGCCACAGGGTTTGACCATGCAACCCTATGGCTTTGATGTGCTTTGCGTCAATGTTCTCACGAATGAGCAATGCATCCACAGCCTGAGCAAACAACAGAGCCAGGCGGTGGTCCAACTGCCCTATTTGCCCTAAAGAACTTTTACCCTCTATCCTAGTCAAAATGTCTGTTTTGAGTTCTAAGGATATGGGGTATTCCAGCGAATATATCAGTGTACAGGTATCAGCATCTATATTACACAATACAACATCTACACCATCTAGTGATGTTCCCGACATAACGCCTATATACAGCTCTTTTTTAGCACTCATTCAAAAAATTTCCTCATAGTAATTACCATCAACATGGTATCATATTTTTAGCAATATTGCCCTGCAACTCTCTTTATTTCCAATGATAGATTCTCTTTGTTAACACACTATTATAGTTTTTTGTATATGATGAAATATATACATTGTGAAAGGAAAAAATGAGAAAATATAAATATTATGCAGTCCTTTTTGCAACTACCCTATCAATATTTCTGGCATGCACATTTTTTGTTTATGCAAAAGAGAGTAAAGTTTTTTCTGCCAGAACCGATGCTTTCACCGCAGAAGAGAGACAGAATATCTCTATTTTTGAAAATGTGAAAGACAGCGTTGTATTTATCTCCATTCATCAACAGGTCATTGACTACTGGCGTATGAGTACCTTTGACATACCCAAAGGTGCAGGAAGCGGATTTATATGGGACAAGGATGGCCATATCGTTACGAACTATCATGTGATCATGAACGCCAATAAAGCGGTGGTTACCCTCAAGGACGGCAAAAGGTACAAAGCTTCTCTTGTTGGAACTGCACCGAGTTATGATATCGCCGTATTGAAGATAGAACCCTTAAAACACCTGCTCAAACCTGTTGATCTGGGTACAAGCAGAGATCTCAAGGTCGGGCAGACGGTCTATGCTGTCGGCAACCCTTTCGGACTTGACTGGACGATGACGAAAGGTATCATATCTGCCCTGGAGAGAAGTATGTATGCAACCAACGGTGTACCTATAAGACATATGATACAAACCGATGCGTCCATCAATCCCGGTAATTCAGGGGGACCGCTGCTCAACAGCCAAGGTAAGGTCATCGGGGTGAACAATATGATCTTAAGTCCCAGCGGTGCAAATGCGGGTATAGGTTTTTCCATACCTGTAGATACGGTAAAAAGAGTTGTCAATTCCATTATCAAAAAGGGTATCTATGTCAGGCCTGCCATCGGCATCAGTGTAGACAACAGGATCAATGAACTTTATAGGCAATTAAGCGGCAGAAAAGGTGTGGTCGTAGTTGATGTCATTCCAAATACATCCGCCGCAAAAAACAAACTGCGGTCAACCTATGTCGATCCGAGAGGCGCTGTGGCATTCGGAGATGTGATCATCTCTGTAGATGCAAAGAAAATTGAAACACTTGAAGACCTATACAGCATACTTGATGAACACAAAAAAGGAGATACTGTCACACTTGGCATACTAAGGGATGATGAGAGTAAAAAAATAAAAATAGAATTACAATGATTCTATGTTCTGTTCTTTCCCGTCATCATCACCCCGAACGCCACAACAGTTCCTAGGAGTATCTGCCAGGCAAAGCCCAGTTTGAGATCAAACACAGTACCCAAAATATAGGGCTGAAGCAAAAGCACTGTCGTAAATCCTCCGATGAGCGAAAGCAATACTGTTGTGGCATTTCCCCGTTTTGTAAAGATAGCTGCTGCATAAACACCAAGTAGCCCCGTGTATGCAAATGCCATCACTCCCAAAGCAAAGCTAAGCAGAGGCAGTTCTGTCTCTTTTTGCCAGTAGTAGGAGAGCATTGCCATCAATGAAAGTGCTACGGCAAAGAAAAGTACTGCATTCCGCCCTGCTTTAACAAAATGCATCTCATCTACATTTTCTCTTTTCAGCTTCCAGGGCTTGTAGAGGTCTTCGACTGCAACGGATGACATGGCACCCAGTACAGAGTTCGAACTTGAAAGTGCAGCAGCAATGGCTCCTACAGTAACAAGTCCACGCATACCTTCGGGCATTTCATGCAAAATATAGTACATAAATATAGTGATCTTCTCTCCATCGAACTTTTGTACGACCTCTGTACCAAGTCCCGACATTTCAGGATGCTGGTAATAGAGGTAAAGCAGCAGACCGATCAATAGGAACAAGATAGCCACAGGTACAGTAAGCAGAATGGAAAAAATAAGTGAACGCTGTGCTTCTTCCGCATCTTTACAGGCTAAAGCACGTTGGGTCATGTCCTGATCGAGCCCGTATGCTGCGATGTTCAGAAGCAACCAGCCGCCAAGCAGTGCCCAAACAGAAAAACCGCCCCCCAGGGAGAAGTCCAAAAGTTTAAGCTTGTTATCTGCATTCAATGTAGAAACCATCGTCGAAAAGTCTGCATCAATAGCCATATAAAGGTATACCAGAACAGCTATCCCTGCCCCTATGTAGGTGACTGCCTGGATGATGTCTGAAAAAATAACAGATTTCACTCCGCCATAGTAAGCATAAGCCAATGCCCCCAACATTAAGATAGCTATGGAAATAGCTACGTGAGAAGCAGTAATATCTAAAAAAAGGATCATCGAGATCGCCAATGCACCTATATAAAGCCTTGCCCCGCTTGCAAAAAGCCGGCCGATGAGGAACATCACTCCTGCCTGTTTCTTGGCAGACTCACCATAACGCTTCTCTAAAAGTTCATATACTGTTACGGCATTAATAGCATAAAAACGGGGAATGAGGACTTTAGCTACAAAGATGACCGCCAAAAAGGCTGAGAGATAAAAACCTATAAAGGTCAGATCTTTGCCATAAGAGTATTCCGGTCCTCCCAAAAAAGTAGCAGCTGATTGTGAAGTGGCCAATACAGATATAGCGGCTGCAAACATAGGAACAGTGTTTCCGCCCACAAAATAATCACGTGTACTTTTGATATTTGTTTGGCTTAAGATGACGCTGGTCAAGGTTAATACTAAAAAATATGCAAAAAATACTCCCCAGTCTATTAACGTAAAAGCGGAATTCATTATTTATCTTGTGGAGGCATTTTTAATTTTAGTTCAGCTACTGCTTTACGCACATCTGACATGAACTTGGGACCAGGATCAGCCTTGACGGTTCTGTAGCCTTTGTCACGTTCGAGCCATAGTGGCGTCGATTCCATTTGTGTATATTCATAGTGCCCTATCAGGTACTTGATGGTCGGGTATTTCTCTTTAAGGTAACGTACCAGTGCGATATTGGATCGAAGTTGCGCCGGAGTAAGATCTTCTGCTTTATTCCCTTTACCGCCTACGTTTTCTATCCCTATACTTGAGTAATTAAGCCCTATGACATGACGTGCCATCCAGTTTTCTGGCATGAGTCTGTAGATAGTCCCGTCACGATCCACCAAAAATTGAGCAGATACATTAAGCTGAGATGCCTTAGCAATGTCTTTTCTGTCAGTAAGTAGTTTCTGAGGCTTCAAACGGTTAAACGATTTATCAAAGCTCATTTCGGCTGTCCAGTGAAGTACGATGATTTTGGGGGTAATGGTAATATCGTTCACCTTTTTGCCATAATGCTGTCTAATGTATGCTTTTGTCATAGCAATACGCTCTTGTCCAAAATCTATTGGTTTGTCAATAAAGTGAAGTGGCAGCTGTATGGGTTTTGTAGTACATTGAAGCGTTTGTGGTTCTTTTGCACAGGCTGTAAGCGCCAGCAGCGTTATGGATAGCAGTAAAGTTTTTCTCATTCTTAATCCTATTTTCATATGGACTTATTGTAGCGAATCTTGGGTTTGTGTTTCTTTGTTTGAAAGCAGCACAAATACAACAACAAACATAGGCACAGAAAGTGCCAATATATAAGATGGTACCATAAGCAATCCATGACGGTTAAGATAAAAAAAACCCAATATCAATACCACATATGCACCTATACGGCTAAGTGAGAGTGCAGCCTTGGTGTCACGGATGGTCTCACTTAGTGAGCGTCTATTTTTCTTCATGCGTGCTTTTTCATCTTTAACAGCATCACGTATATCTGCACTCACCTCTTCGACGCTCTCTTCAGCGTAAAGGTCATGTTCATCTTCCAGTTTGTCTATAGTATCGCGTGTATCATCGAGGGTGATGACATTATGCTCTACTCTTGCATCTACCATACGCTTGTATGATTTCATAGATGCCAACATAACCAGTGAGGCAGAGATAAACCCTATCTGCGTATTCCAAAGCATTTTAATATCAAAAAATATTACAGAAATCAAAATCACTATGACGTCCACTATGACGAGTGCTTTGAGTATTTGAAGTGTGAGTTTACTCATCATCTTCTTCATCATATTTTTTTTGTAATTCTTGATTGGTTTTGTAGTTATAGCGTGGATCATTTGCCAGTTCATCCAAAGACTTTTTCTGCTTTACATAAGCTTTATAGATATTCAAAATCGCTGCTCCTATACCGATGAATACACCGATCCAGAGTGTCCACCAAACGCCTGTGAGTTTTTGCAATCCTATCCCGATACCTACGCCAATAAGTACCGCCACTACCATAGAGATACCAAGGCTTAGACTATCGGCTGCATCTACTACTTTTTTTAATTTAGGTTCTTCTTGTTTATTTTGCATATCATTTCCTTAGATGTGATGAAAGTATAGCAAAAAGAGCTAAAGTTGATAACTTGTTAAGAATTAACTTATTTCCCTTTAGCCCGCTTTGCTGCCAGTTTTGCCAATTGTATCTCACTGTTCCAAAGTTTACTTCCCTCTTTCTCTTCCAGAAAAGGTGCTGTAAGTAAAACCGTATTCTCCCCGCTTCTTACGATCACTTCAAATAAGCTTTTTTTAGAGGTCAGAACAGCAATGGCTTCATTGGGTGAGCCATTCAGTTCTTTTATTGTATACCCCATATCCAAGGGTGGTGCATAATAATCCAGTTTATGGGAAGAGGTATGTACATTATAGGTAAGAAGCAACAGTGGCATATCATGACTGACAGATGTCCATGTACACACAGCAGTATTTGGATATACATGCTTTGTGTCACGTTTTCCGTCATGTACTTTTTCTCCTACCAGCTGTGAAACCTCTGCTGTGGTCAATAATGTACAGACATCCTCTTTGCTCACTGCAGCATTTTCAACTGAAGATTTTCCATCGGATGCACCACATCCTGAAATAGCTATAGCAAGAAGAACTGCTGTTGTAAACGTAGATGCTTTCATATTTTCACTCCTTATTATCTTTGACTAAAACCACTCGTCTGTTCTTGGCACGTCCGTGATCTGTTGCATTACTTGCAGCCGGACATGCATAAGAGACACCTACGCTCTTTAATCTTTTTGAAGATATTTTATACCCTTTAACCAATTTTTCAACTACTGCATTTGCCCGTCTTTGGGAGAGTTTTTGGTTATATTGGAATGCTCCCTGATTATCTGTATGACCTACGATCAAAATATGCAGATCGGGATTCTCTTTTAACATTTTGGCGATCTCATCCAGTGTAGGCTTTGATTCTTTCTTTACCACAGATTTATCAGTATCAAAATAGATCCCGTAAAGTGCGATTTTTCCTTCACCCTCTATTTTTTTATTCATCTCATCCGCTTTGATGACAACCATTTTCTGTTCACGCTGCTTGACCTGTAGTGCATCTATCACAGCTACCGTACGGTTATGAAATGCTTTACAAAAGCTGTCATCTGATACTCTGTAGGTCAATACTGAAAGAAAAGCATCCTGTTCGGGAAGTTCTGCTGAAAGGTAATGCTGATCATTGATACGACTTGTCAATGCACAATAGCCGTTGCTGAATGCCTCATTATATGCATTGACATCTTCTTCGGACTGCATGAACATAGCAAGACTCATATTACCGCCACCGCCTCCACAAGCCCTACCCGGGTCACCCCCACACTCACCTTTGTCACATTCAAAAAGAATTTTTCCTCCCTTTGAAGTTATTTCATCTTCATAGTTTTTCAATATTTCAAGCGGTGTGCGTTCTGCGGGAAGAATGTAAACCAAACGGGTATGCTCGCCCTCGAGTATTTTACTCTTTTGAGGAGAAAAAAAGATATTGTTATGTCCATCTCTTTTACCTTCTACTGCTTTCAAGGCAGCCAAAGGTAACGTAAAACGGTCAAATTTTCTGTGTTGGTAAGCAACGATCTTGGCACCTTCATAACGTCCTATATAGGGAAGGTCTTTTGCTCCCTTAATATCCGTAGACGGTATCGTAGCATCTGCCATCATCACTTTTGTAAACAATAATATCAATCCCAAAAATAATACTTTCATGTCATTTCTCCTTTTTTAAATACCAAATCAAGCACAGATAGATTTTAAGGTGTTGCACAGCCTGTATAGTTAAATTTTAACAGCTCCTTTTTTCCTATCTTCCCATTTTTGTCAATAAACATCCGGTAAGTATAAATACCGCATTTCTTCTCATCTGCATTCATTTCATCGTTTACTTCTACTTTCATATCATACCCTTTGGTACGCTTACGATAACTGATCACGCTCCCCTCATTTTTAAGCCACATGACCATGGACAGATCTGCGGTATTATCGATAGGAAGCACAAAAGAGAGAAGATCTTTTTGGGTATTCATACGCCAAATACGCCCGTTTGTGTCAATGTAGAATATATTTCCTATAAAGTAATGCAGGTCTGTTCCATTAAGATTGTGTGCTTCACTGTATTTGACAAGATCAGTCTCTGAAGAAAGATTTGGAAGAGAAGAAATGAATCTTTTTACCAGTGCAGGGTCAAAACTGCTTAAAGGTTTCCGATACACTTTCCACAGAACCCTGTAACCCTTTTTTGCCAATTTTTTATATGTACCGTCAACTTCATAGTGACGCAATTCCAAATATGAAACATTCTCATCAAAGTTGTAGGCTCTGGGAGACGGACTTTTGTTGTAGTATTCGAATTTTCTCCATTCACTCCCCTTTGCATGCAGATCTACATAGCACGATGAAAGAAGCAGTATGATAAAAAAAACTTTTTGCATGATCGACTACCCTCTTTTTTTAATTATAACATAATGACATTTTTAATGAAAAACAATTCAATATTTCAGGAGAAAGACTGGGTTAAAGGTAGTTTATTGGGCTATTATTCTTTTTCTTTTTGAAAGGTATAAATAGATACTGAATAAAAGCTGGAAAATCAATATTCCGGTAATATTCGCAAAAACATCATTTAAACTTGCACTACGATGTGGTATGAAATGCTGTATAAGCTCTATAACTATACCGAAAAGAGAAAGGGCAACAACATTGCGCAGACGATATCCTCTCGTAGCAGATGCCCTGTTTAAGAGTAATGACAAAATAAAAAAAACTGTCGCATGTTCGACTTTGTCATTGAGTTCTACCGGATACAAAGAAGAGATATAGTCGTTGGGCATCACAGGATACAGCATTAATAAAGTAGCTATAATAAAAAATATAACTTTATATACGCTTTTGTTTAAAAATTTCAAATCGTCTCTTTTAGTTTTTTATCTCTTCCAGTGTCTCATAGGCTGCCTTTATCGCCGTATCGATCATCTCATCGGTCGTAGCTGTGCAGATAAACCCCGTCTCGTACGATGAACAGGCAAGATACACACCGCGATCGAGCATCCCTTTATGGAACTTGGCAAACATTTCCGTATCATTCTCACAGGCATCTGCAAAGTTCTTTACCGGTTTGTCTGAGAAGAAGAAACCGAACATACTTCCTCTTACATCTGTCACCATCGGTACTCCGACAGCATCGGCTGCTTTTTTAAATCCATCTACCAGTTTTTTGGCTCTATGACCAAGCTCTACATAGAGAGCAGGATTATTTTTAAGTTTTCTAAGACTTGTCAATCCTGCTGCCATCGCTACAGGATTTCCCGAAAGTGTCCCTGCCTGATAGACCGGTCCTTCAGGAGAGAGATGCGCCATGATCTCTCTATTTGCACCAAAAGCACCTACAGGCATCCCCGCACCGATCACTTTGCCAAGCGTTACCATGTCAGGCTTCACGGCAGTAATGCCCTGAGCCCCTTTAAGTGAGGCCCTGAATCCACTCATTACCTCATCAAATATAAGTAATGCCCCATGCTTGTCGCAAAGTACTCTCAAGCCCTCCAAAAATGACTCATCAGCAGGCACAAGCCCCATATTCCCGGCGATGGGCTCAATGATCACACAGGCGATGTCCCCTTTGGCATCCTTGAAACACTTCTCGACCGATGCCATATCGTTGTAGGTGGCAAGCAGTGTATGTTTCGTAAGGTCAGCCGGCACTCCGGGACTGCTCGGACTTCCAAAGGTTGCCAAACCTGAACCTGCCTGGACAAGCAGTGAGTCAGAGTGACCGTGATAACACCCTGTGAATTTTAAGATGTTGTCTCTGCCTGTCACACCGCGAGCCAGACGGATAGCTGACATGACAGCCTCGGTTCCTGAACTTACAAAACGTACTTTGTCGATGCTGTCGAACATACTTACGATCTCTTCTGCCAATTCTGTCTCTACAGTGGTCGGTGCTCCAAAACTAAGCCCTCTTTTGACTGCTTCTATGACTGAAGCCTCTATGTCTGCATCACAATGACCAAAGATCAGCGGCCCCCAGCTCTGTACGAAGTCGATATACCTGTTTCCGTCAATATCAAAAAGGTATCCACCCTCTCCTTTTTCAATGAACGGCGGTGTTCCTTTCACCCCTGAGAATGCACGCACTGGCGAGTCTACCCCACCCGGTATCACTCTGTATGCTTCTTCGAATGCTGCTATGCTTTTGTCATATGCCATATGGTTAATCCTTGTTATGTATAATTGCGGTGATTATACAATAAAGAGCATAAAGAGGAGAAAATCATCAGAATATTTAAAGCTGCCCTACTCTCTTTATTGTTGCATTTACTGATAGCATTGCTTTTTATGATCTCTTTTGAGAAAGTGATATTTTCCCCTCCCTCGGGCAAAGAACAGAAGATCACGCTCAATCTTGCCCGATTCGTACCGCCTGCTCCTGCTGTAAAGCCTGTGGCTACTCCTTCCATACCAAGATCCAAACCTGTGAAAAACCCCATACCCCAACCTCTCGTGCAAAAACCTGTTCAGGAAATGCCTACACCTGCATCGACAGCCAGAAGAACACTGTTAGACAATAAAAAACGTTTTTATGTAGAGAAAAAAGAAAATGAAGAGAACAATGTTACAAAAGTGATAACAAAGAAGAAGATCTTAAAAAAGATAGTAAAGAAACGGGCTAAAAAGACAGTCAATAAAACGCTTACAAAGAAAAAAAGAATAGTCAAACATACAAAAAGAAGAAAAAGACAAAAGAGAAAACAACAAAAAAGCTCAAAAGACCCATTGGCCAATGCCCTCATGAATTCAGGCAGCCCTATGTACCCCATAAGACGTTCAAGCGCTTCGGGCAGCTCTGTCAACAGGATGATCAAACAGCTTTACGGAAAAGAATTTAATGCCTTCACTCCTGCACAAAAGAAATTCATCAAGGAGAATCTGGGTTCCATCCACCGCATCACCCAACGTACGCTCACAAGGAACGGCTACCCAAGCGTTGCCGTACGCACGCAGCAGCAGGGCGTTAATATTGTGACCTTCTACCTGCATCCCAATGGTGACATTTCAGGACTCAGACTCAAAAGACGTATGGGCTACGCTGCCCTGGATCAGAATACTTTGGAGGTGATACGCATCGCCTATAAAGATTACCCGCGCCCCAAAAGTAAAACAAAGATCACTTTTTATGTGAAATATAAGCTGTATTAGAGTGATCAGTTTTGAATGAACTGCTGCAAAAAGTCCTTGACTGCTTTCCAGTACCCTTCATGGGACGGATTTTTTTTCCAGAGTGCCTTTGCCCCATGCACACCTTTGGAGTGAGGCAGATAATAGGTCTTTCCCTGTGAAGGTATAGCCTTATAGATATTCCACCAGTACTTTTTTTCATTCTTGGCAGAAGTAATGAAGATCGGTATGTCCAACTTCCTGACATGCTCTTCTATGAATTTTTTACCTCTTTTTTTATAGTATTCCCCAGGTGAAAAGGCAAGTACTCCAGCTATGTCATTATCCATACCGGCAATATAAAGTGCCAACCCTGCAGAGTAGGAACTGCCCCAGAGAATTAATTTCCCCTGACTTAAATGCTTTTTGCTATACGCCAATGAAGCCTCAATATCAGGAATGGTCGCAAGATATGAAGTGTCAAGACCTTTTTTAAGTGCCATGTCTGATGTTTCATTCGGTACATTGTTCACTGTACCTCCGCTGCGAAGATCTACCGCCATCACATTAAAGCCCATTCGTTCCAGTGCCGGTGCTATCTCAAGGTATTCGCCTTTACTGTAGCCGGCTTGATGAAGCAACAAAATAAAAGGCTTGCTTCTGTTTGCATCACTGTACAGGTACGCCGATATAGGCAAACCGTCTTTGGAAGGAAATGTAATTTTTTTGTAGTCTTGTGCTGTCAGCAGAGACGTTATGGTAAAAAGAAACAGTAGGTATTTCATGGTTTATCCTTTTGTGCATAATGAAATATTCTACCATAATTCTAAATCAACCTTTGTTCTCATGCTTTGCATGGGAACAAAATCAAAACACTCACCAGATCTTCTTTAACAATCCATCTACAACTCCGACAGTCCCCTGAACCAACAAAGGCTCCTTGCCTGCATCCAACCATTTAATGATCTGTTTTATTTCATCCTCAGACATCACAGTACACCCTGCCGTAGGTATTTTCTTGATATGTATGAAGATACATGATCCGGCCCCTTTGACGGCTCCTGCTTCATCTATGTGGTTATGATTTACCACTATCCCGTACTTGTAGTAGTCCTTTGGAAACTTCATATGTTCAAAACTTTTGTAGTCTGCTTTGATCTTGGTACTGTCTACGATCTTGTTGTAGAACTTGGAGTTGACATCGTCTACACAGTGGTCCGTAGTCCTGTAGACTTGATACGGATATTCCACTACAAATGGCTGATACCCAAAAGCCTGTTTAAGCGTAAAAATACCCGCTGGTGCTTTGCCGTCACCCTCTTTTTTAATATATTTCGCATCTTTGGGGATAGTATGCAGTCCTCTGCCCCAACCCAGACCGTTACGTCCAAGTTTGATGCGAATGGGTTCTCCAACCTTATGCCAACTTCCATCCTCTTTTTCATACCGTTGCAATATACCTTGAGGGGTTGACCAGTCTTTCGTGCTTACTACTAGAAGTTGTTTGGTATCCGGGATCTTTTCTGCTTGAAGTAAACTAAAAGTCAAAAGCAATCCAAGTAAAATCTTTTTCATCTTTGGTATAATCTCCTCATGGAATATGGAATAATCTCAATAGCGATACCGCTGCTCACGATCTTTTTGGCTATTATAACAAAAGATGTCATTGTTTCCCTCTTAGGTGGTATCTATGCAGGGCTGCTTGTTACCAACGGCTATGACCCTCTTGCTGCTTTTACAGCTCTTTTTGACGGGATCATCACACTTTTAGCTGAAGGGTGGATAGCGAAAACACTTCTTTTTGCACTGATGATAGGTGCCATTATCAAACTGCTTACTGTCTCGGGCGCAGTCAACCGTTTTGTCAGCTACCTGAGTACAAAGGCTCAGAAGATAGACTCACCCAAAGGTGCTATGCTTTTAGCGTATGTCATCGGTGTGGTCATCTTTATAGAATCATCTATCACATCGCTTGTAGCAGGTACTGTAGCCAAACCCCTTTGTGACAAGAATGGCGTCAGTAGAGAGAAACTCGCTTACATCTGCGACTCTACCTCTGCCCCCATCTGTTCACTCATTCCTTTGAATGCCTGGGGTGCGCTTCTTTTAGGACTCATTGTCACTGCCATCGATAGCAATGTCATCAAGGGGGATGGTGTCTCCCTGCTCATCGCTTCCATCCCTTACAACTTCTATTCACTCTTTACTTTAGCTATCGTACTGGCTGTTATATTTTTAAATATCAATATAGGCCCCATGAAAGATGCCATCCCTCACAGTTACCATGCAGATCACATAAAACACGAAGGACACGCTACCCCATTCCCTATGTTGCTGCCGATTGTGGTGATGGTCATCTCTGTACCGGCAGGACTCTACCTTACCGGGAAAGGAGACATCTTCAAGGGCTCCGGTTCTACCTCGGTCTACTATGCGGTCATCGTTACCCTGCTCTTTATGTACGCATACTATGTCAGTACTAATATGCTTTCTCACAAGAAGTACTTTAAAGCTGTCTATGAAGGCTTGGGAGAGATGATACCTATTGTGCTCATACTTCTTTTTGCCATCTTCATCGGAAAGGTCATCGGTGACCTTGGTACAGCCCAATACCTGGCCCATCTGCTCTCGGGGAATATCTCTCCTGTATTGATGCCTCTACTCATCTTCATTGTAGCAAGCATCACAGCATTTTCTACAGGTACCAGTTGGGGAACCTTCTCCATCATGATGCCTATAGGTCTTGCTTTAGGTGCATCTATGGGCTTGGACATCCCTCTGGTCATCGCAGCGGTCATCAGCGGAGGTATCTTCGGAGACCACGCCTCCCCCATTTCTGACACCACCATCATCTCCTCCATGGCAGCAGGCTGTGACCATGTGGAGCATGTAAGGACGCAGTTACCGTATGCTTTGATCGGTGGGGCTTTAGCTTCGGTGGCGTTTTTGGTTTCGGGATGGGTTACAGCATGATGGATATTTTTGTATCCTGTTAGTACATAGAAAAGCTTGGTACTGATGGTTAAAAAAATAATGGATAGAATCCTACAAGAACAACTTAAAAATCCAAGAATTAAAACTATATTAAAAATTGAAAGATGGTTATAAATGCAAACTAATTTAAAAGGTCTAACCTCACAAGAGGTCAATGAGAAACTAGAACAATATGGCTATAATGAGTTAACACAGAAAGAAGAAAACTGGATAATTCGTTTATTTAAACGATTTTGGGGACCGATCCCCTGGATGATTGAAGTAGCTGCCATTTTATCTTATTATACTGGCAGATATGAAGATCTGACTATCATCCTAATCTTACTGTTTGTAAATGCCTTTGTGGACTTTTACCAAGAATCAAAAGCTTTAAGTGCAATTGAAGTTTTAAAAAAGAAACTTGCTCATTTTTGTCTTGTTTATAGAGATAACCAATGGATAAAAATTCAAGCAAAAGAGCTTGTTCCTGATGATATCGTTAAACTTAAAATTGGTGATATAGTTCCTGCTGATGTAAAACTGTTGGATTCGAATAGTGATGATTTTTTACTGGTAGATCAATCTGCACTTACAGGAGAATCTCTTCCTGTTACTAAAAAATCACAAGATGAGATCTACGCAAATGCAATTATAAAGCAAGGTGAGATGATAGCCAAAGTTACACAAACTGCTTCAAATACATATTTTGGAAAAACAGTGGGTCTTGTAGCACAAGCACAGCATGAACAGAAAAGTCATTTCCAAAAGATGGTTATAAATGTCGGAAATTTTTTAATTGCGTTAACTATTGTGATGATAATCCTTATTTTGTCAGTTGGATATTACAGAAATGAATCCATGGACGAATTGCTTATTTTTTCACTTGTACTCACAATCTCTGCAATTCCGGTTGCAATGCCGGCAGTTCTAACTGTTACTATGGCAATTGGGGCCAGAGCATTAGCAAAAAAAGAAGCCATTGTAAGTCGCCTTGCTGCTATTGAAGAGCTTGCAGGGATGGATATATTATGTTCAGATAAAACAGGAACGCTTACAAAAAATGAGATGACACTTTCTGAGCCATTTACTCTAAACGGATTTGGTGGGAATGATCTCTACTATTATGCATCACTTGCTAGCAAAAAAGAGAATAATGATCCTATAGAAGAACCGATATTTAAATATATTCAAGAGCATAAATTAGATAATAAACTAGATGATTTAAAACTTTTACAATTTATCCCTTTCGATCCTGTAAGAAAGCAGACAGAAGTTATTTATGAAACTTCAGATGGCTCCATAAATGTTATCAAGGGTGCACCACAGGTTATATTGTCACTGAGTGACATATCCAAACAAACAAGAGAAACCATAGAGAAGCAAATCCATACCTATGCTTCAAAAGGATTTAGAGCACTTGGAGTTGCCTTTAAACACGGTGAGGAGGAAAAATATACTTTTGTCGGAATTTTACCGCTATATGACCCACCAAGGGATGATTCCAAAGAAGCTATATATGAAGCAAAATCAAAAGGTATCATGGTAAAAATGGTAACAGGAGACAATATAGCTGTGGCAAACTATATCTCTTCTGTTTTAAATATTGGTGAGGATATTCAAAATATACGGGATCTTAAAGGTGAAGATACAAAAGAATATGTATATCTCACAAGAATTTTAGCAAAATCATTTGCAAAAGTTTTTAAACCGGAACTATCAGAGAGAAAAATAGAAAATTTAACGCAAGAAGTTGTAAATGATGTAAAAAATGAGTTATATCAGCATCCGTTACCATCTGGAACCATTAAAAAACATGAATCTGAGATCATCTCTTTGATTGAGAAAGCAGATGGATTTGCAGAAGTTTTTCCTGAAGATAAATACTTTATAGTCAATGAACTACAAAAAGAAAATCATATTGTAGGGATGACAGGAGATGGGGTTAATGATGCTCCAGCACTTAAAAAAGCTGATTGCGGGATTGCTGTAAGCAGAGCTACAGATGCAGCAAGGGCAGCAGCAGACATAGTGCTTATGGCACCTGGATTAAATGTAATCGTTGATGCGATTGAACAGGCAAGAATAACTTTTGAAAGAATGAAAAGTTATACTATATTTAGAATTGCAGAGACTATCCGTATTATAGTATTTATGACATTAGCCATCGTTGTATTTCAATTTTATCCTGTGACTGCACTTATGATAATAGTTTTAGCATTATTAAATGATATACCGATTCTAGCCATTGCTTATGATAATACAAAAGTAAATGTAAAACCTGTAAGATGGGATATAAAAGAGATACTTGTATTATCTTCTTGGCTTGGGTTTGCAGGAGTACTGTCATCTTTTGGTATCTTTGCTTTTATGATGTATTATATGAAATTGCCATTGGAGTTCGTTCAGTCTATATTTTTTGTCAAACTTGTAGTTGCCGGACATGGTACTATTTTTAATACTCGTACAGATGACTGGTTCTTTAAACAACCCCGACCATCTTTAATATTATTGGGAGCCTCGCTAGTAAGTGCCATAATAGGTACCCTTATTGGAGTTTATGGCTTTAATTTAATTGCACCTATTGGCTGGGAATGGGCTTTGGGTATATGGCTTTATGCTGTGGTTTGGTTTTTATTCAATGATGCTGTCAAGATATTGGTATTAAATTATTACCGTAAGAAGACAAGAGGTGCAAAACAAAAGAAAAATCTCAAATAGAAAATGTGGTGGATTCCATTAAGAAGTATGCATCGCCACGCAGAGCATGGGAACGAGATCTATACTTGTATTTGTATGTGATTTGGTTGATAAATAGATTATACGAAGGACAAATATGAAAACACAAACAACCATAAGAGTAGAAGAGACCAACTACCGTAAAGCAAAAGAGATACTAGGCCAGAGGGGTATGAGTTATTCTCAAGGTATTGGGGTATTTAACAGTATGGTCGTCATAAACAAAGGTCTTGCGTTTTAAATGAATACACCTAATAGTGATACAGAAAAAGCATTTATTGAGCTCAATGAACGTAAGGGTAAAACATTCTCCAATGTAGATGCTCTTTTGGATGAACTCGATAGTTCAATGTATAGCATTTTTAGGGCAAACTCTTTTAAGAAAGATTATAAAAAACTAAATGTTCAAGAAAAAGAAGCTTTAAAAAATGTCATTAGAGACTTAGCTGAACAGACAACAATATACTGGAACTTACACTTGTACAAGCCAGTAATCATTCTAAATTATTCAGGTAGTATAAAATGAAACTCCTCCAATACTTCTTTGGTATTGTCATCGCACAGATCGCTCTGTTCGCCCTGGTACTGCTGAACGCTGGTACACTTACGACAGAGAGCCTGCTACGTATTGGAGTACCTGCTTTGTTTATTGCCCTTGTTATTGCTTTTTGGTTCAACTCCATTGCCAAACACCACAGTAAAGATGTTGTCTCCAAGGTCAAAGATGAGTTCATCAATGAACGTGAAAAGATCCGTATTAACGCTGAACGTGCCAAAATGCGTGTACACAAAGAAGCGGAGAAAAAGATCATCAAAGAAACCACCAAAGCCCATGCCAAAGCCAATTTCAAAGTAGGTGCGGCATTTGCAGGACTCATCGGTGTAGGCGCACTTTTTGTAATGGCACAGATGGTCACAGCAGGTCTGCTTATGATCTCGGCAAGTGCCGGTGCCATGGGTGGCTACTACCTAAGAAGCAAACGTGACAAATATCAGGCACTTCCGACCATCGAGGTCAAACCCCTCGAACAAAAGCCTAAAAAGTTAGAGAGCAAAGGCAAATAGCTCTTTTTTGCGTCTCCTCCTCCTTATACTTTAGAAAATAAATTATGCTAAAATACGACAATTAATTATAGGAATACATACGTATGAAACTCATGGTCTCCGCCCTCGAACCCTCATCAAACCTTCACTTAAAAGAGGTACTTAAACATACACAAGATGTAGAACTCACGGGTATTTTCGACAAAAACACAGAACATGGCACACCTCTCTATGACATCTCTGAAATGGCGATCATGGGTGTGGTGGATGCCGTTAAGAAGTTGCGTTGGTTCTTTAAAGTGGCAGATGAGATGGTAGAGCTGGCAAAAGATGCAGACAAAATACTGCTTATGGACTCTTCAGGCTTTAACCTGCCCTTAGCCAAAAAACTCAAAGCAAAATATCCTCAAAAAGAGATCATCTATTATATCTTGCCTCAAATATGGGCCAGTCGTCCAAAACGAGCAAAGAAGTTAGAGCAATACTGTGATAAACTTCTTGGCATACTTCCTTTTGAGGTGGAATATTATCCACAAAAAAAAGCCCAATACATTGGTCATCCATTGCTTGATGAGATAAGGGCCACACATGATGCCAACTCCAATACCATAGCCTTTATGCCAGGAAGCAGAAAGAGTGAGATCAGCAGACTCCTGCCCATCTTTAAAGAAGTGCGCAAGAAGCTCTCTGAGAAAAAAGCCCTGCTCATCATCCCTTCAAGTTTTACAGATGAGAAGATTACTTCATGGTATGGAGATATCTCTATGTTTGACATCAGCAAAGATACACACGCAGCCCTGGCCCAATCAGAATTCGCTTTCATCTGTTCTGGTACAGCTACACTGGAAGCTGCACTCATAGGTACACCCTTTACCCTAAGCTACATTGCTAAAAAAGTAGACTTCTTCATCGGTACAAAACTGCTTGGCATTACACAGGTAGGTCTGGCAAATATCATCCTGACACACTACAACAACACAACCCTGCACAATGAACTGCTTCAGGAGAATGTCACCGTTGACAATTTGCTTCAAGAGTATTACAATACCGACTGCAAAATCTTTGCCGACAAAGCCAAAGAGTTAAGAGCATATCTTTCTCATGGCAGTTCCGAGAATGTTGCAAAAATAATAATGGAATAGACTGTAGGGTGTTGTCCCCCGACAACACGCTGAACAATAAAGGTGTTGTGATGGCACAACACCCTACAAATATTTAAAAAGGATTTTGCATGCTAGTCCATATCTGTTGCTCTGTAGACTCTCACTACTTTCTACAAAAATTACAAGATGAATACCCTCAAGAGAAACTCACAGGCTTCTTTTATGACCCTAATATCCATCCCTACTCTGAATACTATTTACGCTTACTCGATGTAAAACGCAGCTGTAAAATACTTGATATTGACCTCATAGAAGGCGAATATGATGTAGAGAACTGGCTTGAAGCTGTACGCGGGTTGGAACACGAGCCTGAAAAAGGGTCACGCTGTTCAGTCTGTTTTGACAGACGTTTTGAAGTGAGTGCCAAAAAAGCGGCAGAACTTGGAGAAAAAACGTTTACCTCCACCCTGCTTACTTCTCCCAAAAAATCCCTCAAGCAACTCCAGACTGCAGGAGATGCATTGGCAGAGAAATACAGCATTGGCTTTGTTGCCCCGGACTACCGCAAAGCTTCAGGTACACAAGAGCAGAATATTTTAGCCAAGGAGGCCTCACTCTATCGTCAGGACTACTGCGGCTGTATGTTCGGGCTTAATATTCAGCGTGATCAGCAGGCAAAACTTGCAGATGAACTTTTTGTTCCTGTCTCCGGACAGATACAACCAGAATCCATAGAAGAACGCATAGAGATGTACGAGAAACGCTGGAAACTTGAGGAGGAGAACAGACCCTATAAAATAGTCAAACAGCGTTTCCTGAACTGGCGTTTAAGCATGGGGCTGTTGCGAATACGAAAAGAAGTGGTCCCTGCACACTTTCTACCCTATTCCACACTTAAGGGTGAATATACCAGAGGGAAAATAGACTATACTGTGAGTAACATGCACCACATGAACCGGGATGAAGTGAAGTTCATTTCTCTAGACGAGTATAACAGACTTGCCCGGACTGATTATAAAACTGTCACTGCACTCATTTTTGATCCGCCGGCGTTTGAAAAAGAAATAGAATTACGGGCAGGACTAGGCATGGCACCCTACGACCTTTCAGCCATACTGGTAGTAGATGAGATACCATCTAACAAAATTGAGATACTGCTGCAAAGCAAAACCTACAGTGATGTCAAAGAGGTACTTATAGAACTCTAAAAATTATAGCCTATGCCGAAATAGGTATAGTTTGCTTCAAATCCTATATCACACATGCCGAATGACTCAACTGAAAATATATTGCCCATGTTCACTTTGGCTTTATCCATATCCCATGTTTTATGGGTGAAACCCAATACAAAATATAATTGAGGGTCAACATTGATACCGGCAAATTCCGTATGTGTTTCAAAAGGTACATATTTTAGCGCTACATTGAATGTTTTAAATTCTCCATCTACATCAAACGATGAAGCGAACCAGTCATTTTTAACATATCCCGTCTGATATCCCAGACTCGCACTGCCTTCCAAAAAAAGGGTAGGAAGAATTTCTACACCCGCCTGTAGCGATGTACCCAATTTATATGTCAGGATAGTCGTATCAGTAGCATCCAATACACTATATATCATTTCTGCACTTTTTCGCAGATTCTTCATTTTCATCACAGGCATCGATAATCCTGTAGAGATACCGATACCGATATAATTATTATTTTCATGATACAGATCATAACCGACTCCAAGATCAAGATCAAATCCTCTTACTTTATATTCACTGGGAACCGCAATGGGAGTATACTCTGCAATGGCATCATTTATGGAACCCAAAAGAGGTATGTCATAAGTGATCGGATAGGTTGCAAGTGTTGTCATTTTATCTGCAAAAGATGAAGCATATATTTCTGCATTATAGAAATAATAAAAGGAACTGTCTGAAAAATTGTCATGCGGATTGCTTAAGGCTGCCACATTGATATCCAGATCAAAAGAGGTATCCATGAACTTCATGACACTCATATCACAACTAAAATTTCCTCTTCCTATTCTTAGTTCGGCACTTTGTAACAGGGAACTCAGCAGTAACGGTAAAATGATTAATTTTGTTTTCATTCTAACACCCTTTTTATAAAATAAGATTATATTGAACATATAATACTATTATACAAAACAGAGCTTAAGTATCTAATCGTCTTTTTACTAATTTTTCGATAAAATATATGTTAAATTTTCACTTAAAGGTTTTCATGTGCTCTATAACGTTGTTGAAATTCAAAAAATATTACCTCACAGATATCCATTCCTGCTTGTAGACAGAATTACTGAGCTTAAAGAGGGTGAATATATTGAGGGATATAAAAATATCTCTATCTCCGAACCTGTTTTTCAAGGGCATTTCCCGGACCATCCCATCTACCCCGGTGTCATGATCATCGAAGGCATGGCTCAAGCCGGCGGTGTGCTTGCTTTCAAAAGTATGGACAATGCTTCACAGGAAGAGATAGAGAACAAAGTCGTTTACTTCATGAGCATCGATAAAGCAAAATTCCGTGCACCGGTAACTCCGGGCGACCAACTCGTGTACAAGATCAGTGTGATCAAGAACAAAGGTGCTGTATGGCAGCTTAATGCGCAGGCTTATGTCGATGACAAAGTGGTTGCACAGGCTGAACTCAAAGCCATGATCGTAGATAAATAAAAAGTAGATTACATATGTCATTAATCCATCCAACTGCAGTGATTGAAGAGGGTGCTGTTATCGGTCCCAATGTCTCTGTAGGTCCTTTTGCATATATCGGTCCAAAAGTAAAGATCGGTGATAACACGGCCGTAGCATCTCATGCTGTGATCGAAGGTAATACGACTATCGGAAAGAATAACCGCATTTTCTCCCATTCTGCAGTCGGTACTATTCCGCAGGATCTTAAATATGCCGGTGAGGATGTACAGCTTATTATCGGTGACAACAATACGATCAGAGAATTCACCCTTCTTAATCCCGGTACAAAAGGCGGTGGTTCTGTGACCAAAATAGGTAATGGGAATCTGCTTATGGCTTATGTACATTTGGGACATGATGTGATCATGGGTGACAACTGTATCCTAGCCAACGGGGCCACGCTTGCCGGACATGTTGAATTGGGCAACCATGTGGTCATTGGCGGACTTACTCCTGTTCATCAGTTCGTACATATAGGAGACTATGCCATGATAGGCGGGGCAAGCGCACTGGCACAGGATATTCCGCCTTACTGTCTGGCTGAAGGCAATCGCGCAAGTTTACGCGGTCTAAACCTTACCGGGCTGAGAAGACAAATGGGCCGTGAGGACATCAACGCACTTAAAGTTGCCTACAGGGAACTCTTTGAACAAGGTAATCCTCTGCAGGAAGCAGCCCAAAGACTTTTTGAGACAAGTGACTCCGAGAAAGTAAAAGCACTTTGTAAATTTATCAAGACCTCCAAAAGAGGCATCCCTTTTACAAGAAAATAAAAAGATATGAGGATAAAAAATGTCAATTAAAGAATGCAGTTTCTGTTCTGCCCAAGAGAGTGAAGCCAATCCGCTCATTGCCGGAGAGAACGCATACATCTGTTCGAACTGCGTGATCTCTGCGTATAAAATTCTCTTTGGAGAAGAAGAGCCTGACGAGACACAGGCAGACCTGGGAACACATACACTCTATACACCTAAAGAGATCAATGCACTTTTAAACGAGTATATCATTGGTCAGGAGAATGCCAAGAAAACACTCTCTGTTGCTGTTTACAACCATTATAAACGTATTTTCAGAGATCATGTCGAAGATGACGATACACAGATCGCAAAGTCAAATGTATTGCTTATTGGACCTACGGGTTCGGGTAAAACACTTTTAGCACAGACTATCGCCAGATTCCTAAATGTACCTATTGCCATTGCAGATGCGACCAACCTTACCGAAGCAGGATATGTCGGTGAAG
The DNA here is from genome assembly GCA_024762315.1 of Sulfurovum sp. GTDB lineage: Bacteria > Campylobacterota > Campylobacteria > Campylobacterales > Sulfurovaceae > Sulfurovum. The sequence goes on from JANTHR010000008.1 coordinate 23,263, forward strand.
ATGTTGAGAACATCCTTACCAAACTGCTTATGGCAGCAGACGGTGACCCACAGCGTGCTGAACAAGGTATCGTGTTTATAGATGAAATAGACAAGATCGCAAGAATGGGTGAGAATCGTTCCATTACGCGTGATGTATCGGGAGAAGGTGTACAGCAGGCACTTCTTAAGCTTATTGAAGGCTCTATTGTGAACATTCCGCCAAAAGGCGGACGCAAGCATCCCAACCAGGATTTCATTCAAATAGATACCTCCAACATTCTCTTCATATGCGGCGGTGCATTCGACGGTCTGAACGACATACTGAAAAGAAGACTTGGTTCAAATGCCTTGGGCTTTGGCCAGGAAAAACGCTCCAAAAAAGAAGAAGAGAACCTTCTTCACCTTGTAGAATCGGATGATCTTGTCTCTTTTGGACTTATCCCGGAGCTTATAGGACGTCTTCATGTGCTTGCCACATTAGGTGAGATAAGTAAAGAAGATATGGTTCGTATTCTGATAGAGCCTAAGAATTCTTTGGTAAAACAGTATCAAAAGCTTTTCGAGATCGACAATGTAAAACTCAGCTTTGAAGATGAAGCACTGAGCCTCATCGCACAAAAAGCAATAGATAGAAAGACCGGGGCAAGAGGATTGCGCTCCATACTTGAAGATATACTGCTTGATATCATGTATGAACTGCCTGAACTTGAAGGTTATGAGGTCATCATCACCGAAGAAGTTGTAGAAACAGGGGCAAAGCCTCTTTATATAAAAGATAAAAAAACTGCGTAAATACGCCATTAAAAAAGGATAAAATAGAATGTTTAAAAAATTATTGGGAATGTTTTCCAACGATCTTGCGATCGATCTTGGAACGGCAAATACCCTTGTGCTTGTAAAAGGTCAGGGAATCAGCATTAACGAGCCTTCCGTTGTAGCGATTCAGTATGACAAACATGGTCAGCAGCGTATCTTGGCAGTAGGTCAGGAAGCAAAGGATATGGTAGGGAAAACACCGGGGAATATTAAAGCGATCCGCCCCATGAAAGACGGTGTCATCGCTGACTTTGAAGTCACAGAGATGATGATCCGATACTTTATTGAAAAAGCACACAACAGAAAAGGATTTTTTTCTCCTCGTATCATTATCTGTGTACCTTACGGCCTTACCCAGGTAGAAAGACGTGCCGTAAGAGAATCTGCGGAACAGGCAGGTGCTAGATATGTCTATCTCATTGAAGAGCCTATGGCAGCGGCTATCGGTGCTGGCATCCCGGTAAAAGATCCCAACGGTAACCTCGTGGTAGACATTGGCGGCGGAACCACTGAGATCGGTGTGACTTCTCTTGGCGGACTTGTTATCAGTAAATCTATTCGTATTGCAGGAGACCACATAGATCAGGCAATAGTAGATTACATCAAAAAGAACTTCAACCTTCTTATCGGTGAGCGTGTTGCAGAAGAGCTCAAGATCAAGATCGGCACTGCTGTACCTTTGGAAGAAGAACTTAGCACTGTAGTGCGCGGTAGAGACCAGGTTGAAGGAAGTCTTGCTTCAGTCGAGATCACTTCCGAGCACCTTAGAACAGCAATGAAAGATTCTCTTGAAGAGATCGCGGATGCCCTTAAAGATGTTCTTGAACAGACACCTCCGGAACTTGCAGGCGATATTGTAGAGAACGGTATCGTGCTTACCGGAGGGGGAGCACTCATCAGAGGTTTGGACCAATATCTCTCGGATGTTGTAAAACTTCCAGTCTATATTGCGGAAGATCCTCTTCTTGCAGTTGCAAAAGGTACAGGCAAAGCCCTGGACGAAATAGATATCCTCCAACAAATGGCATATGAAGACTAGGCTGGTTATCATCGTCATACTGTTATTGATCTTAACAGTACTCTTAACAAGAAATGATGAGCGTATCGCTGATACGCTTCTTGGTATCATCAACCCTATCAAACAAAACTATAAAAGTATCTCACAGGATATTGAAGACAAGAGCCACTCTTATATCTTTCAAAAAGAGTCCATTGAAAAACTAAGCAAAGAAAACCGCATTTTACGAAAACTTCTACTTGAACAAACCCATTACATTAAACAAATTAAAAATATTTACGAAGTATTCCCAAAACTCTCTAGACTTCCGGTTCATAACATTTCCATTGCAGAGACCATCTCTTATGTCAAACTCAACAGTTTTTCACAGATCATCCTTACCAAACCAAAAGCACTTACTGAAGGCAAACTGTACGGACTTATTCAGGGTACGGTGGTAGCAGGAACAGCCAAGGTACACAATAATCAGCTCTACGGGTATCTTACTTCCGATGATAAATGCCGTTTTTCCGTCTTTATCGGGAAAGACCAGGCTCCGGGTATTGCAATGGGGGTAGAACAAAACGAAATGATCATCAAATTCATTCCCAAATGGCATAAGGTGAACGTAGGGGAAAAAGTGGTCACTTCCGGGCTGGACGATATTTTCTTTGCCGGTATTCCTGTCGGTGTAGTTCAAAAAGTAGAAATACAGAGTTCTTACAAAGTCGCACATATCAAGACCTATAGTGACATCTTTCACCCTAAGACTTTTTTCCTCATAAACAATGCAAAACCTACCCTGGCACAGAATTTTGACAGTAATGCTACACATCTGCCAAAACCGGCTGCAGCGCAATGTATCCCTGCATCAGTCATTGATAATAATCGCTCCGTAGCTTTTGAACAAAATCAAACAGAGATGACGACACCTGAACACAATCAGACCCTGCCTATCATTTCCAGTATCCCAAACCGTATCGACCAGACACAAGAAGATATCATAGAACCTGAAGCAGAGGTAGAGCAAATTACACCACCAGCACCGGTCAAGAAAGCAAAAAAGAGAAAAATACGTAAAAAACGCAAGCCTAAACCCAAGCCTAGGCCAAGCAGTCTGGATCTCTTCTAAAAAGCCCTTTTCTTAAGGGCTTTTTGAGCCTCTTTAACGTATAATATCAAACTAAAAATCAAGGGTATTTCTCCATGCCAAAACGCGAAGACATCAAAACTATCTTACTTATCGGTTCAGGCCCCATCGTTATCGGTCAAGCCTGTGAATTTGACTACTCCGGTACACAAGCGGCAAAAACACTAAAAGAGCTAGGCTACAGAGTTGTACTTATCAATTCCAACCCGGCTACGATCATGACCGACCCTGAGTTTGCACATAGAACCTATATTGAACCTATCACGGAAGAAGTGATCGCAAAGATCATTGAAAAAGAGAACGTTGATGCCATCCTCCCGACTATGGGTGGGCAAACTGCACTCAACGTAGCGATGAGCATGCATGAAAAAGGAATGCTTGAAGGTGTGGAGTTTCTTGGCGCAAATCCTGCAGCCATCAAAAAGGGAGAGGACAGACAGGAATTCAAAGAAGCAATGATCAAGATCGGTATGGATCTTCCTGTCTCCCAGTATGCCTACAACATGGATGAAGCTTTGGAGGCAGCAAAAAATATCGGCTTCCCTCTCATTATCCGTGCATCCTATACCCTTGCCGGCGGCGGTTCCGGTGTTGCCTATAATATGGATGAGTATAAAGAGATCGTCAAAGGCGGCCTTGAAGCTTCTCCTATCTCCGAGATCCTCATAGAAGAGTCTCTGCTTGGCTGGAAAGAGTATGAGATGGAAGTTATCCGTGACAGAGCCGATAACTGTATCATCGTATGTTCCATAGAGAACTTTGATCCCATGGGTGTACATACCGGAGATTCTATCACTATCGCCCCTGCTCTTACGCTTACGGACAAAGAGTACCAAAACATGAGAGATGCCTCTTTCAAGATCCTGCGTGAAGTAGGTGTCGATACAGGCGGATCAAACGTTCAATTCTCCATAAACCCGGACACAGGCCGTATGATCGTCATCGAGATGAATCCCCGTGTAAGCCGTTCATCTGCACTTGCATCCAAAGCGACAGGTTATCCCATCGCAAAAGTGGCAACACTTTTGGCTGTAGGGTTTACACTCGATGAGATCACCAACGATATCACAGGAACACCTGCGAGTTTTGAGCCGGTCATTGACTATATCGTAACCAAGCTGCCTAGATTTACGTTTGAAAAATTCCCGCTTGCCGATTCTACACTCACTACAGCAATGAAGTCTGTGGGAGAAGTCATGAGTATGGGGAGAACATTCAAAGAATCATTCCAGAAAGCACTTTGTTCACTTGAGACCGGTTTGACCGGATTCAACCCTATCAAATGTGATGGGGAAACACTGGTAAGAGAGATCCGTCGTCCAAATGAAAGCCGTATGCTTTATGTATTTGAAGGATTAAGGCGCGGTATGAGTGTTGATGCGATCTTTGATCTCTGTAAGATAGACAGATGGTTCCTTTATCAGCTTGAAGAACTGGCTCAGCGTGAAAAAGAGATGGACATTGCCCTGCTCACCGATGCTAAAAGACTGCGTGAAGTAAAGTCAGAAGGTTTTTCCGATATGATGATCGCTAAAGTGATCAATGCCAAAGAGGGTCTAAGCCTTACAGAAAATGACATCTATACAGCAAGAGAAAAACTTGGTATTGCACTGGAATACAATGAGGTAGATACCTGTGCCGCAGAATTCAAAGCACTCACCCCATACCTCTACTCAACAACGAACATTACAAAACTGCCAGCGCCCCACGCCTCACGTCTCACGCCTCATTCTCAAGAACGAAAAGTTCTTGTAGTAGGTGGTGGACCCAACCGGATCGGCCAGGGGATTGAGTTTGACTACTGTTGTGTACATGCGGCTTTTGCACTTGAAGACATGGGCATCAAGTCTATCATGTATAACTGTAACCCTGAGACGGTTTCAACAGACTATGATACTTCTGACATCCTCTATTTTGAACCTATTGACTTTGAACATGTAAGAAATGTCATTGAACTTGAAAATCCGGATGGTGTGATCGTTCACTTTGGCGGCCAAACACCCTTGAAACTGGCTAAAAACCTTACGGCTATCGGTGCAAATATCTCCGGTACGACTGCAAAAGTCATTGACCTTGCAGAAGACAGAGAGCTTTTCTCTGCATTCATCAATAAGCTTGGACTTAAGCAGCCGGACAACGGCACTGTCTTTGCAAAAGAAGAAGCCATCGTCGTTGCCAATCGTATCGGGTACCCTGTACTGGTACGTCCTTCCTTCGTACTGGGTGGACGAGGTATGAAAACAGTTTACTCAGATGGTGAGCTTAAACAATACATGGATGAAGCTGTAGCTGTATCTAATGATGCACCGGTACTCATAGACAAATTCCTTGACAATGCCATTGAACTGGATGTCGATGCCATTTGTGACGGTAAAGATGTCTATATCGGTTCAGTCATGCAGCACATCGAAGAAGCAGGTATCCACTCAGGGGACTCTGCCTGTTCACTTCCTCCTGTATCTATCTCTGAAACATTACAAGAAGAAGTGAAAGAGCAAACAGCAAAAATTGCACTGGGTCTTGGTGTGGTGGGCTTAATGAATATTCAATATGCCATCCACAGAGGACAGATCTACCTGATTGAAGTGAATCCCAGAGCATCACGTACCGTACCGTTCGTCTCTAAAGCTACAGGTGTACCTTTGGCTAAAGTAGCAACAAGGGTGATGATACAAGGAGACCTCAAAGAGGCATTGAAATTCTACGATACCTTTAATGTAGTAAACTTTGACAAGAAGATCATGGAGCCAACTCTTAAAAACCATGTGGCAGTAAAAGAAGCTGTATTCCCATTCAACAAGCTTCCGGGGTCTGACCTTATCTTGGGACCTGAAATGAAATCCACAGGTGAAGTAATGGGGATCTCTGAGAACTTTGGTATGAGTTTTGCCAAGTCACAGTTCGCATCGAAGAACAACATCCCGCTTGAAGGTAAAGTATTCCTCTCTCTCACCCAGACAGATAAGCCAAATGCCGCTGAAGTCGGTAAAATGTTCACTGATCTCGGTTTTGAGATCGTCGCAACTTCAGGGACACACACTGCACTTCAAGATGCAGGTGTGGCGTCTACAAAAGTACTCAAGATCTCTGAAGGCCGTCCGAACATTGATGACATGATCAAAAATGAAGAGATAGTCATTGCCATCAACACTTCAGATAATTCATCAAGTAAATCTGATGCAAAGACCATCAGACAATCAGTACTTGCCAACAACGTAGCCTACTTTACCACCCTGGCAGCTGCAAAAGCAACTGCTATGGCAATCAAAGAGCTTAAAGCTGCAGATGGATCTTTGGCACCTAAAGCATTGCAGGATTATCTTAGTTGAGTGAGGAATGAGGAGTGAAGAGTGAGGAATTAGGAAAGCTGGTATTCCTTACTCAGACAGATACCACAATCGGCTTTGTTTCACAAAATGCAGACATGCTTACAGCTATCAAACAGCGTCCTCCCCATAAGCATTACATTAAAGCAGTCAACAGCCTCCAAACACTTAAAATCTTTACCCGCGTCCCCTCTTCTCATAAGAACAGGGTCAGACGTGCCGTTAAAACAACCTTCATCATGCCGAACAGTTATTCTTATCGTGTTGTGAAGGACAAACATCATCTTTTGCTCTTAAACCGTCTTAAATGGGCATATACGACCTCTGCAAACCTCAGTAACCAGCCTTACGATGAAAACTTTGCAAAAGAAGCAGCAGATGTCATTATTGCACCGCTCAAAGAGATCAAGCAAGCCTCAAACATCTATAAACTAGGAAACTACACCATAAAAAGGATACGTTAATGTCAGCAATCTATGAAAATGAAACTATTAAAATAGAGAGTGAAGAGAGTGAGATCCCCTGGCTGAAGATCTTTACGCAACACCCCTACAAAGAGATGAGTGAAGTACCTGCGGACATAAAGTTTGACATTTATTATCTACTGGATGTCATAGAAAAAGAGATGATAGCCTACTACAACCCTAAAAAGATCAATATTGCCTCATTTGGAAACTATGTACCACATGTACACTGGCATATCATGGCACGTTTTGAAGAGGACTCTTATTTTCCTGAGCCCATGTGGGGAGACAAACAGAGAGAAGGTAATTTGGATCTACCAGATTTCGGGATTTTTTGCGAGAAAGTGCTTAAGGCACTTACATAAATGTATACAGATGCTTTACATTGTATTTTATTTTTTCTTTAACTCAAAAAACAGGAAAAAAGAAATATGTCATGAATCCATTTTAAGTAAATGGTTTGATCGGTATCATTTTCTCGATCATTGAGTCGGATGACACTCATCAAAATGACAGGATAGGTCTTTAAAAGTTAACCCTTCATTTGAAGCGGAAACGTAAAATAGGCCACCAGATAAAAAAACAGTGCAATGAACATCACAAAAGTAAATCCAAAATGGATAGCAACAAGTGTTGCAGCGACGGCAGAGATGACAGAAGCACAGCCGTTGACACCCCATGCCCAGGGGATCAAAGATTCAGAGTGCCTTCCCAGCTCGGAAAGCCCCATGGGGAACGGCATCCCCATCGCAAAAGCCAAAGGGGCAATGAGCACCACGGAAGCCGCTATCTTTACGGGAGCTTCCTGTGTCAACAAAAAGCCAAAGATATGATCGAGCGTTAAAATGTAAAAGAGACCGAAAATAACTATGCCGACAATCCCGTAGCGGGCACTTTTTCTATAGCCTTTGAGTGCAGCAAGACGTTTTGAGTAACTGCTGCCAAGCCCTGCAAAGATCAGAAAAGAGGTCAACACAACAGCTACCGTATAGAGCGGGTGGCTCAGAAAGAGAATAAAACGCTGAATGAAATAGATCTCTAAAAAGAGAAAACCCAGACCCAAAACAAAAAAGTAGAGAAGTACCCTCTTTTTACTGGTTGCCATCGTATGCTTTTTGGCTTTTCTGTACCGAACAAGCGGCAAGAGTATCAATACAATACTGGCGATGACAGCCTGCAATAGCGACGCGATCAGCACCAGATAGCCCCACTCCAGAAGATGCAGTCCCCCTCCCCCGCGCAGTGCGAAGATCTCTCCGAGTGTCTTCCACTTGAAGAGGTGGTAAAAATAGGGCCGGTCATCAGATGCGGGTCTTATATCGAATTTATAGTCACTAAAGAACTGTTCCCTGTTTTCCAGCAGAGATAGCGCACCCTGGTAGAAATAGGGTTTCTCAAGAATGTTGTATTGGTTTACTTTGGATTTCAAAAGGCCGTCATAGTAGACTGTGTCAAAAAACCGATCATCACAGAAGTGCTCCAGCTGTTCAATCTCCGTAGAGCCGAAAATACCGTTTTTGACGATAAGCGTACTTGTCTGCCAGCCTCTGATCAGAACAAGATGTTTTTTCGGATCTTCTACACCGTTACGCTCCAACGCTGTGAGGGCTGTTGCAAAAAGTTTGAGTGTGTCTCTGGGCGGAAGTTTAAGCCATCGCGTGACAGAGAGATAACCTCCTGGTTTAAGATGGCGCAGATAAAGCTGAAATGCCTCTACGGTATAGAGATAGTTCTCGTTCAAAGATTGAAGCCCTGCCGATGAAGCCCCGAAAGAATCCACCATCGACATCTGGATCAGATCATACTTCTGTGCCGATGAAGCAATAAAGCCTCTTGCCTCTTCGGTATGGACCGTTACATTCTCCTTATCATAGATGTTGCCGGCAAACCTGGCATACTTCGTTCTGAAAAGATCGACCATCTGCGGATCGATCTCGACGGCATCGATCACTTCTGCTTTATGGTAAAGTGCCTGAAGTATCTCCGAGCCTCCACCGGCACCAAGTATAAGCACATTTTGCAGATTGCCAAGATGGTAGGCAAGTGCGGATGTCTGATAATCAAGATAGCCAAGCTGCTCCATCTTCTGGGGAAACTTTGTAATGACCCTCATTCCGTCACCGTTCGTAAAGACAGCAAGCTGATCGGGAGGCTCCATGACAGAAGCCATACTCAACCCCGGAACATAACGGAAAGGAACATCCGGGCTTTGCACAACAGTAAGTATCCCAAGCGGCGAGGAGCGTTCTTCCACAATTTTCGTCCCGGAGATACGAAGGGTCTGGCTCAGGTCTTTGTATTCGTTGATCTTCAGGGTGTTTTCTCTTCCCAAGAATAGTACGGTCAAAACAGACACTGCCAACAGCAGTATCAGGCCCGTTTTTGGTTTAAGACAGAGCTCTTTGAAGCTTATGAGAGCTCCGAGTAATGCTGTCAAAGCGATGAACTGCAAAATAGACGCAGGAAAGAAGAGATAGAGCAGTCCAAGCAGCCCAAAGCTGCCAAGGCCCGCACCAAACAGATCTGCCGCATACAGTTTTGAGATATCTGCTTTATAGTAGATAAATGCCAGACCGACCGCATTTGCCGCAAAAAAGAAAGGGAGTGACAGAAGCAGATAGAGCCCAAGCAGCCAAAAGAGCTGCTTCATCTCCCACAGTATCTCCAGTGGATTAAAAGGGATCTGCTGTGCCGCAATAAAACAGAGCATTGATGTAAGACCAAAAAGTATGATATTACCGACATACGTGTAGGGGAAATATTTCAGAAGCCACTCGCGTGCAAGTGCCAAAAACGTGCCGCTTGCCCCATACCCCAGCAGGGCGAGACTAATGATCATATAGGCGAAATGATGCCACTGTATAACGGAAAAGAGCTTCATCAAAAGTATCTCATAGGCAAGTGCCGACGCAGATGTCAGGGCCAGAGAGAGATACGGCAGCCGCTTCATCATTGGCACATCAATGTTTTCCGGTCAACGGTACAAATCTTACCGGAAGGATCTGACGGGTGGTTATGGCACCTTTATCGTCTTTTGAAACCAAGATGAGATGCTGCACCTGGAACAAACTCTTAACCGGGATGATCATTCTGCCTCCGGGTTTTAACTGCTGTAGAAGCGGCGGCGGGATATTCCCGGCAGCAGCGGTTACGATGATCGCATCATAGGGTGCATGTTCTTTCCATCCGTAGTAGCCGTCGCCTATGCGTGTTTTGATGTTTTTATATCCGAGTTTTTCAAGCCTGTTCGATGCTGCAACTCCAAGCTCCCCTATCACCTCTATGGTGTAAACTTCTTTGACTACCTCAGCCAGTACTGCTGCCTGATAACCAGAACCCGTACCGATCTCCAGTACTCTGTCTGAGGGGTCAAGGTCCAGCAGGTCAGTCATTATAGCTACGATATAAGGCTGCGATATCGTCTGTCCGTAACCAATGGGCAGCGGCCTGTTCTCATAAGCATACTTTCGGTTCATAGGAAGAACAAATGCATGGCGGGGGACCTTTTCCATCGCATCGATCACGTTTTTTCCAAGCCTCTCTCTTCCCAGATAGCCTCGGGTTGACTTAACCTCCCTTTGAATGACATCAACCATCTCTTTTCTGGCTTTTTCGTAAGAGCTCTCCATACTCTCCCCAAAAAGTAAAATACTTAAAAGCAGTAGCAAGAGTACGGTTTTCTGTCTCATTGTTTTTTCTCCTCCCTATAGCTTATCCGGGATCTTATATGAGATCTTTTTGTTACCGATGATCTTAGCGAGCTCATCACCCTCAACGATCTCTTTGTCTATGAGTACTTCAGCCAGTTTTTCTATGGTGTTCCAGTGTGCATTAACAAGCTTTTTGGTACGTTTTTGGGCAGCATCTATCCAATACAAAAATCTTTGTTCTATTTTGTCTTTTAGGAATGTATCGTTCATAGGAGTGATCGTATCAATATTGATCAAACCCAGTTCGCTGTCCATACCAAGATTGGTGATCGCAGCATAGACTTGAAATGAAGCTTGGGAAAGGTCATCCACGGCTCCACTGTCCATATACTCATTCCCCGCTTTTTTTATTTTTGCAGTGCGCCCGGCCAACAAGACGCACACATCATTGAAAAGTTCTTTTTTTGTGACATTGGATAATTGCTCATCTGCATTGTATGAGACAAAACCGAGCGTTCTGCTCCGTGGAGCGATCGTTACCTGTTCGATCTTGATTTGGGGAAGCAGAAGAGAAGAGATGATCGCATGCGCAGCTTCGTGATACGCTGTCATTTTCATCTCTTCTTCAAGGTTCCTTACCATCGCTTTATCGATCTTGTGCCCGTATTTGATAATATTGATCTGCTCTATCAGGATTTCTTCACTGATCTTCTTTTTACCCTGCTCTACAGCATTGAGCACAGCCATACGTCCAAGCCGCTCAAGGTCCATGGCACTCATTCCGGTAATGTAACGCACGATACGTTCCGTGTTGATCTTTCTATCATGGGGTTTTTTCATGATCTTTTCAATAAAGAATCTTCTGGCATCTTTGTCCAGCCTTGAGACTTCAAGTAAAAAATCAAGTTTCCCCGGGGCAGTCAGAACAGGATCGATTGCATCCAGACTCTCGGCGGTAGCAATCGTAAACACCTTCCCATCCGTAGACTCCAATACCTTGGCTATATCAGAAAATGAAACATTGGTAATGGTCCCCTGCATGATCCCTTTAATGTCGATATCTTCAAGGATCACTACACAGGGTGTATGTTTGGAAGCTGTTTCATACACCTCTTTGATATAGGAGAGTTCAAAAAGTTTGGATCCCGATATCTCATAATAAGGAATCCCTGCCTCTTTGGAAAATGCCTTTGCAAGCATACTTTTCCCTACACTGACCGGACCATAGATAAGCAGTCCTTTGGGAGGAGGCGTATCAAAAAGTTCAAGTGCTTTTGGGTTTTTCACAATATTGATAATGGCTTTCAGGCGCTCTTTGACCTGTTTATGCCCGACAATATCATCAAAACCTATTTTTGATCTTTTCATTTGCGGGGTATCTTTATCTTTTTTTCTTACCATACTTTCAACCTTTATGTACTTGTATATGATTATTTTAGCATAACTCAAAACAAGTAGGTATAATAATATATTACAATAACAGGAGATATCTAATGATCCATGAAATTTCAAACCCTGTCACCAAGACATTGCTGAATCACTTACGGGAGATGCAAACAGATGCTTTGCGCTTTCGTCACATTGTACAGGAGATTGCACGACTGCTTGCCTATGAAGCACTCGGATCAGAAACACTTGAGGAGAAAATGATCACAACCTGGCAGGGAGAACAATTATTTGGTTTTATAAATGAAGAAGATCTCATCTTTGTCTCAATCCTACGTGCCGGATTGCCTATGATCGAGTCCTTGACTGCCCTTTTTCCAAAAGCACCTGCAGGTTTCCTGGCAATGAAACGTGATGAAAAAACACATCAGAGTGTCCTCTATTATGACCGAATACCCGAATGCAAAGGCAAAACCGTGGTCATCGTTGACCCCATGGTAGCTACAGGCGGTTCACTGTGTGATGCGATTTCTGTGATCAAAACAAAATTACCCGGAAAGATCATATCGCTCAATCTTATCGGATCTCCGGAAGGACTTACCGTTGTAGAACAGAAGCATCCGGATATTGAAATGTATATCGCCCAGGTAGATGAAAAACTGAATGGACAGATGTATATTTTTCCAGGCCTGGGCGATGCAGGAGATCGCTCCTATAATACACCTTCATAAACATAAACAAAACAATCAATGAGTTTATGCTAAAATAAATGTATAGCGTTTCTTGATGATCCTGCCTCAGAAGTTTGGTTTCCGGGTTTTAAGAGCTGCGCTTTATATATCATACTTACATGGAGAGAATAGATGAAAACTTATATTTACAATGCTGATATTGGGACCTTTACTATTAAACAAATAAGTCATTTACTATACCAACTCTGGATAGGAGAGGAAATGCTTGGTGAATATGCAAGTGCGCAAGAGGCTGCCAAAGATGTTGCTGAATTCAACACCGGTTACGTAGAATGGGATAAACTCGAAAATGAGCTTGAGAATGTTCCGGCTGATCTTTCCCAATGGGCTACGCTCACATAAAAAACATCATACGGATATCTTTAAAACCAGACAATATGAGAAGCGGGGATAAGCTGTGAGAAATTGAAACATTCAGGTTTTGTACTTCCCCTGCATACATAAGAATACTAATGACTTTACAGATCAAAAAATAAATCTATTTACCTGCCTTGCCTCTTTTCTTTTTTTAAGTTCACATTAAGAATAATTTTACCATACTAGCTAATAATTATTATATGATTACATCTTGTATACAAAGGTATTTTTATGGAAAGAAGAGATTTCTTTAAAACAGCACTGACCGCTGCAGGAACTGTAGCGGTTGGAAGCAATCCTCTTGAAGCGGCACAGACACATCAACCCATTGATGACAGAAAAGTGTCTGACATTAATTTCCCGGAGAAAAAACCGCTCATCACTTACTCCGACAGACCTCCTTTGCTGGAAACGCCAAGAAGTGTTTTTACTTCACCGCTTACCCCCAATGACCAATTTTTTGTTCGCTGGCACCTTCCGGATATTCCTACATTGATTGATCCGAATAAGTTTACGATCAAGATCGATGGTTTGGTGCATAAAGAAGTTGAGATATCTCTCAATGAGCTGAAAACCAAATTTGAACAAGTTGAAGTCGTTGCTGTTGTCCAGTGTGGAGGAAACAGCCGGTCTGCGTTTAGTCCTACTCCCGGCGGAATCCAGTGGGGAAGCGGTGCAATGGGTTGTGCCAAATGGAAAGGTGTAAGACTCAGTGATGTATTGGATCGGGCAGGACTGAAAGAAAATGCAGAATGGCTGGGCTTTAACGGTAGCGAAAAAGCTGCTTATTATGAAACACCGGATTTTGTAAGAGAATTAAATCTTCATGAACTTGATGATCACGTGATCATAGCCTATGAAATGAATGGTGAAGACCTGCCTTATCTTAACGGTTACCCTTTGAGACTCATTATTCCTGGATATTATTCGGACAGCTGGGTAAAAATGCTTAGTCATATTACAGTGAGTGATAAATACAAACATCTCTTCTTTATGGAGAAAGCATACCGTGTTCCAGACAATGAAACAGAAGGTGAAACACCTGAAAAACTCTATTCGAAAACAAAGCCGATCACAAAGATGAATGTCAAATCACTTATTGGTTTTCCTGATGACAGACAGAAACTCTATTTGAAATCACAAGTTGTTGTCAGAGGTGTTGCGTGGGACAGTGGTGTGGGAATTCAGAATGTTCTTGTCTCTATAGACGGGGGGAAAACATGGGAAAAATCTCTGCTTGACAACGGTGAGAACGGACGCTATGCCTATAGAACATTCAGATATTCATTCAAGCCAAAAAAACTTGGGAAAATGACCATTATGTCAAAAGCGGTCAATAACCTTGGCAAAGAACAGCCATTGGATGCAGATATTCCTTGGAACCGCGGCGGATATAAATATAATGGTATTGATACCATCACTGTAGAAATAGTATAAGGATAGAGGCATGAAAAAAATAATCTCCATTGCATTGATTGCAAGCATACCGCTGATGGCACAGGTCAAAGAAAAAATAGAAGTACCTTATATTCCTTTTCCTATTAAAATGGGTAAAGGTTTTGATAGCGTTCAGGCCAACTGTCTAATGTGCCATTCTTTTGGGTATATTATTAACCAGGGAAGACAATCCAGAACATTCTGGAGCAGCAAAGTAAAAAAAATGATAGTCCATTTCAAGGCGCCCATCACAGAGAAAGATGCAAAAACTATTACGAACTATCTTTTTGAACATTACGGAAACGGCAAGGAGAAATAGCCTCCTGCCTTATGCATTATCGGTTATTTTCGGACAAAAGTAGAGAAAAGATATACTCCAAAAAGTACTAGAGAAAAAGCTGAACAAAAAAGAAAAAAGAATTGGAGGAAGAGCTGGCCATACTTTCTGTGCAGATAGAAAAAGGCAAAGCACTTCTGGATGAACGAAATTCACCCAAAACATAACATATAAATTCGCTATAATGCCACAATCCAATATAAAGAACCGAACTATGTGTGATTTCCATACCCTGACAGATGAAGAGAAAAAGCTTTATCACGACAAACTGCTTCAATGTGCCGAGAATTTCGGCGGAAAAAATTTCTTTTTGCAACTCCTTGAAGCGATTCGTGAAACAAAACCTCATCCTTTGGTGGCCGGAAATACTCAATTTAACATGGAATTAGGCACAATAAAATGGAACAAGGTCATCTTCAACGACAAACTGCAACTCCTTCTTAAGGCCCGTGTCAATGAAAGCAAGCAAGACAACCTGCTTCCTGCCAAAGAGGAAAAGGGCTATAAAAAAGTACTCAATCTCGTAAGAACACTGAAGCCTATTGTGTTTCATGTAAAACCTGCGCATAAAGAAGATGGTCCGGGATTCTTCTTTCAGCCTTTTAACGTGATAGATGAAAACAGAACCAAGCTCAATCCTGTATTTGATGCACTTTTCTTTTGCTCTGTAAATACAGTTAAAAAAATACTCAACTATGAGCCCAAGGCATAAAATGTCAACAAAAGACGGCAGAAAAAGAAGCAATATCAACTATGGTTTGGATGTAGGTGTGGTACTCAAAGAGGACCAGTCCACAGGAAGACTCACTTACGGGAAAGTACAAAAAATACTCACAAACTCCCCTACCCATCCCCACGGTATAAAAGTCCGTCTGAAGACCGGTGAAGTCGGACGTGTAAAAGAGATACTGTGATACTTTACATAGACGGGGATGCTTTTCCCAATCTTCTAAAACCTATCGTTCTAAGAAGCATTGAGCGACTCTCTATCACCACAAAAGTCATAGCAAATAAAAAGATACATCTTGGCAAGTCGGAACACATAGAGTATATTCTCGTTGAACAAGGTGCAGATGAAGCCGATCATCGTATTGTGGCATTATGTGAAGAAGATGATCTAGTCATCACCGCAGATATTCCTCTAGCCGACAGGATCATAAGCAAAAGTGCCCATGCCATAGACCACAGGGGTGCACTCTACAGTACAGAAAACATCAAACAGTATCTGGCTATGCGTAATCTTATGGAGAGTATCAGAGAGAGCGGAGAGATGACAGGCGGCCCAAAGCCTTTCGGACAAAAAGATGCCCATGCCTTTGCCAATCAGTTCAATGCATTCCTGGCTAAAAATTACCCGTCAACTAAATAAAAAAATATAACATGACCCAAAGGGAATCCAACCTTGCAAAATTGACAGAATTTCGATGTAATATTATGCTATAATCAGTTCCAATGAAACAGATAATCTCAGCTAAATACAAACGTTTTGTACTCTATGTAGAGATCTTTATAGTGATCCTGCTGCTTCCAGTACTCTACAATTTTGTTCCTGTCAATCAAGGTACGGCCACCTTCTACATCCCGTCGTCAAATATAGAGGATGTCACCGGGACGCTGGAGAAGAACGGTTATACCGTCACCTGGATAGACAAACTGATGCTGCAGCTTATACGCACACCGCAGGAAGGCTGGTACAGTGTAAAACCTCATGAGCAGGGGAGATTCTTCTTCTTTGAATATCTTCATAAACAAAAAACAGACACCATGGATGTGATCGTCTATGGCGGAGAGACTGCCCAGGAACTTGTTGCACGTTTGGCCAAGGACATGAAACTGGATAAAGACAAACTGCTTAAAAACTACCAAAGGCTTACACGGTTCCAGGAAGCAGATATTTTTGCAAAACGCTATACCATTGCCAGAAAAGCAGATGAGAACACTACTATGCAATATCTCTTTGACAGCTCCCAAAAAATATTGGAAGTATTTGAAAAAAAGTACTTTCATAAAAAACCCGATATTTTGGATCTGAAAGTGCTGCTTACCATTGCCTCCATCATTCAAAAAGAGAGCAATTCCGTCAAAGAAATGCCTGCCATTGCTTCGGTGATCTATAATCGTCTAAACAAAGGTATGAAACTGCAGATGGACAGTACCCTTAACTATGGAGAATATTCTCATAGTGTCATTACGCCTCAACGAATCAAAACCGATACCAGCTACTACAACACCTATAAACATAAAGGATTGCCACCCTATCCCCTGGGGACAGTAACAGAAGATGCCCTTTATGCGGCCATACATCCATTAAGAAGCGACTACCTCTTTTTTATGCTGAACAAGGAAGGCAAGCATGATTTTGCAGCAAGCTATGCCAAACATCTTGAAAACTTAAAGGCTTTTCGGGAACATCAAAAAAACAGAACGAATCGGAAAAAAGAGAAGAAGTATAAGACAAAGAAAATCAAACCTTCCAAACCTAAAGCCAAAGACAGGAAAGAAAAAAATGCCGCGTCTTTTTTCATACCGGCAAAATACTAACGGAACATAATAATATCCAGGAATTTCTTCCAAAATGAAATATTGACAGGCTCTTTTTTCTCAACTTTGTCTTCATGGATATTTTCCTGAACCTGTACGGCTTGCAAATATTTTTCCAGGGTATGTTTGGCCTTTTGAAGATTGTCAGGTTCAAAATCATCTATCTTGAATTTACTTGGCATCCAATACCTTCTCAATCTCATGCATGGCATCTTCATTTTTAAGTCTGAATTTGATCTCAATACGTCGTGAGGCCTCTTTGTCTTCGACACCGTTTACTTTAATAGCATCCAGATAGGCACGCCCGGAAGCGATCATGAGAGGTTTGATATTATACTCCCGGGCAAAATCCAGCGTAAGCAGGAAGTTCATCACGGCAAAGGCACGTCTTTGTGAAAGATCCAAGTTATACAGATACCCGCCGTCACTGTCCGTATGTCCTTCTATGATGATCTTGTCTAAGTGCGGTTTGATCTTGGGGTTACTTACCAGTGTGCCTATATACTCTTCAAATGCCTGTTTGAGTTGTGCCTTTGCCCCTTCTTTGAGTGTTGCACTTCCGCTATCGAACAAAATATTCGAAGCAAGTCTGAGAGAACCGCTCTTTTTGTCTATATCTATCTTATCCCCCAGTGCTTCCTTAAGTGCAGCAACAACTTTAAGTTTTATTCCCGTTAGTGATTTGATCTTGGCTTTTTGTTTCTGAAGGTTCTCTACCAGCTTATCATACTTTGTACCTTTCTCATCCAAGGCATTAAGCAGTTCCAGCAGTTTTTTGTCTTTATTCTGCACTGTTTTGTTCGCCTCGGTCAACTCATCGGAAAGTACGATCACTTTTCCTTTATACTCTTTGAGCATTTTATTACGCTGAGCCAAAGAGATCTCTGTTTGGTTCAATGTTCTGTTCGTATCATTCAAAAGATTCTGTACGACCACGATCTTTTTGCTGAGCAGGTCTTTTTGGGTATTGGCTTGCAAAAGCATCTGGTTGAGTTTTTTGATCTCATCCTCTCTCAATTTAAGTGTATGCAGATCCTCTTTTATACGCTTATCTTTGTTTGCAATAAGCTTTTTGCTCTTATCAATTTCATTTTTATTTTTAGCAAGATCATTGTTTTTCTTCTCCAAGAGTGCTTTACTCCTAGCCAGGGAAGCATTCAGATCATCCAATTTTGACTCTTTTGCTTTAAGCGTCTGAGAGATCAATGCCAAGCGGTCTTCTTTATCGTGCAAATGGCTTTTAAGAATGATGGATTTAGAGACGATCGCCCCTATAAGAAGGATAAATACAAAAAGCAGCCCTGCCATTAAGTCTGCATAGGATATCCAGAAGTTACTACCGGTATCAGTACTTTTATTTCTAAACATAGGGTTACTTCTTATCCTCTTTGAGTGCAGCCAGATTACTGAGTATCATTTGGTTCTGTTCAGCAATAACACGAGAAAAGGAAGCTAGTTTCTCGACGATCTGTCCCACCTCATAGTCTATTTTATCGAAAGTATGATCTACTGTTCCGTCAAAACGCTCCATTGCTTTTTCCAGATTTTTGGCATTGGAGTTGAAACCTTCTATATTTTCTTTTATGGTTGAAACTGCATTGATACTCTCTTGTCTGTCATGCACTTTGTCAAGCGTTGCACGCAATTGGTCTGTTGCCTCATGCATCTGTTTGGTAAGTTCCGTAAAATGGCTGCTTGTTTCTGTCATGATCATCGTAAAGTTCTTGAGATACTGTTCGTTCAACTCCTTGATGAAGTCCATATTGAATGTCTCTTTAAGTGTCTTGACGATCTCCTGGTCTTTAAGCTCACTTTGCATGTGCTCATGTTTAATAAGTTCAGACTTCTTCCATACGCGTGATTCATAGAGTTTTTCCAGGTCATAGAGGTTCTTGTCGACCTTGGTGTTTCCCCTTTTTTCAAAATAGGTCCATATGAGTGAAAGCATGATCCCGTAGATCGAAGCATAGAATGCCGTACCGACTCCCGAAAGAAGGATCGATATCTCCTGATCGAGTGCACCAAGGTCTTTAGCTGTAAAGTCAGGCATGGAGATGGCAATAGCGATGAACGTTCCCAAAATACCCAGCATCGGGAATACAGAAGGCGCTACCCGGGCAAAATTGTCATTGCGTATATCTTTATAATACTCTGCCATGAAATCTTTTACATGCAGTGTAGACTTTGTCCTTCCCATGATGGTCAGTGCATTCTCCCTGAGCTCACTCTGCAAATTCGCTTCCATGACAGCAAAAGAACCTTTCATGTGACAGGCTGCATAGTTGGCATTATGCCGCACAAAGAATACAAATACAACAAAAATGAATGCAATAATCAGCAGTGTATGCAACTCTACCTGAAGAGGCAGCATACCAAAATACCCCAGAATAAGCCCCAGAAGGAAAAGTAAAGGGAGTAGTATAATGACAAAGGCGTGGGGAAAACACGATTTTGAGCTTTGATTATCGAGTTGTAACATAGATGCATCCTGCTATAAATTTTATGATTTTATAAATTATAGCAAAACTCTCTAAATAGTGTGTTAATCGTCCAAGACCAACACTTCCCCAAACGGCACCTCTTTGGCTTCGGGCATGACCCACATCACATCATAGCTTGGCTCAGACTCAGGGAAGGTTCCCATACCATCGGTAAAATAGAGCAGAAGTGTCGGGTAGTTTATCTGTTGGTCTATGTACGCAAAAACAGGTCGGAAGTCTGTTCCCCCTCCTCCGCTGACTTCATATTCGAGTGCTTCCCCGGGTAAAAAGACTTTATGCGATTGTATTTTGGCATCTGCGGTAATGAGGTCTATTTCATAGTTGGGGTAACGCTGCATGATGGAGCCTACTTCACCTAAAAAAGTACCTAAAAGCGTCTCATCCACCGAGCCTGAAGTATCTACCGCAATGACAATACGCAGAAGATCGGAGCTGAGAGACGGCAGGTAGATACCTCTGTAGAGATACTTCATATTCGGAGGCACAAAGGAGTAGGTACTTTTGGCATACGAAGCAATGTACCCGTACAAAAGCTCCTGCCAGTCCACTTTATGGGAAAAATACTCAGGTATAACGAACTTCAGATCTTTTGGCAATGTGCCTTGCCGGTTGAGCTTTTGGAATATCTGCTCAAAATGCTCTTTAAGTTCTTCCTGCAATGCCTGCATGTCTTCCAAAGGCTCTTCGTCTTCTCTGTGCTGCACTTCATTTTTATTGGCATTTTCACTACTGGAACCGTCACTTTTGGCACTCTGTCTTGGTCTGTCACCCTTTTCATTCCACTCTTTGGGTGCTTCTACTCCCTCCTGCGAGACCCTGTCATTGTTGGACTTGCCCTGTTCATCATGTGCCTGCTCTTGCAGAGACTCATCATCACTTAGCTCTTCATTCATAATGTCGGAGCGTAGCATCTCATACACCTCTTCGGCATACATCCCCTCAAAACGCTGCTGAAAATTGGCACGGTCAGGCAGTTGGAGTCCGTTCTTTACCAGCATGGCATTGATGGTATAGTCTGTAGCCAACTGCCAAAGCCACTCATACCGCTCCCCTGCACGGCTCTGATGTTTCAAGACCGTATGCATCGCTCCGTTGGCAAGAGCGAACTCCACTTCTTCCACAGAGGCATGGTCAAAGTACTCGTCATTGTACTGCAGATGGATCCCGTCAGAGAGAAATGACTCTATATTGTCGCTGGGCTGCAGTTTCAATGCAGCAGCGACTGTCCCAAAATAGGGATGCTCCAACATCAGTCTGGCTTTGGCTTTTTCTATCTTCTCTAGGTGTGTCATGGTTTGATTATATCAAAGTTTACGCTATCCTCAAATTACGCATGAAATTCCCGGCAATAATACCGCTTCGCACTTTGAACTGCTCAGCGATCTGCGGTGCATAGACTTCATCGAGTGTGGCATAAAAGAGCGTTAGCCACTGCTCAAAAGTCTCACGCTTCAACTCCCCCAAGTACATATGCGGCGCAAAAGGATTCCCCCGGTAAGAGGTGTCTCCCAGAGCAATGGAAGCCCAAAAGTCTATGAGCAGTTTCAAATGCGCTTTCCAGTGCTCATTGTTCATGTTATCCCCCAGTTTGGCAATGAAAAAAGGCCCTACGATGTCATCTTTCATTACTCTTGTGTAAAAGTTCATGACCATAGTTTCTATGTTCTCTTTGGTGATCGTGTTTGCGGGCATATTTTGCTTCCTTATTGGTTTTGGTAGGTTATAGCAGAAGTGGGCTTAAGGGAATATCTACATATCCAAAGGACTAACCACTCTACTCTTGTTTATCTCAGCAACCACGTGCCTATAGACCATGGTTGTCTCCACAGATTTATGTCCCAATAGTTCCTGTATGCTTCACAGATCTATGCCGCTTTGCAAAAGATGTGTAGCGTATGAGTGCCTGATTCTGGGTCAGAGTCAGGTGACAAAACAACTTAATCATACCTATGTATATACCTCAAGTTATAGAAAAAGGCTATTCTCAACATAAGATGATAAAGTATTGGGAGTATCACAGCAAACAATATATGGGGTGTTTAAAAGGAGTGGAGAAAGTGTTGTTATTGTGACCTGCCTCCTAAACCCTATTTACGCTGAGAGCATAGAGTCATAGTTATCACCAGTCCCTTTGTCCTAGTGTTTTACATGACTACCAAGAACTGACGCAACTGTTGCTGTCATATTTTTACTATTTTTTTGAATATTTTTCATTTCGTCCTGTGTAATTTCATATAAAAAGTAGGAACCAAACTCTTTATAGTAAGGTTCATACTTGCAGTTTAATAAAATTAATAAATAATCTTTATTATTATGATTCTTTAAAATCAAAATTT
>JANTHR010000009.1 GCA_024762315.1 Sulfurovum sp.
TCCAAATAATTGGCCAAAGCAAAAAAAATCTGCCTTAAATGCATTTTATGGAAAAGTGGTTGTCAAAAGTAAGGACAACATCTATTTGACACCTTCTCATCTCATCAAGATCACCTTCCCCTATCCTCATCGCTTAGCATGGGATAAACGTCAAAAAGTAACTAAAACAACTTGCAATAAAAAAGTAGCAAAAAGTATAGTTCGGGTATTAACTAAAGTATTAAAACACTATGGAATAAAAGAGATCAAAAGACTTGGTCTTGACCTTTATGGCGGATGTTATGCTCCAAGAAAGATGAGGGGAGGCAGTAGCTTGTCAACACATTCCTGGGCTATTGCTCTTGATTATAACCCTGGGGAAAACAAGCTTAAATGGGGAAGAGATAAAGCAAGATTTGCACAACCGGAATATGATAAATGGTGGGAATTTTGGGAAGAAGAAGGCTGGGTCAGTTTAGGAAGAGAAAAAAATTATGATTGGATGCATATTCAAGCAGCAAAATTATAATGAATGAGGCTAGACTCGTTTAGAGGTTCTTTTCTGAAGATTTTAACAATGACTTGTATAAATCTTCACTTCTATTATTGAGTCTGGCGATTTCTTGGAAATATAGAAAAAGGGTCAAAGAGGGTGAAAAAAGTTGTCTCCTGTCAGATGATGCCATTGACTATGAAGTTTTCCTCTCTCCTGATGCTGATTGCATAGCTGTCGAAACACTGCTGATGTCAGATCTGCAGGTAGTCAGAATATACAAAAAAGATGTAGATAACTGCTTTAGGCCCTTAAAACATGCAGTTTCTAAAAAACTGTGGCATGATCTTTCAGTAACAAAAGGCTTTTCCATAGACGAAGTGAACCATCCACGTATGAAATTTCTGAAATGGATAGATAACAATCAAATTTTGATTGAAACTTCAGGTGATATAGATGGTGGATCTATTGATGAAAAGGTTAGTTATGCACTTGAATAATAATATCAAAGGATAAATCTGATGAATGAAAAAAAATCATTTTGGGCATCATTGCCAGGTATCTTAACCGGTATTGCCGCGGTATTGACAGCAATCATAGCTATCACAAGTTCTTTATCTCAAATAGGAATATTTGGAGGAGAGGACCACAAAAACGGCAGTATATTATCTTCACCTATTCCACAGAAACCATCCTGTGGAAGTGTCATTCGGTCACTTTCTGATACAAAATATCTAGTATTAGGATGGCAACCTGTAGATGGCGCTTCAACTTATACTGTGGAAGCGGATTGTTTTGGTTGTAGTCAATACCCAAATAGTTGGTATAGCCAATCAGGAACTCCCTGGCATATTAAGACAGGTTTAGGCCTGAGAACACTGCAAAATCCGATATACAGCTCAAAGCTTCACAAAAGGCTAAAAGAAGCTGGTGGAAAATCATTGCGCTGGCGTGTCTGGGCAGTTGATTCACAAGGCCATGAGGGCAAAAAAAGTCACTGGTGTCAACTGGCTTTTTTTGGCAATCAACAGTAACTAGAAGATCAGGCAACAGCATTCCTTACACATTTCATCTTCACGCACACTTCTAATTAACAAAAAAGAATTTCAAAAATGTTGCAATGTAAAAATACAACAGTGCTTATAAGAAAAAGGAGAATAAAAAAATCAACAAGAAAAACAAATCACAAGTTTCAACCCATCTCCATTAGATATCTTCATCTCTCCACCCATCTCTTTGATGGTCAGCCTGATCAGCCTCATGCCCAGGGTATTGCTCTTTTCCAAAGACTCTAGGTCAACCGGTTGTTTGCTTTGCTGATCGTATTTTAGGATGCAGTTGTTTTCTTCTTTGCTCAGATCTATAGTAATTATTGGTTCTTCATGGTTATCACTCGAAGCATATTTGATGGAATTGGTCAAGAGTTCGTTAATGACCAGCCCTATTTTCATCATGACTTCCAATGGAAGATAAATGTCATCCGATCGTACAACACTGGAGATGTCATTTCCATAGGTTTGATTCACAAGCCGGATAAGATTATGCATATAAATGTCAAATTTTATCTTTTCAAGATCATGGGTCTTGTAGAGAGCGTCATGCACCATCCCCATCGCTTCTATTCGAAGTTTACTTTTCCTTAACACCTCATTGGTATCTTCAGCTTTTCCATTTTCTATGCTCAACATTTGAAGCCCTATCATGGAAGAGATCTTGTTGAGATTATTTTTGATCCGGTGATGGATCTCTTTAAGCAGGATCTCCTTTTGTCTATTGGCATGTTCCAATGCTTTATAGGTTATCTCTGTAGAAATATGATAAAGGTAGGCAAACACTGTTGCAATAAAGGAACTTACTATAATATTTGCAAGAGAGACCACCTGAAAAGTAGGATCTTCAGGAAAGGCATAGTGTCCGTACGCACTGATCATCAGCCAATAGAGGAGATGGGCTATCGTCATCCATACTGCAGTTCTAAGTTTGAAAAAAAAGAAAAAACCGAAAATAATAAAAAAGGGATAGATCATCACAAAGTTGCTGAATTGCTGACTGAGCATCACAAAGGCACTGTCCAGTTCTACGATCAGTATCAGGAAAATAGCATACAACCGTGTATTGCCTGAGCGGATATACCCATAAAGCAATGCCGTATTCAATACCGCTATACCCAGTTTTATCCACAAAATAGTCGTATAGCCCATCCATCCCGATACGATACCCAGGACCGAAAACAATGCTATGGAGGAGAGATAAAGCCCGGTAAGCATGATCTCCTTATGATCCTTACTACGAAAAATCCTTTTTAGACAACCCACAACCATATGGTTTTCATCCTTTTTACTTTTACACACATAATAAAGCTAATAAAATCATTATACACAGATATAGTTTCGAATTTGTTGCATCATATACGTCACTGGCGTTAAAGGTAATACTTAGGTAATGTTTTTGTTCCATAATTCAGAATAATATGTAATCGGGCCAAACCCGTTGTGAAACGGGGACGGAAAGCTTCAGGTCTCCTTTATGAGATGGCTGGGTTGCCTAAATAAAATTGATTTAGTAGGGTTCCATATGAAAAATAAAAAAACTGTTTTTATTGTAGAAGATGATCTCCTCTCTGCCGAATATCTCAAAGAAATTTTGATAAAAGAAAACTATGATGTTTTGGATATTGTAGATACCGCAGAAGAAGCTGTTCAAAAATGCAAAACGATCCAACCCGATATCGTGCTGATGGATATCATGCTTAAAGGTCGACTGAGCGGAAGTGAAGCTGCAGTCGAGATCAAACATTTTCATCCAGAATCCAAGATCATCTTTTTGACTGCCTATGCTGAACCGGAAATGGTCGACTATGCAGCTAGATCCCAAGCTTGTGCCTATCTTTTGAAACCCTACAGAGAAAAAGAGATCCTGGCTACGATCAGGGTAATACTCACACAAGATCATACCCCTCTGCCAGAAAAGGAAATGAACTTGATCCCGCTAAAAAACAACTTTGTTTTTGACAGTGAACATAGACGTCTATATAAGGAAAATAAAGAGGTTCCTCTCTCTTCCAAAAAGCTGAAACTGATAGAACTTCTGGCTAAAAACAAGAACCATACTGTTTCCAATGAACAGATCTGTCTCTATGTCTGGAACGAGATGAAAAGCAACAGCACCCTTAGATCACTCATCCATCGTTTCCGCACTGTGATCAACGATGATATCATTACTAATGTCAATGGAGTCGGTTATAGCATCAGTACATAAACATTGTGCTAAGCTTTATTTTTAATTTATACCGGCTATAATGATGCACCCAAATAACCATAGTCTCCCTTTCTGAAAAATACAGGAGTAATACTATGGTAATGTTTTTCAACTAAAATACACAAGCTAAACCTATCGTGAGGTGGGGACAGAAAGCTATGGGTCTTTTTGTATCCAAGATATTAAAAGATCGCCAAGTTGCCTATAAAATATAGTACTTAGTTTAATAATACTTCTTTTCAAGCACTTTCTGTTTTGTCCTTCTCTTTACTGTTAAGCCCCATATCAAACCAAAGGATTTTTATGCACAAGTCTCATGCTCTCATAAGATGGATCTCGATCCTCTTTATCTCGCTGTTCTTAACAAACTGTGGAGGGGGTGGTAGTCCCGGTACTGGCCCTGATGGTACTGCGACAACCCTTGGAGGA
The DNA here is from genome assembly GCA_024762315.1 of Sulfurovum sp. Taxonomy (GTDB): domain Bacteria; phylum Campylobacterota; class Campylobacteria; order Campylobacterales; family Sulfurovaceae; genus Sulfurovum. The sequence goes on from JANTHR010000009.1 coordinate 4,160, forward strand.
GGAACTCCTCCCACAACTATGGGGAGTGATAGTTCCGGTACTACTACTGGTGGTACTGCGACAACCACTGGAGGAGGAACTCCTCCCACAACTACGAATGATGAGTTTTCACAATCAGAATACAGGGGTCTAGCCTTCTATTATAAGAACATGCCTTCTTCTGAGTATAAGCTAAATCAGTTGACCGATGCTGAGTTCAATGGGTTGAATGCGTCACAAAAACTGCAAGTTGCGGATAAACTTCTTAGTACACTCTTTTTTGGCTACCCGCTCAAAGAGCTTCAGGAAAAAATTGATTCCGGTAATTTCATTGAAAGTATCAGAACCGGTCTGGATGAAGATAAAACAGACAAAGAATGGCTTGAAAATTATATTTTGGATGAAGATAAATTTACCCAGTATGACAGATGGAACGAACCGCAGGCCATTACGATCCTAAGCCGTTTCTTTGCTATGAAGGACCTTGACAGCTACTTCTTAAAAAACTGGGTTGCCTATATCTTGACCCAGACGATCATGTTCTCTCCGGCGTATGAACTTGAATCTACCCATACCCCTAATATTTCCAGAGTCTATAACCGTATTGTAACAATGCTCAATGTAGACAGCGGTATGAGATACATCACTTATGTGCATATGATGAGTGAAGACAACTGGAGACGTTTTAGAAGTCCTGAGGACAACGGTAGAGAAATGATGGAGATCTTTACACTCGATATGGATGACTCACATGTACCACTGGCAGGTCAGGCATTAAAAAACTGGAAACTCAATACAGACAGTGATACGCTGGAAGTGAGCCTGAACCAAAATACGAAACCGTTACAACTTTTCGGTACCACCATCTATAATGGTGATGATTTTTACCGTGAGCTTGCAAAATCTGATGCATTTACCAAAGGGGTGACAAAAAGACTGGTCGATTTCTTCTTCCCCGAAACAAGCGATACAAAGAAACAACAGATCACCGATACCATTATTGCGAGTAAGCCGGAGGCATGGCAGGATATTTTATTGCAGATCGTTTTCTCCGAAGAGTACCTGCTACATACGCATCGGGCAAAAAGTGCGGAAGAGACTTTTTACTCATTGGCTAAAAAAATAGATTATAAACATCGCAAAAGTACCATTTCCTATTTCAAAGAGGGACTGGAAGAGATGCATCAAGCAACCATGAAATATAAACTTGGAAAATTAAAACGTGTACCTTTGGACACACTCTCTTTTGCCTACTATAACAAATTCATGAGAGAGCAGGTATTGCTTAGACGATCAAACCCTGAGAAAACAAATGATTTTGATGCATGGGACAGACAGGGATGGAGTGATGATTTCATAGCGAATGACAATTTCACTCTTGATAGCAACAGTGATACAGCAAGTCTGGATACTTTTGTGAACTACCTCTTTAAATCTACTGTTGCAAGAGAAGCGACCAGTGAAGAATTAAAACTTTTCAGAGACCATATGATAGAGAGCAGAGACGGTAAACAACTTTTCCGCTATGAGTTCAATATGTTCGTCACCTATGATGATGCAGAGAAACAAGCAAAAAGAAGAGAAGAGAATAAAAGAAATATTGCATTCATTGTATTGGACTATATTTCAAGATTAGATATGACATACGCACAAAGAGAGGCGAAATAACATGAAAAGAAGAGACTTTATAAAATTATCATTGGCAGCCGGTTCAGCCATATTGCTGCCTGATTTTACCTATGCTGCAACATTAGACATAAGCAAGATCAATTTTTCACAAAATGACAACAATGCACAAACGATCATTATCTTTATGTATGGGGGTGCAAGCCAGTTAGCCGGGAATATCACAAATATAGATGAGATCAAGAACAAATCCCAAAGCAGTTATGATGACTACTTCAGGGGTATTACGCCAACCAAAAACGGTTGCTGGCAGGAAGCAGGCGGCACCGCAATGGAAGCCCTCATTGACAATGGGGATATGACGATCTTTAGATGTTGCTATTCAGCCGTAAGAGAAGCTGCAGGCAATAAAGCACACGGTGAATGTACGGCTCAAAACCAAAAAGGTTCATTTGATGAAGACAGTGCGGGCATACTTGCCAACCTTGCACAAATTCTCGAAGCCAATAAAGTAGTAGATGCAAATACCCTTATGCCGTTTGTCACAATGGAAGGAGAATCCAAATTCTATCTTGAAGGAAACAAACCGGTCCCTGGTTACCTAAAACCCATCGGGATCAATGAAAGTTTTGAAAATCCCTATAAAAGAGATGTAAGACGGTGGACTTACTATACTCAAGCGGAACGTGAAATAGAAAACTACAGTGAAAATAACAGTAGTGGTTTTGACCCTGCCCTGGATGGGAAGATGAATACACTGGCACAACAGAATAATTTACCGGGAAAAATCAAAGATGCTTTTGGAAGAAGGGGTCAGTTAAGTGATTTTATTGATTCTATTGCAGATTCTGTAACCCCTGACCTGGGAGCTGATGCCTATCCTGATAATGGTTTTTCCAAAAAAATAGAAGCTGCCATCAAACTTCTCGTTAAAAACCCTGATACAAAAGTTGTAACGATCGGAACCGGAGGCCTAGGCGGATGGGATGACCATAATGAAGCTAGAGATTATGTGACCAGGATGGAGAGACTTTTCGGTTCATTAAAATCAGCTATGGCACACCTTAAGGCAGCAGGAAAAGAACAAAATATCAATATTATGGTCTTTGGCGAATTTGGACGTAATGTTAATCTAAACTCTGCGAAAGGCTGGGATCACGGAAATCTTCAAAACCTCTATGTTTTAGGCGGTAAAGGATACTTTAACCATAAAGGTGTTGTAGGAGAAACGATCGTTGATGATCCCGGAAGCATCAATAGACTCTGGCTCAAACCAAAAAGCGGCACCTACTGGTTTGAACCGCTAAGTATCGCTGCAACACTCTATAAAATTTACGGGATAGACAATCCGGAAATACTTACTAACGGCAATAAAGAAATAAGCCAACTCTTTATCTAAACAAACCTATATCTTCACTCTCGCTTCCAACGCACGCGAGAGTGACATAACATCGATATTCTCCAACTCTACTCCTGTAGGAACACCCTGAGCGATCTTCGTAAATCTAATATCCAATCCGGTAAGTTTATCTTCTATATAAAGGATCATGGTATCTGTCGCAATACTCGGAGGAAAAGCAAAGATCACTTCATCTACTCCCCCTACAGCATAAAAAAGATGGGCTTCATCAAGATCACGTACTTCCGAGATCACATAATAGACCCCGTCAAACTGCCCACTCTCTTCAATGGTCAATATATCTTTTGCACTTTGGACGATGCAGAGTTTTGAGCTGTCACGGTACGGGTCGGAACAGATAGAACAGAGTTCATCTTCACTCATATTATGGCATTTGCTGCATTTTTGTATGCTGTTGATCCCGGTTTCGAGTGCATGCGCCAGCTTCATTCCGGCAAAACCATCTTCCATCACAGCATGGTAGGCTAAACGGATCGCAGTTTTTTTACCTATGGAAGGCAAAGATGCAAAAGCATCTACAAGGTTTTCAAATGCTTCTATCTTATATTTTTTCATAATCTACGACTTTAGAGTATTCCACTACCGTTTTGATGAAATCCACAACCTTAAGATGCTCGGGATGCACAGCATAGGCATCAAGTCCTTCTTTACTTTCAAACGTAGTAATAATACTCATATCCATCGCCCGCTCTTCCGTAGAAAAATTGACTCCCACATCCATGCTTCTGAGTGTAGGTATTGCACCCATGAGATTTTCCAACATCTGCTTTGCATGAATAATATTGGCTTTTTTATTCGCTTCTTTAAATTGGAACATGACGATATGAACAACCATAACTATACCTCTTGGAAAAGTTTTCGCCATTATAACAAAATTATGGTAGAATTCGCCCAAATTACTAGGGGACATTGGTTGACTTTTTAGAGAAAAGTAAAGCTGTGTCCCCCATAACGGAGAAACTGTAATGACAGAAATGGATTATTATGAAGTACTTGAAGTCAGTAAAGACTGTTCGGGTGCTGATCTGAAAAAAGCCTATAGAAAGCTGGCATTGAAATACCATCCCGACAGAAACCCTGATGACAAAGAGGCAGAAGAGAAGTTCAAGATCGTCAATGAAGCCTATCAGGTACTGAGCGATGATGAGAAAAGAGCTATCTACGACCGTTACGGGAAAGCCGGGCTTGAAGGTCAAGGCGGTATGGGTGGCGGATTTGGCGGAGCCGGTATGGATGACATCATGGATATCTTCAACTCTATGTTCGGTGGTTCCGGTGGTTTTGGGGGAGGTTTTGGCCAGACAAGACGTGACCCAAGCCAAAAGTATGCATTGGATTTTGAGATAGAACTTCCTTTGGCATTTCATGAAGCGGTCTTTGGCTGTGAGAGGAAAATAGATATCACCTACAAGACCCCTTGTCAGGACTGTAAAGGTACCGGTGCAAAAGATGCAAAGCTGGAAACCTGTGACTATTGTGGCGGGCAAGGTCAGGTACTTATGAGACAGGGGCCCATGCAATTTGCACAGACCTGTCCGAAATGTCACGGTGAAGGGAAGACCATTGCCGAAAAATGCCCCAGTTGTCACGGCAAAGGGTATCATGAAGTAGAAGATACTGTCACCATTAAAATACCTGCCGGTGTAGACAGCGGAAACCGCTTACGTGTTCAGGGTTGTGGCAATGAAGCAAAAAACGGGCAACGCGGAGACCTTTACCTTACTTTCTATGTAGAAGAAGATGAGAACTTCATCCGTAACGGCAGTGATATTTACATTGAAGTGCCTGTATTCTTTACCCAGGCTATTCTGGGAGAGACCATCTCTATTCCCGCACTCGATGGGGAGTTGGAGTTGGAACTCAAACAAAGTACCAAAGATAAAGAACAATTCATTTTTGAAGGAGAAGGTGTCCCCGATGTACATAGCGGAAGAAAAGGCCGTCTTATCGCTCAAGTGCGCATGGTCCTTCCCAAGAAGATCAATGAGGAGCAAAAGGAACTTCTTGAAAAGCTCCAGGAGAGCTACGGTGTAGAAAGCCGTCCGCACAAAAGTGCTTTTGATTCTGCATTTGACAGGGTCAAAAGCTGGTTCAAACATTAATTTTTCTTCTCGTATGGACCGTTGTCCATACACTACATTTACAAACTATCTATTTTTCATTGACTTTTTTACTCTATACTGAAGCATAAGACAAAGCTTTAAATTCACAAAAGGATAATTATTTTCCTTTAAGTATAGAAAAGCTATAATTTCTAAAGGAGAATATTTTTCCTTAACTTTATTAAAAGGACACATCATGGCACGAAGAGGAAATTCGATCATTAAAGGAATAGAGATCAATGAGATCATTACCCTGCTTAACAAAGCCTATGCAGACGAATGGCTAGCGTATTATCAATACTTTATCGAAGCAAAAGTGATCAAAGGTATCATGAAGGATGCAGCGATCGCTGAGCTTACACAACATGCAACCGATGAATTAAGACATGCAAATATGGTGGCAGACCGTATTTTACAACTAGGAGGAACGCCTCTACTCAACCCTAAAGATTGGTTCACCCATACAAACTGCGGATATGAAGAGCCTAAGGAGTTTGATGTGGTCCAAATACTTGAAGATTCCATTAAGGGTGAACAGTGTGCTATCTCTGTGTATTCCAACATAGCAGAGATTACCAAAGACAAAGATATCGTCACTTACGATATTGTCTCGGAGATACTGGCAGATGAAGTAGAACATGAAGAAGATCTGCAGGCACTGCATGATGACATTACAGAGTTCATTGCAGACATTAAGAAAAATATACAATAAAAGGATAAAACAGAATGAGACAATACGAAACATACAAATGCAACAAATGTGGTAATGAAATTGAAGTACAGGAGGTTGGAGGCGGAACACTGATCTGCTGCGGGGAAGAGATGGAGTGTATCACAGAGAATCTTACAGCCGTGAATCTAATGAAAGCATTTGCAGGAGAGAGCCAGGCCAGAAACAAATATGAGTTTTTTGCCGATGTCGCCTACCAAGAGGGGCTACACCGCATTGCAAAACACTTTCAGGAAGCAGCAGACAATGAGAAATACCATGCTATGGCAGAGTACAAAGCCTATAATAAATTGGTAAAAGATATAGAATTGGATACCACACAAAAAAACCTTATGGTTGCAGCAGACGGTGAACGCTACGAACATGAAGAGATGTATCCAAACTTTGCTGCTATTGCCAAGGAGGAAGGACTAAATGATATTGCCAGACTCTTTAGAGCCATAGGTAAAGTAGAAGTGGAGCACGAAGCCGAGTACTTGGAACTTAAACGTATCCTTGAAGCTGAAGGTTTCTTTGACAGTGAAAATAACGAAGAGTGGATCTGCGAAATATGCGGACATGTCCACAGAGGCAAACGTCCTCCTGAGAAATGTCCGCTTTGCAAAGCAGACAAAGAATATTTCAAAAAGAAATGCCAGGACTCCAGCAGAGGGTAATCCCCCTTCTATTGTACCTTTTGGTGCAGTACCACTTTGGTGGGAGAAGGCTGTAAGCTGCTGTCATCCTGCCTTGCATCATAAGCGATCACATACACTTCATCTCCGGACTGCAAATAATTTTTCTCTCCAAACTCAGCATAAGCCGTAGCACCAATAGAGATAAGTGCCTGCTTGGGATATGCACATGCTTTAAGGTGCTTGGAGATATTTTCCAAAGGTCCGAAATCTTCCTGTGTGTTCATTTTATCTATGAGCCATGATTTCAGCTTCCCGTAAAAGTAACTATAGCCAAGAAGCGGTGCATCTACCCCATAAGGATGCAAAATACCGTCACGCTTTACAAAAGAGCAGAGGTGATAGTGATCCATCACCCCGCCCTCTTCAAATTTGTCTATAGGTATCCATTTGTCGCCTATGCCTTTGGAGTTTGGTCCCCATGACTTTTTCTCTGAGATCTTTTTGGCACCCTCTTTTCGTATGGTACAGTCATTGAAAGTAGTGAACTTTTTTGCAATAAGATCAATGACCTTCTTGTCATCATCGTACACAATATCAAAAAGTACTGCTATCTCCGGTTCAACTTGTGCATTGGCTTCATAATCAGGAAGCTCTAGTCTGTCCGTGCCGATAGAATAAAGCCCCAAAAAAGTGTCTGAGCCGGGCAGGTAAAAAGGAAATATCCCTTTAGGTGCATCCGGTTCAACAGTAACCACATGCTCAAAATCCTTGAGTTCTCCTGCCTGCTCCAAGTGGTGTGCAAAGTTCCCTGCCACACCCAATCCTATTGTATTTTTCAAATCCATAGCTACTCTTTTTTTATCGCATTATACCATGCAATACACATAAAGTACACAAAACTGCACTATAGTGAAACAAGAAGTTTGGTAATAATAAAGGAATAGAGATGCCAGATAAAAAAAAGGACAGTAGGAACATGTTATTTGTTTCAATTTTTATAGGTACGATGCTGATCTTCATGCTTGCTACAGTGGTCTATGTCACAAGTCAGGTTGCAAATTGTTCAAGCGGGAAAAAACTCAGAAAACAATGTACTGTCATTATTCCTGATCGAATATTAAATTATAAGTATACTTAGATTTTTTTTTGATTAAAGTTTTATGAGAGCTGAAAAGTAGTGTAGCTGCTAAAAAGATTTTTAGCAGCTACAGAAAAGATAAAAACCTAGTTGCCCGCAACGGCATCTTTAAGTGTTTTACCGATTTTAAACTTTGGTGCAGTGTGTGCAGGTTTTGTATAAGTTTTGTCAGTTCCGGGAACTTTTCCGCTTTTTTCTGCTACTTCAACTGTAGAAAATGTTCCAAATCCTACCAACGATACTGTTTGTTTGTTTACAAGTGCTTCTGTTACTGAGTTAATGAACGCTTTTACCGCTCTCTCCGCTGCTGCTTTACTTTCGAACTCACCATTTTTTTGTACTAGTTCTACAAACTCTGCTTTTGTCATTCTTCTTCCTTTTTTTTAAGATGCATTTATTATAGCACAATAAACTCTTAAAAATAGCTAAAAAATAGCTAAAAAGCCCCTAATTTAGGCTATTTGACGAAGATTCATGCATATTAAATTAAATTTAATTACCTTAATGATGATTATGAGATAGAGAGATAGATATTATTAGTAATTTTAATAATTCTTTGGAGTATTATTTAAAAATGGTGCGTCAGAGAGGATTTGAACCTCCACACCCGTAGGGCACTACCCCCTCAAGGTAGCGTGTCTACCGTTCCACCACTGACGCATTGGAAAGAGATACTTTTAAAGTGTATCGAAACTTGAATAGAAAGTTGTGACGGAAGTATACCGCCACAAACTTAAGATCGCTTTAGCTTATCCGATGAACGGGTTAGCGTAAAGAGCGATAAGAGCAATAACAAGTGTATAGATAACTTGCGCTTCGATCATTGCCAATGCAATGAACATTGTAGTCATCAGTTTACCACCAAGACCTGGGTTTCTAGCTGTACCAGCGATAGTTGCAGCAGCAGTATGACCCATACCGATAGCACCACCAAGTGCAGCAAGACCAAGACCAACACCGGCAGCAACTACTGAGTATGCTTTGATCATAGATTCACCATCTGCTTCACCAGCAAATGCAACAGCACCAAGTGCCAGGAAAAGTAAGAAAAACTTTTTCATTTTATATCCTTTAAGTTAATAGATTTTAAGTCTCTTCGACTGTTTTCCAAAGTCCGTTCGGATAGCGTAACCATACCACTAAAAGATATAGCAATATAAACATAAATGCCTATATTTCCCTACTTATCACTTCGTACAAACGGCGCAATTATAACTAAAAAAGATTTAATTTATGCTAAAAATTCAGGTGTGGCAAGTTCGACTTTTTTACCCTTTTGTTCCAACACGACTACAGTGATCTCATCACCTTCATTGTAGCGCTCCGATAGATTGTTTACTCTTTCTTTGGCTACTTTGGAAATATGCAATAAAGCATCAAAACCATCAGGCATTTCAACAAATATCCCAAAGTCAACGATTTTTTTCACTTTGCCTTTATAACTTTTTCCTACTTCATAGGTCATCTGTTTTCTAACCGGAGTATCTGCTATCTTTTTAATATGTTCTTTGGCTGCAGCTACTTTTTCTTTATCTTCCCCCGAGAGTTTTACTCCGCCCTCATCACGATCAAGATCAATACTTACTTCAAATTTCTCTATAATATCACGTATGGTCGCCCCGGCTTTTCCAATGATATCACCTATCTTGCTCGGATTTATCGTAAAATGTTCTGTTGCGGGAAGTGCAGTACTTTCAACAATATTCGATTCAGCCTCTTCCATGATCTTTAAAATATGGTCCTTGCCTTTACTTGCCTGTGCAAGTGCCTCTCTTAGTACTTCAAGGTTGATACCCCCAAGTTTGATATCCATCTGCAGTGCCGTGATCCCTTTTTTCGTTCCCGCGACCTTGAAGTCCATATCGCCATCATGGTCTTCAAGCCCCATGATATCTGTAAGGACGGCATACTTGTCACCTTCGCTTACCAGTCCCATGGCAATGCCTGCAACAAGATCTACCATATCCACCTTTGCAGAACGCAAAGCAAGAGATCCTCCACAGATCGTCGCCATGGATGAAGAACCGTTGCTTTCCAGGATTTCAGATACCAAACGGATCGTCCCTTCATAATTCATTGGAATGGCAGGCTCCAGTGCCCTTTTGGCAAGGTTGCCATGTCCCAGCTCTCTACGTCCGGGTGCACCTATGAACTTTGCCTCTCCGACCGAATAGCCCGGGAAGTTGTAATGCACCATAAAGTTTTCCGACCTGCTTGTTTTATCGGTGATCAGTTCATACATCTGTGCATCTTTTTTATCTCCAAGTGTGGCTGTGACCAGTGCCTGTGTCTGTCCGCGCGTAAAAAGACATGAACCATGTACAGAAGGTAAAAGGTTTGTTTCTATACTGATCGGCCTTACTTCATCCAAAGCTCTACCGTCTGCACGAATGTTCTTATCGAGTATCATCGCTCTAACAACTGTTTTTTTGTATTGTTCAAGTACTTTTGAAACCAATGCTTTCTCTGGTTCTTTCCCTTCTGATTCCAGCGCTTCCATGATTTTTGCGCGTACTTTTTTCAGTTCTGTTGCACGTTCGCTTTTTGCCATATGTGAGATGGCATCCTCTACATCATTTGCATAGTTGCTCTCTATGTAGGCATAGAGTGTTTCATCTGCTTTTTCCTCAGCAAGTTCCAGAACCAAAGATTCTCTTACAAGAGGAGTGAATTCTCTTGTGTATTTTTCTGTTGCCTTATGGATCGCCTCACCGGCCAGAGCGATCGCAGATACCAAAGCTTCTTCATCCAGTTCATTGCACGCCTGATGTTCCAGTACCAAAGGTACTGCACCCATCATGGGGTCTATCATATCTACTTCAACATCATCTATGCTCTCTGAAGCCATGGTACGCATTTCTATCATCAGTATATCTTTACCTGAACCGACAACAAGAAGATCCAATACACTTTCATCCTGCTGGCTCAATGTAGGATTGATAAGCATTTCATTTTCTATCTTCCCTACTCTCACTGCTGCGATACTCTGTGTCACAGGGATATCTGAAACATACAAGGCAGCAGAAGCGGCATGAAGTGCTGCGACCTGCATATCCACCTCGCTGTCACTGCTTACCACCATGACAGTGATTGTTACGGGGAAATGAAAACCGGAGGGGAACAGCGGACGCAATGAACGGTCTATAATACGAGATGTAAGGGTTTCAAAATCACCGGGCTTTGTTTCTCGTTTAATGAATCCTCCCGGTATTTTTGCTGCGGCATAAGCCTTTTCCATATACTGGACTGTCAGAGGAAGGAAATCTTCATCTACTGCTTTTTCATCAATGGCCACTGCAGCGATAAGTACTGCTTTCCCCTGGCGGTACATGACTGCACCGCTTGCCTGTTTCGCTATTTTATTAAATTCATATTTCTCTTCTAGATTATTTATATCTATCTCTACAATTTGTTCGTCCATGCTTTTGCTTTTCCTTTTAGCCTGTTATTTAATAGTGTGTTCCGGCATACCGGTCTTTTTACTTTTTATTTCCTGCTGTTTAACTATCTCGCATATCTCCTCAAAGTCCAATGGCTCAAAATCTTTATAGTAATATTCTATTGAAATATAATCCCTGATCTTATATGGACAGAATACTCCGTCACACACGGTAAGCAGGTTTTTATAAACAGCTCTGTCTAAAATAGGTGTTGCGATATATATATTCTTCGCTTCTCTTTCGATCACAGATTTTAGTGCGACCATCATAGTAAGCCCTGTCTCAATACACTCATCTGCAAGTACGACATATTTTCCTTTAAGAGAGAGCAGGTCTTTACCCTTACGATACCTATACACATAAGACAACACTTCTTCCTCATACTTACGCTTCGCTTCGCTGTAAATAAAGTCTTCATTAATACCAAAGGCATCTATCAATGCTTTATGCATGATGACCTCCTCTGTTTCTGAAACCATTGCAATGGCAAGTTCGGGATTATTGGGTGCCATGATGGGTTCAGTCAACAGAATGTCCATTTGTGCATCTAATTTTTTAGCAATCCGATCAGCATAATAAACACCCCCCTCACTGACACCTATCACTACTGTTTCATTGTTTTGTAATAATTCCAGCGGTAACGTTTCTATAAGTTTCTGTGCCGCATCTTCATTGTTTTGGAAATAATAATCATGGTCTAAATCGCTGGGCATGATCCACTCCTGGAAATTGTTTGGAAACCTCTTCTTCATCAAAAGTATAACGAAACTCTTCTATATACTTCATCAAAAATTGATAGGCATGGTTTATCTCTTCCATCTTTTGAGCATTTCCCCCCAGATCAGGATGATATTTCTTAGCTAAGAAATGATATTGTTTCTTAATATCCTCTTTGGTAATAAGTTTAGGCAATTCCAGACTATCCAATGCCTGCTCTATTTTTTCCATAGGGGTTTGCATTATTTAGCATCTCCTGTGCTTACGCCACCAAAAGGAATGAAATTTAACTGAATATAAAAACTGTTTACTTTGGTCGAGCCTGTAGGCCTTGGTGTAATGTCCTGGCGTACAGAAGCATCCATACTCCAACAATCCTGTTGGTACTTTCCGCCGAATCTCCATTGTGTACTTGCCTTTTTGTCAATACTGTAGGTCAAACCGCCATTAAATTTCACTCTTTGGTTCAATGTATATCCAAAACCAAAAAGTAGATCATTCGCAGGTACAAAACTGCTTGCATCATCCGGCAGTTTTTTCTTGTATGTATGCCCCAGAGAGAAAAAATAATCTGACTCAGACAAAGAAATGCGGCTGGATGATTCTCTCAGTTTGCCAAACTCATAAGAGTATGCCAGATTATTGTAAAATTGCCATTTTTTCCAATTATACTGCATTTCATTCTCCAGATCCGCCCAAGCATACTCTCTGTTGGGATAATAGGTTTGGTAAAGCCTTTGAAAAAATTTTAATTGCGTTCCTCTGGTATAAAAATACTGATTGAATCCTATACGATACTGTTCCTCGGGCAAACCGACTGCAAAAAGCTTCTTCTGTTCTGCTCCCAGATTATCAAACTTTACAGGTTGTTCATTTTCATTGCCTGGTCTGACATACTCAACCGAAGGCTGCAAAACATGTATGAAATCATCATATTTCTTTGTCAGGTCCGTAAACAGTTTTACTTTGTGAATATTACTGTAGTATTGAAACGAATCATGTTCATAACTCCCGTTTCCAAAAAAGAATTTACTATAATAAAATTCTTCACCCACTGAAATATTTAAAAAATCATTAAAAAAAGAGGTAGTGAATTCTAACGGTACTTTTAACTCTGCCTGCTTAAGTGTCGCACCTCTTTCTCTATAAAAATGATTCACATGCAGATCGGCGCTATAAGTAAGATTGTCCCACAGAAAATGGTCCAGGTATTTATGGAGTTGCACGGAAGGGAGTATTTGGACCGTGTCATCATTGTGCTCTTTTCGTGTATCTATGAAGTATTTTGCGTTCACTCCGCCGTAATAGTCATTGTCATATAAAAAATAATTCAACTTAGATTCTTGCAGCGGTGTCAGACCAAAATGCTGAAGATGCGTTCTTTGCAGATTGAGATAATCAATGTCAGTCAAAAAAGTAGTATTGACATATAGACCATCGGTAAATCCTTTAGGCAGGAACGCTTGAAAAACCCTGGAAGAATCATATAAAAACTCCAACCCATAGTGGTTCAGGTCTTTTGTATTCTCTCTGCTTTGATAATCGGTACTGTCCCTAAAATATCCTGCCCTTAATTTTCCTGATGAATGATCACTGTCTACAAAACGAAAGGTAGAGTAAAGACCCAGACTGCGATCTGTTCTGATCTGCGGATTGAACTCCAGGTCCATACTCGGTGAGATGGCCCAGAAAACAGGCTGTTCATAAACAAATCCTTCTTCTGCGGTATAGCCGAACATTGGAAACAACAAGCCTGAACTTCTTTTGTTATCGGTAGAAAAAGCCATATAAGGCGTATAAAAGATCGGGATATCCCAAAAATAAACCTTTGCATCATATACTTTCATATACTTTTCATCACGGTCATAGTGTGAATGGGAAAAGACCATTTTCCACAGAGGATCATTTATATCGCAAGATGAAAGTACGGATTGGCCCAGTGTATAATTACTTTCGCTGCGATGTGCTTTATCGGAAAACAACCAAATATCATTCTGGCTGACAAAAAAGAGTTGATCAAAGTCTATCTCTTTGGTTCCTGTATGTATCTTCATATGATCCGTATGTTCTTTGGTACCCCTGTACCCTATCATTTCTACCTTGCCGTCCAAGGTAAGGATCTTTGTGGATTTATTATAGGATGCGGATTCAGCTTTTATCACAGAGTCCTGATAATAGACAACAACGCCTTCCGTCGCCTTCACCGTAGTTTTTGTACTCTCCAAATGTTTTGCCGTTACTTCTATTTTACCTTTTTCATGGGCTGCATAAACTGTTTGCATACTTAACAGCAAGCCTAGGAAAAATAGAATTCTATGCATCAGCAACGATCACAGGGATTACAGTGCCTGGTAAGCGATATCTGTTCTACACTGCTTTCCGGCAAAGTGAACCTGACCCACTAACATATAGGCACGTTTTTGTGCCTCTTTAATGCTATCACCAAGTCCAACGCAAACCAGTACTCTTCCGCCTGTTGCATAGAGTTTGCCGTCTTCGCCCCGGCTGACACCTGCATAAGAGATATGTGCATTGTCCTTGAGCTCTTCATGATAAATATCATCCACAACGATCTCTGCAGGAGGTGTACTTTTATAAGGATAGTCCTTACTTGCCATCACTACACCCACTGCATATTTGTCATAAAATTCTATCTTTGCATTTTTTAGGTCACCTGTAGCAGCCTTATAGAACAGTTCGCTTGCAGGAGACTTAAGCAAAGGCATCAACTCCTCACATTCCGGGTCACCAAAACGTACGTTATATTCAAGAATGATCGGCTCGCCTTTGACGACCATCACGCCAATGAAAAGAACACCTGTAAAAGGCATGCCCTCAGCCTCCATCCCTTTGAGCGTAGGCTCGATCACTCTTTCTTTCAGTTTACGGTAGATCTCATCATTCACAAGCGGTGTCGGGGCATAAGCTCCCATCCCTCCGGTATTTGGGCCTTCATCATTATTTAGAAGTCTTTTGTGGTCCTGTGCAGCCGGAAGCACTACATAGTCTTTACCATCACACACAGCAAACACCGAAAGCTCATACCCGTCAAGGAACTCCTCTATGACGATGGCTGTTCCGGCATCACCGAAAGAATGGCCCGAAAGCATCTCCCCGGCAGCTTTTTTCGCTTCATCATGACTTTGCGCAATGATGACACCTTTGCCGCCGCAAAGTCCATCTGCTTTTACCACAATAGGCGCTTCTAGCGTCATAATAAAGTCATAAGCATCCTGAAGAGAATCCGTCTCTATGTATTTGGCTGTAGGAATGTTATGACGTGCAAGAAAATTTTTCATGAATATTTTGGAGCCTTCAAGCTGCGCAGCTTGTGCCGTTGGCCCAAAAATGGTAAGTCCTCTCTCTTTAAAGACATCTACTATACCGTTCACCAATGGTGCTTCAGGCCCTACAATGGTAAGATCAACGTTATGTGCCTCGACAAAATCGGCCAATTCACTGAAATCACTGATATCTATGTTCTCGCCCAATTCATCCGTTGCGCCATTACCCGGTGCAAAATAGATCTTCTCTACGTTCTCATCTTTTTTCAATGCCAAGCCGATAGAATATTCTCTGCCGCCTCCGCCGATAATCAATACGTTCATTCTTTTCTCCGAAAAAATTAGAAATTAGAAATTAGAAATTAGAAATAAATAGCAACTTATTAAAAATTAATTCTCTCTGGTTTTTCTTTGGGTATTTAGTAGTGATGATAATTATACGTAGAGGGTTTGAGAAAGGTTTAAAGGCGAACTCCCTGTTCGTCGATGACCTTTCTCAAAGCCTGTGCGTGCAAGAATCGTCGCTAATAAACCCCCAAGTGGCCGTTCTGTTTAAAGTCGGCCCTAATAAGCCAACGGTGCAGGAGAGAGCATCTCTTTAGGAGGCAATTTCTCGCGGGTCTCCCCACTCAAACGAAAATACCTACACACCGATCTGCTACATGTCCCACTAAAATTTAATGTTGGACCCCATACACAGTCATCGAACCACTTAGGTTAAAATAATTATAACCTATTTGCGGTTAGAAATCAGTAAAACAGATATCAAAAAGGAGAATTTTCTAGCTCTTTTGCTTTTAGTATACATGCCGATATAAGAGGTTCATCCGCGACTACATACTCTGCATGAGGTGGCAAATGCACCTTTGTCGCATTGCCTATGACTACTGCGGTATAACTTTTATCCCATTCAAAACTCTTTAAAAAGCAATGAATGGTCGACGGTGAAGTAAAGATAATGATCGATCCTGCAACAGGCTTCTTTCTGAAACCGTATTGAATGCAAGAAGTTTCATAAATGATCTGTTCATGAAGAGTGATACCTTCTTTTTCCAAAAAACTTTTAGAATCAAAAGAGACCTCTTTAGGCCGTAGATAGAGTAATTTTTTATTTTTAAAAAATTTGGCAATATCTTGATTCAATGTTTCAGCATAAAAATATTCAGGGCAATAGATCACCTTGCCGCCCAATATTTCTATCTGTTTCTTTGTTGCTTTTCCAATAGCGATGCAAGGATAGTTTTTCCAGTCACTACTAATCTTGTCAGCTGTAATAACTGCCTGTTTTGAGGTGAACATCAAAGTATCACAATCACTAAAATCAATTGATCCCGCAGTCGTAGTGAAGTCGATCATCGGCAATGCTATCGCTTCGTCTCTAGGGGTGGGGGACAACAGATAAATAGCTTTTTTATTTTGCATCAATGGCTTTCTTTATCCAATTCCACCAATGGCTTCCCATGAAGCATGGCTTCATTGACCTCTTCATCATCATAAGGATCAAAATGTGGCGTAATGATCCATTTTTTATTTGGTTCCAAAGCCATGATCTTATCTTCCACCTCATCTGCAATACGATGTGCTTCAAGTAAAAGCATATTGGGCCGCAAGACCATATGGAATTCTACAAAATTCGTATTGCCGTCTGTACGGGTTTTGAGCCAATGATAACTGGTGACCTCCGGATGACCGGCGATGATTTCACCAATCTTGGCGACAACATCTCCATCCAGTGCACGGTCAAGAAGTATCTCTATACCGTGTACGACGATCTCATACGCGGAATAGATAATATAGATCCCTATACCCAAACCAAAAATGGCATCTATGCTGTCAAGCCCGGTAAGTGAAACAAGACCTAACCCAACCAGTACCGCGGCATTACTCCACAGATCAGTTTTATAGTGCAATGCATCTGCTTTGATGACAATACTGTCTGTCTCTTCAGCTATTCTCAGTAAATATTGAACCAGGAAATACGTTACGGCAATAGAAAACAGCATTGCCAGAATTGAAGGCGTAAGCAAGGTTGTGACTGTTCCCTGACTTAATTTTTTAAGTGCCACATAGATGATATAAATGCCCGAGACAGTGATCACTGTCCCCTCTATCACCGCAGCGATCGCCTGGATCTTTCCTTTTCCGTATTGATACAGTGCATCAGGCTGTTCTTCAGATTTTTTAATAGCAAAAAAGTTAAAAATAGAGACCGCCATATCTAAAAGCGAATCTATGGCAGAAGCAAGTACGGCTACCGAACCACTGGCGATACCGATGATCAACTTGACTAAAACCAACAGGGTCGCAACTGAACTTGATACCATCGTGGCTCGCTGCTGCGGGGATCTTTTTGACTTCAACATTTTTTCCTTGTCATAAAATATAAAAAATCATATTAACACAAATAGATTATATTTTCGTTAAAATCCTCTACTGGTATAATGATATTTATGTTATAGTATTCAAGAAATTAACAGCTTTATTTACTTAAACTACTTATTTGAATACAAAAATAAACTTATTGGTATACTTACAATGAATCATACAGAGACAGAGGATAACGACTTGAGCCAGGCGATTGACAATACAGATATATCATTTAAAGAGCGACTCACTTACGATAAGCTAAGCTTTTACTACATTTCACTACCCATAATGCTTCTTGGGAATTTAATGGGTGCTATGCTTTTAAGTGCCATACAGTTGAATGTGGCCGATCTTTATTCTATTGGTATCTGGCTGCTCATAAGTGTCATAATGTTCCTGTATGGGTTATATCAATACTCTATATTTAAAAATGAAACCGAAGAGAACAAACTCAAGAACTCTGAAATATGGTTCGACAAATACTACACCATCATTCTGCTCAACGGTATCGTATGGGGAAGCAGTGCTTTTTTACTTTTCCCTGAATCAAGTCTACTTAATCAGATGATCGTCATTTTCTTCCTGTTTGCCATCGGTTTTTTGGCCTTGGGGATCCTTGCTTCCAAGCGTGACTTGCTGCTTACCTATATTTTGGTCACTTATGTGCCTATACTGCTGCGTTTGTTCTTCATGGAAAACGAAGTTTATATGACCATCGGCTATACCATGCTTGCACTGATACTCATTATGATACTTATTGCAAACTATTATGGTAAAGTGATCAATAATGCACTGAGTAACCGACAGCATTTCATTACCATCAAACATACACATGAGAAACTCAAAGAACGCTTTTTCTCTCTTTTTGAGCGTGCTCCTGTCGGGATCTACTATTACAACGAATCACTGGAACTTGAAGACATCAATATGCATTTTATGCAGATGAACAAAATAGAAGACAAAAATGACTTGATCGGCATTAATCTTCATAGACTGGAAAATAAACAGATCATTAAGGCACATGAGGAGGTGTTTGCAGGGAAAACAGGAAATTACCGTGGGCCTTTTGAAGCATTGCATAAGGAAAACCTCTATGTTAAACTTTCCACAGTCCCCATGATCAATGCTGACGGCAAGGTAGCCGGGGGAATTAGCATCATCAATGATATTACGAATGAAGTGACCGCAAAAGAAAAAATGATACGAAATGCATATTACGATCTGCTCACCAATATTCCCAATCGTACCCTTCTTATGGATAAATTAAAAGAATTTATCTCAAGCATAAGAGACAATGAAGAGTATGCCGCATTACTTTTTTTGGACATTAACAACTTTAAAAAAGTCAATGAAACCTTTGGTCATGACGTAGGGGACAGTCTGCTTAAACAGGTCGTAAAGCGCCTTGAGGATGTTGTGGGAAGCCGTGAAGTGTTGGCACGGGTAAGCGGTGACAAATTCGTTATCCTGATTCCTTCTTTACATAGGGATAAAACACTCTCAAAAGAAATGACAGTCAAGTATATATCTACGATCAATAACCATTTTATGCAGCCACTCAATGTTGCAGGAGAAGAGTACCACCTGACTTTTACTATCGGAGTTGTTCTTTTCAATAACAGTGATGCTTCTGCCTTTGACCTGCTCAAAAAAGCTGAAACAGCCATGTATGAAGCAAAAAGAAATGCCCGGGGAACTTCCCAATTCTACACAAGCAGTATGAGTAACGATACCAAAGAACAGCTCATGCTGGAGAACGACATTCACAAAGCGATAAAGAACAATGAATTATCGATTCATTATCAACCGCAGCTTGATGTTCAAGAGAACAAGATCATCGGAGCAGAGGCATTGGTACGATGGGAACATCCGGAAAAAGGTTTTATATCGCCTGCAAAATTCATACCTATTGCCGAGGAGAGTGGTGTCATCATTAAACTTGAAGAGTGGATCTTCGACAAAGCCTTAAGTGAGATCAAGGAGTTAAGCCAAAGTGAATATGGTTTTAATTTAGACCACATAGCCATCAATGTTAGTACTATGCACTTTTTACAACCACATTTTGTAGAAAGACTTATGCTGATGGTCAACAAACATAAAGTGAAACCCCAATGGATCGAACTGGAGATCACAGAAAGCGGTATTATGCGCAATATTGAGGATGCCATAGAGAAGATCAGAGAGTTGAAGAGTTTTGGCTTTACTTTCTCCATCGATGATTTTGGTACAGGATACTCTTCTTTGGCCTATCTGAAAAAGCTGCCTGTAGATATGATCAAGATAGATCAATCTTTTATTTTCAATATGAACCAGAATAAAGGTGATGCGATGATCGTTGAATCCGTAGTTGCCATAGGGCAGAAATTTGATCTGAAGATCTTGGCTGAAGGCGTGGAAAACAATGCAACACTGAATTATCTTAAGATCATCAAATGTGATCTCTATCAGGGCAATTTTGGGTATAAACCCATGCCTATGAAACAATTCATGGAAATTCTTTAATGCACCTCCTATGAGGTGCATCCCATTACTAGATAGCTTTTGTTGCCAATGTAGCAACTCTGTGTGCAAACGCCCCTTTGTCTTTAGGCTCTAACCCCTCTGATATTTTTGCAGAATCCAACAGTATCCATGCCATGTCGGCAAAAAGAGATTCATCTTCAAGTTTATCGAGTTTTTTGATCATTTCATGATCAGGATTGATCTCCAATATAAGTGGTATCTCGGGTGCCTCTTGCCCCATTTGGGCGAACATTGCTGCCATTCCCGCCATAGGATCAGAAGCATCTTTGAGTACACATGACGGGCTTGATGTCAGTCTTGTAGATATTTTCACCTCTTTTACTTCATCGCCCAGCACCTCTTTGATCTTGTCTGTCAGCGGTTTGAATTCTTTACTGATCTCTTCTTTCTCTTCTTCCGTCTTGGAGTCCGGTGCCTCTATTGTAGTAATATCTTTAAGCGCCCACTCTTTATAACTGCCTATCATAGGCGTTACAATACTGTCCACTTCTTTATCATCCATAATAAGCACTTCAATATTTGCTTTCTTATAGGCTTCAAGCAGAGGTGAGCTTCTTAGAACTTTCTCATCTTCACCTATAATGTAATAGATCTCTTTTTTCTCAGAATCACCGCGGCTGATGTACTCTTCCAAGGAGACAAGTCCTTCCTCGGTTGAGCTTTTATACTTCACAATATCAAGCAATGTTTCTTTGTTTATATGATCCGTATAAATACCCTCTTTGATCACCCTGTTGTACTGTTCTGTAAATATCTGTGCATCATCTCCGCTTAGTTTTTTAATAGCTTGAAGTATCTTTTTAACCGAGTTTTGTTTAATATTTGCCAAGATTCTATTTTCCTGGAGTAGCTCACGGGAAACATTAAGAGGTAGATCTTCAGAATCTATAATACCTTTTACAAAGCGTAAATACGGAGGCAGCAGCTCTTTATCATCATCTGTAATAAATACACGCTTCACATAAAGTTTTACTCCGGGCTGATAATCCGCTCTGTACATATCCATCGGAGCTGTTCTGGGAATATAGAAAAGTGTTGTGAATTCATTGGCACCTTCCACTCTATTATGCAAATAGGTCAAAGGCTCTTCACTGTCATGGGATATCGTTTTATAAAACTCTATATAATCTTCTTTTTTGAGTTCTGATTTTGGCAAAGTCCAGAGTGCAGTGGCTTCATTGATCTGCTCTGACTTCTGGACTGTTTTCGTCTCTTTTTCATCTCCCTCGCCTGTTGTTTCCTCTTCAGTGTAATTTAGAATGATCGGATACGCGATGTGGTTAGAGTATTTTTTCACTACTTCCTGTGTTCTCCATTTATCTAAAAACTCTTTTTCATCCTCTTTGAGTTTAATGTAAATGACCGTTCCATGCTCATCTTTTGTTACCGGCTTGACTTCATACTCACCGGTACCATCTGTACTGAACATGTATGCCTGTTCTTCTCCCGCCTTCTTGGAAATGACATCTACCTTTTCAGCTACCATGAAGACAGAATAGAACCCTACCCCGAATTGTCCGATAAGATTTGAATCTTTTTTTGCATCACCTGTGAGGTTTTCCATAAATGCCTTGGTACCTGATTTGGCGATGGTCCCCAAGTTATCCATAAGATCCTGCTCATTCATCCCTATACCATTGTCTCCAATGGTCAATGATCCATCTTCTTTATCCAGCTTTATAGATATCTTTCCAGACCATCCTTCTTCTTTGAATTTTTCATCCGTAAGTGCGAGATAATTGAATTTATCCAATGCATCACTCGCATTTGAGACCAACTCACGAATAAATATCTCTTTATTTGAGTAAAGTGAGTGGGTCATAAGTTTAAGTAATTGCCCTATTTCTGTTTGAAACTGATGTTTTGCCATACTATATATTCTCCTAACTGCTATATTTTTTGTGCAATTATATACTATTTTAATAATTATTTCAAGTTTTTTTGCAATATAGTTTAGTGCTATCGACTAAAGGATATAATTATTTTAAAATTCCATTATCCTTGCTATAATAAAATATGAAAAATCTATATCTAATCAGACATGCCAAATCGGACTGGAACGATGAAAGTAAAAATGACTTTGACAGGGGTCTTAACAAAAGAGGCAAAAAAGCCATCTTCACCATGGCAAAAGCACTCAAAGAAAGAAAGGCTGTACCGGATCTTATACTTTCCAGTCCAGCCAAAAGAGCTAAACTTACAGCCAAGGGGTTGGCTAAAGAAACAGGGTATAGTGGAAAAATAAAATATATAGACGCACTCTATATGGCTGAACCAAAAACTGTTGTTGAGGAGATCAAAAAAGTGAATGACAAATATAAGACGCTTTTTGTGATAGGACACAACCCGGAAACAACAGAACTAAGCAATATCTTGATCGATGAATATATTGACAATGTTCCGACGTTAGGTATTGTAGCAATCAAACTGCCTATTGATCATTGGAAAAAGTTAAAGTTTGAAAAAGGGAAATTAAAATTTTTCATTTATCCCAAAATGTTTAAACAATAACCATGTCGTCGAAGCACTTCATCCAAAGATGAGGTGCACCACAGATCATATTACTCCCACTCGATTGTTGCTGGCGGCTTTGAACTTATATCATAGACTACCCTGTTGATCCCGTCGATCTCGTTGATGATGCGTCTGCTGATCCCCTCAAGTACATCATGCGGGACATGCGCAAAGGTAGCAGTCATACCGTCTACAGACTCTACCATACGTACACAGACCGTGTTGTCATAGGTTCTGTTGTCTCCCATAACCCCTACCGACTGTACGTTGAGCAAAACGGTGAATGCCTGCCATACTTTGTCGTAGTAGCCTGTAGCTCTGAGTTCTTCCTGCATAATGGCATCTGATTCGCGCAGCAGCCTAAGTGCTTCTTCATTGACATCTCCCATTACTCTTATGGCAAGTCCGGGTCCGGGGAAGGGATGACGGCCGATCATATGTTTTGGTAGTCCCAGTTCAAGCCCCAGCTTGCGTACCTCATCTTTAAATATCTCACGCAGCGGTTCGACCAGCTCAAAGGTCATCCAGTCAGGCAGACCACCGACATTATGATGCGACTTAATGGTTTTGGAAGGCCCCTTGACTGAGACAGATTCGATCACATCCGTGTAGAGCGTACCCTGGGCAAGGAATGAGACATCTGTATGCTTGCTGGCCTCTTTGTCAAACACTTCGATGAACTTTTCGCCGATCGCCTTTCGTTTCTGTTCAGGATCGCTCACACCCGCAAGCACTTCCATGAACTCTTTTTTCGCATCGATAGTAATAAGCGGAATATCAAGAAGTTTGAACATATCCTGTACCTGCTCCGCTTCATCTTTGCGAAGGAGTCCCTGGTCGACAAAAACGCAGATAAGCTGCTCTTTTGGCAGTGCTTCATGCAGCATGGCAGCAACCACGGAAGAGTCTACGCCACCACTTACACCACAAAGTACTTTTTTATCGCCCACCTGCGCCCTGATCTGCGCGATCTTCTCTTTGGCAAAGCTGCCCATGTTCCATGTGCTTTCACAGCCGCAGATATATTTCGCAAAGTTCTTCAGCATATGCGTACCCTCTACTGAGTGGTGCACTTCGGGGTGAAACTGGAAAGCATAGATATGTTTTGCTTCATTGGCAATAGCCGCATAGGGAGAGTTCTCACTTGTTCCGATGACCTCAAACCCTTCGGGAAGTCTCTCCGCGCGGTCGCCGTGACTCATCCATACGATGGAGTCCTGTGCTACATCTTTGAAGATGGGAGAGTTCTCATTCTCAATGTGCAGCTTGGCTTTACCGTACTCATGGTGGTCTGCAGGAATAACAGAACCGCCAAAATGCTGGGTGATCAGCTGCATACCGTAACAGATACCCAGTACAGGCAATCCAAGATCCCAAATACCTTCATCCGGCTTGTAGGCATCTTCTGCATACACTGAAGCCGGTCCCCCTGAAAGAATGATCCCCTGTGGTTTTCTGGCTTTGATGTCTTCCAGGCTTTCACGGTAAGGTACGACCTCTGTATAGACACCGCTTTCTCTAAGTTTCCTGGCAATAAGCTGTGTATACTGTGAACCGAAATCCAGAACGAGGATAGGTACTTGTTTCATAAATGTTTCCTTATATTTGTATGAATAAATATTACGCTTAAAACTTATTTATACAAACAAAGCCAATAGCATACCCCGCAAAAAAACTGCAGGATACGAAACCGCTACATATGGTGTGCACCAATATGCAGTATCTCAAATTGAACATACCAGACTACAACCGATACAATATATCCCAGCAATACTGTCCAGGCATATTTCATATGTGCGGCAAAGGTATAGATACCGTGCATTTTACCCATTACACCCACACCTGCAGCAGATCCGAATGAAATAAGACTTCCCCCTACTCCTGCGGTCATGGTCACAAGCATCCACTGTGACTGTGCATCCGCACCCATATTGGGATCAGCTTTAAGAACAGCAGACATGACGGGTACATTGTCAACCACGGCAGAGAGGAATCCAACACCTACATTGACCACTGTTGCGCCGAACTGATCATACAAGGCTGTGAAGTACTCGAGAAAGCCAAGGAAGTGAAGTCCGCCTACTGCCGCAAGGATACCAAAGAAAAAAAGAAGCGTATCGTTCTCGATCTTCGCGATCCAGGAAAAGGCGTTCAGTTGTGTTTTGGATGCACTTCTGTTGATTCTATATACATACATTTTAAGTATGGCCAGGCCGAACATCATACCCCACATTGCCGGGAGATGCAGTACCTGGTGGGAGACAACCGCCATAGCGATCGTTAAAGCAAAAAGCCCGATGATCACTTTTCCCCCTTCTGCTATTTCCACTTTTTCCTCATCTGCATGGAAAGGAGGTGTTCCCTCGGGTACAAAACGGGACAGCAAAAAGGCTGTGATTCCCCATCCAAGTATCGCTGCAGGGAACAAGAAAAGAAATTCGGTAAAACTGCCTTTCTCGGCTACCCATACCATAAGCGTCGTAATGTCACCAAACGGAGACCAGGCTCCCCCCGCATTGGCAGCAACGACGATATTGATAGCACCCGGTACCAGGAAAGCCTTATTCTCTTTGTCTATCGTAAGGAGAACCGTAGAGAGGATCAAGGCCGTCGTAAGGTTGTCTGCAACAGGAGAGATGAAGAAGGCCAACAGTCCTGTAACCCAGAAAAGCTTCTTGTAGGTATAGCCTTTCGAAACAAGGTTATAGCGCAGTGCAGAAAAAACTCCCCTGTCGATCATCGCTTCTATGTATGTCATGGCAACAAGCAGGAAGAAAAAGATCCCGGCTATCTCTACAATAAGCTTTTCCACCTCTTCTTCAAGCAGATGCCCATCTAATCCGTTGATAGCAAAATAAAGCCCGGTAAGCATAAATATACCCGTACCTGCAAGCAGCGCCGGTTTGGCTTTATTGATCAAATATTTATCTTCCGTAGCAATGAAATAATATGCTAAAACAAAAAGGAATAAAGAGAGTATCCCCACCCATGTTGTTGTCAAATCCAAATTGTGTACCGCTGTTTCCATTATATCTCCTGGATGTTCAAAAATTCTATACAAGTCTTATGACTCAATATAGTGAGAGCCCAATGACTCTGTTCGGGCCAATGCTGCCTCAACGATCGCCGAAGCCGTATTGAGACGCAGCTGAAGCAGTCGTCCGATCTCATGATTCTTCATATCGTAAATCAGATTTTTGGCTTCATGAAGCCCTTTGGTCGTCCTGATAATCCCTATATCCTCCCACATCACCTGACGCAGTTTATGTTTATAGATTTTATCATTTTCTTTGTGCAGAATATTACCGTAATCTTTATCAAATTCAGGTGTTTGGATCACTTTATGATCCTTGGAAAGCAGATGATCCGTTGCACGTTTGGCAAAGACCACACCTTCCAGCAGCGAATTGGATGCCAGACGGTTGGCTCCATGTACACCCGTCCGGGCAGCTTCACCTATTACATAAAGGTTTTCTATTCCTTCTATGCATCCGTTTGTGTCACACTTTATCCCTCCGTTGGCATAGTGAAATGCCGGCGAGATGGGCACTCTGTCCTTGGGGAAATTGTATCCCAGTGCTGCGAACGTGCGTGTAATATTGGGGAAGCGATGTTCAAACCATTTCTCTTCGAACATAGAAAAATCCAAATATGCCTTCTGGCCGGTTTTGCGCTTATGGTCAAAGATGCCACGGGAAACGATGTCCCGGCTTGCCAATTCTCCCCTTTCATCATAATCGAAGAGGAAACGTCTCCCCTCCTCATCCACAACATGTGCGCCTTCACCCCTGAGCGCTTCTGTCAATAGCAGTTTTCTTGCAAAAGGCGTTTCTACGAAAACCGTAGGGTGGAACTGCATGAACTCCATATCTGACAATGCTATACCTTTTTCAACACATATCCCGTGGATATCGGCACTGACCGTACGGGAATTTGTATTGTAGGCATACAGGGAACCTACCCCGCCTGATGCGATGATGACATCATTTGCATAGATGGTCGTAGGCTCATAGTTGACTGTCGCTTTTACCCCGTAACATCTGCCATTTTCTATCAGCAGGTCATAAACCAGTGTATTTTTTTGAAGCTGATGTCTGTTTTGCACCATCATAAAGTAGTGCATATAACGCCCCGTAGCATCTCCCCCTGCATGTACAATACGTGCTACAGAGTGCGCAGCTTCCTTGGTATACACAATATTTCCCTGTGCATCTTTGTCAAACTCCATGCCTCTTTCGATGATGTCTGCCGTTGTTTTCAGTGAAGTTCTTGAAAGTATCTCTACGGCTTCTTTATTGTTATGATATGCACCGGCCGCCATGGTGTCCTGCACATGCAAAGGGACATCCTCTTCATTGAGTGCCGTCGTCATTCCCCCCTGGGCATAAAAGGTATTGCATTCCCAGGGGATATCTTTGCAGACCACCAGTACTTTCTTGCTTTTAGGCAACTGCATTGCAGCATACAAACCCGCTATGCCCGCACCTATTATGAGTACATCATATTTTTTCACATTTACCCTTTTACTGTCGTATTGTTATCTGGTACATACACCGGATTTGTTTTATGTCCACACCCTGCCATGATCATACAGCAAACAGATGTTATAATAAAAGCATGAAAAAAGCGTCTGTAATTTTGTCTCATCTTGGCAATCAACCTCAATTTAGATATTTAAAGCAACAGAATTGTTACAGGAAGTATATCTCACTTCTAGGAGAAAAATGGCAAAAAGCTATCGCATTTGTCTACATCAAGAACAATACACTTTTTGTCGCAGTTACTCACCCCGGCTTTAAAATGGAACTTAATTATAATAGAGATTTATTAAAAAGCATATTAACACAGCTTACAAGCCATGATCATGAATGTGAGATGCTCAAAGCTCGGGAAGTAGTGATCTTTCATAGCAAATACCATCCTGTCGATAAGAGTGAAGATGCTCTCACGACTGTTCCTTATTACAATGAACTGGCTTCCAGTGATTTTAAAATTCAAAGTAAAGACAAGGAACTCAAAGAAAAATTTGAGCAGATCAAAGAACAGATCAAATGCAATCAATAATACAGAAGCTTCCCTCCAGTCCAGGAGTCTATCAGTATTTCGATGAAAACGGCAAACTGCTTTATGTCGGGAAAGCAAAGAATCTCAGGAACAGAGTCAAAAGTTATTGGCGGTTCACTCCCATATTCAAACCCCATACTGCCCAAAGTCCACGTATCATCAAAATGCTGCACGAAGCACAGAATTTGGAATATATTGTTGTCCAAACAGAAGAAGATGCACTTATTTTGGAGAACTCTCTTATCAAGCAACTTAAACCCAAATATAATATTCTTTTACGTGATGACAAAACTTATCCCTATATTTACATCGATGAGTCTAACCCTTATCCGCGTTTCGAGATCACACGCAAAGTTGTAAAAGGTAAGAATATCACCTATTACGGTCCTTTCCCTACAGGAGGAAAAGCACTGTTCGATGCCCTTTACGAAGTGTACCCTCTGGTACAGAAGAAGTCTTGTCTTAAAGAGGGGAAAGCCTGTCTTTTTTACCAGATAAAAAAGTGTTTAGCGCCCTGCGAGGAAAAAGTAACACCCGCAGAGTATGGGGAGATAGTCACACAGGCAAAAGAGGCTATAAGCAAACGCAGGAAACTCGTTTCGATACTGGAAGAAAAGATGACAAATCTTGCCATGCAGGAGCGTTATGAGGAAGCATCCGGCACAAGAGACACCATCCAAGCCATCTCTTCACTTACCGTCAGTTCCAACATTGACCTTGCCAACCAAATGAACCTTGATATCTTTGCCATACAAAATGGCGACGAGAGAGGTGTCATTGTCAAACTCTTTATGCGGGAGGGAAAGATCATCTCTTCTACCTACTCATACTTCAGACATACGCATATTTTCGATGTTAATGAAGCCTACAAGCAGGCCCTGTTGGAGTTTTATAGCATCGATACGCCCAATGTCAGCAGACAGGTCCTCACAGCCCATACCTTTGAAGACAGCCAACAGGTAGCCCAGACACTCAGTACCCGTTTTGATAAAAAAATAGAAGTGCTCACTCCTCAACGTGGCCCCAAGGCCAAACTCATTACTTTGGCACTGCAAAACTGCGAAGAGTTGTTACGCACAAAACAGAGCGATACGGTCATGGAACAACAAATAGCAGACCTTTTTGACCTTACCGTCATCCCTTACCGCATTGAAACTTTCGACAACTCCCATATGATGGGAGCAGCCACGGTCGGAGGCATGGTGGTCTGGGATGAAGGAAAATGGGATAAAAGTTCTTATAGGCGCTATACCTTGCATGAGCGTGATGAGTATGGACAAATGAAAGAGATGCTTTCACGTCGTATAAAGGATTTTAAAATACATCCTGCCCCGGATCTGTGGATATTGGACGGGGGACAAGCCAACCTTAATCTTGCCAAAGAACTGCTCAAAATTGCAAATGTCAACCTGGATGTCATTGCCATAGCCAAAGAGAAACTTGACGCGAAAGCGCACAGGGCAAAAGGATCAGCTAAAGATATGAT
The DNA here is from genome assembly GCA_024762315.1 of Sulfurovum sp. Classification (GTDB taxonomy): domain Bacteria; phylum Campylobacterota; class Campylobacteria; order Campylobacterales; family Sulfurovaceae; genus Sulfurovum. The sequence continues at coordinate 33,167 of JANTHR010000009.1, forward strand.
ATATACTGCCAAGGAACGTATAGAGCTTAAGCCGAATGACAAACGCCTACATTGGGTACAAAGACAAAGAGATGAAGCACATCGTTATGCAATAACATATCACCAAAACAAAAAAAGAAAAGAAGATACACAAGTCTCTTTACTTAACAAAAAAGGTATCGGCAAAGCAACAGTGCAAAAGCTCATAGACTATTTCGGTACTTTTGAAGCCATTAACAATGCTTCTTATGAAGAGTTGTCGATGGTGACCAACAAGAAGATCGCCTCAATTATCAAATCATGATCTTCACAAAAAAAGAAGGAGTTCACCGTTTTTGATATTTTTTACTAAAAAAATGATATAATTCAATCGATTCTCAGTATTTTTGCTATAATCTTATAGTAATGCATGGATATGGTTTTGACTTTTTTTGACTTTTTTTACGTATAATTTCCTAAAAGTTATAAACATTTAAAGTATTGTGATAACGCTAAACTCATTGTGAAGTGAGGACAGAAAGCCATGGGTCTTTTATAGATTGCCAGGCTGCCATAGTAAACTATAAACTATATTGGAGTCTACTACGTACTGCACTTCTTCTTGACAAACAAAAAAAAGGATAAGTTAACATTATGAAAAGACCTGATCCAATTGATGAAGAGTACAAATTTGAAAATGGCCTGATAGTAAGCTCCACGGATCTAAAAGGCATCATTACTTATGCCAATAGAAAATTCTGTGAAATCTCAGGATATACCAAAGTTGAACTTACAGGGAAAAACCACAATATTGTGAGGCATCCTGATATGCCAAAGGCAGCGTTTCAGGAACTCTGGGATACCATACAAGCAGGACAAGAGTGGACAGGGATCGTAAAAAATCTTCGAAAAGACGGCAAATATTATTGGGTCTATTCACATATAACACCCATTGAGACAAATGAGGATATCACCGGATACACAGCAGCAAGAAGACCTGCTTCAGCTACAGAAGTTGAAGAGACCATCCCCGTATACAGGGATTTGTTAGAAAAAGAGAGTAATTAAAAAGGAGTTCAAGACATCATGTATTATATAATCAACCAAACCCATCAAATCATTGCCGCTGACAGCAGTCTGTTAAAGTTACTATCTGTAGAAGACATCAATGAACTTTATGCAAAAATGGCACTAGGTGATATTCAATTCTCTGTACCCGAAAATGAAGCGGTTACTATCACCACATTAAAAGGGGAGGAATCATACCATGCCCAAAGCAGTATACTCTCAGGTGTCCTGGGAGACATGACTTTGGTACAAATAGCTGTATCTGAAGAATCTGACGTTGCTGCACCTGCAGAGGAACCTATGGAAGAACTGCTAACTATAGGAACCATGGAAGAAGACATAGGTATCTTGGAGACTACACCTTCCAAAGAAGTTGATATTGAACATAATGCCACAGAAGAACTCTCTTTGCTGAATGATGAATCCGTCACTTATAACGATACCCTTACAGAGCTCCCTGAAAAAGAATCTGACATAACACCGCCGGCAGAAGAAGAGATAGGAATTCTAGAGACTCCTTCCGAAGAAATTGAGATTGAACATGACGCCACGGAAGAATTCTCTTTACTGAATGATGAATCCGTCTCATTCAACAATACCCCAACAGAGCTCCCTGAAAAAGAAAATGAACCAGAAGAAGCGATATCACTTCTGGATAATGAAAATATCCATGCTGAAGAGACAAAAGAAACCATAGAGATCAGCGAAACCAAAAAGGATGATGAACTTTTCGATCTCATATTGCCAAATGCTCCGGAAGAGACCATAGATGAAATATCTACGCTGAAACCAGAAATTCAAGAAGAAGAAACTGGGGAAAAAGACAATACGCCGATCTTTATTGATGTGGCAGATATCAGCCAACAGATCGGTATTTCTACAGAAGATTATAATAATTTCCTGAATGAATATATTGATACAGCACTTACACTGGAGGAAGAGCTTCAAAGCAATCAGAGCGAAAAACGTTCTCACGCTATTTCAACACTCTCCCATCTCTCCGCTGTTCTACACCTTCCTATGATCACCGAGATCATCACACAGATCAAGAATCAACCTGTAGAGGAGCAAGAGAGCAATGTGAGATCTTTATACAATACTTTGTCCCGATTGACCACAAGCAAAATTGGTACGGACGAAAAAATATCTATGCCACTGCCGGAAACAGAAACAGTAAGTGAAGTCCCCCCGACCGAAGGTTTTGGAACTATCAGTCTTGATGATGTCAAACCTATACATTTTGACTTTCAGCTAGAAGAGGCAGCCAATGATCTCAGTCTCCCGGTAGAACTCATAGAAGAATTTGTCCATGATTTCATAGAACAAGCACATACAGAAACCAAAAAAATGCTCGAAGCTTATGAAAAAGGTGACTTGGAGACGATCCAGAAGATCGGCCATTTACTTAAGGGGGCGGCAAGCAACCTTCGTATCAATGCACTTTCCAATACGCTTTATGCGATACAGTTCTGTGAAGACAGCAGCAAGCTGGAAGATCTGATCAAAGAATACTGGGGACATTTTTTGTCTTTGGAAACCCAAATAAATCTTACATCAAAATAAAAAGGTAATGAACAATGACTATACGAAATAGACTTAAAATGATTGGACTTGTGCCCATTATACTTCTTATTTTACTATCGAGTTATTTCTTTGTAACTTCATATTTGAACTTTGAAAAAGCACATGCCCTGAAAACTGTCTTAAGCAACAATGCATATCTTGGCAACTCATTAGTCCAGATTGGTAAAGAACGTGGTCTCACTGCTCTTTATTTGGGAAGCAAGGAGAAAGAATTCACCGATGCACTAAAAAAACAGAGAATCAGTACAGATAACTCTTTTCAAGCACTCAAACAAAATTTGGTTATTGAAAATACCGGTTATGCTCCTTTGCTTCTTGAACTTTTAGGCGAAAACAAATCCATAGACAAAGCAAAGTATCAAACATTACTTAGGAATCTTGGAAAAATATCCGACATTAGAAAAGCAGCCGATACAAAAAGTAAAGATTTTAAACATATCTTTTTTGATGGCTATACCAAAACATTGACTACTCCGATACTCGATGCTATCTCCCAGATCAATCATTTTGCCTTGAATACGGAAATGTCTTCCCTGATTTCCACACTGTCCCAACTTGCAATCGCAAAAGAAAACAGTGCATTGGAGAGGGGCTTTGTCTCATACTATATGACAAAAAAAGCCTCTATGTCATTTGAAGAGATTGCTTTGTGGGACAAATTCAAAACCAAAGCGAATGCTTTCGATCTTACACAGGTGCACAATCCTGTTCTTCATAAAGAGTTGGAAAAGATTTTTAATGCCCCTAAAGCCAAAGAGCTCTTTACTGACCTGGCAGAAACCTCTTCTGCTATTCAGACAGATGTCGATAACGGGGATTACGCTGAAGAGGCCATGGATTGGTTTTCATTACAAACCCAAAAAATATCTCTACTCTCAAAAGCTGAGCTGATAACATCAAATGCATTATGGGAAAAGAGTGATGCTTACCTGCAAAAACAGCTCCTTTTACTTACGATTGCCGCTGCTATCTGGTTACTGAGTTTTATTTTGGCATTTTTTGGATATGCCACAACACGGGATATCTCCAGAAATATCAAAGAACTTGAAGATGTACTGAATAAAGCAGTCAGCGAGATGAAGAACAGCGAACAGCATCTTGCATTCGATATTGCAGCAATTGAAAACATTGAGCTCGATACGCACGAAGGGACAAAAGAAGCCTACCGATTCCTTGAAACACTGGTTGATACGGCAAAAGAAGATAAGGTAACAGCGCTTCAAGCCAATGAAGCAAAATCACTTTTTCTTGCAAATATGTCACATGAAATTCGTACACCGCTCAATGGTATTGTTGGATTCACAGAGTTGTTAAGAAGTACGGAGCTTACACCGGAACAGGAAGAATTCCTTTCTATCATCGATAAAAGTTCGGAGAACCTTTTAAGTATTATTAACAATATTCTTGACCTTTCAAAAATTGAAAGCAACAAGATTGAAATCGAAAATATCGTATTTGATGCAGAAGCTGAATTTGAAAGTGCCATTGAAACCTATTCGGTCGGGGCAGCTGAGAAAAATATTGATCTCAACTTCTTCATGGATCCAACGATCAGCAAGAAACTCAAAGGTGACCCGACCAAGATCAAAGAGATCCTTATTAATCTTCTTTCCAATGCCATTAAATTCACAAGTCATGGGGGAGAGATCAATCTTGAAATAAGAAAAACACAGAATGAAGGCGATCTCAATCCTAAAATAGCATTCTCGGTCCAGGATAATGGTATCGGAATGACAAAAGATCAGCAATCACGCATTTTCGATGCTTTCTCCCAGGCAGACGTCTCCGTTACAAGGAAATATGGCGGTACAGGACTGGGATTGACGATCTCCAGCCAATTTGTTGAACTTATGGGTGGACAACTGGAACTTGAAAGTGCAAAAGACCATGGTACGACATTCTATTTCTCCTTGCCTCTTGAAGAGATCGCATCAACAGATGTGAATTATGCACATGCATTTAAAGATATGACTATTTGTAAGTATGAGAGGGAGATTCCGACAAAACTTGATGACTATCTCGAAACATATTTCAAATACTTTGGTCCCTCCGTCAAACATTTTGAATCTGTTTCTGATCTTAAGGAACTGAATGATAATAACGTCTGTAAAAGCTATTGGATCGATATCGACAAAGCAAAACAGCATGTTATAGATACGATTGCGAATATTGACAAATCAAAACTGATCGTGATGGCAAATGTAACCAGCCGCAGTAAGATAGAAGAGATGGGTATACCGCAAGATAATGTGATCTTTAAACCCGTAACGCTGTCAAAACTTAAAAACATACTCAGTAAAAGCGCCAGTACGGTACCTGAACTCACAGAAGAAGCTTTGCCTGCGCTTGCAACAAAATTCGATGCGAAAATCCTGGTAACGGAAGACAATATCATTAACCAAAAACTGATCAAACGTATTTTGGAAGAGCACGGTATTACCGTAGATCTGGCAAACAACGGACTTGAATGTTTTGAAAAACGCAGAAACAATGACTACGACCTTCTTTTTATGGATATTCAGATGCCTGTAATGGACGGTATTGAAGCTACACATGAGATACTTGACTATGAAGAGGATGAAGATCTCCCTCATGTTCCTATTGTTGCATTGACTGCCAATGCACTCAAAGGAGACAGAGAAAGGTTCCTCGGGGAAGGAATGGATGAGTATATTACAAAGCCCATAGAGACAAGCGAGTTGCTATATGTTCTCAATAAATTCCTATCGGACAAATCAAAAATCATCTCTCCGGAAGGATCGGTCTTGTCAAAAACCAAAGACAACATAAGTGAAAAAGGAAAAGAGGGTAAAAAGGAGTCTGTTCACAAAGAAACTCCCGAACAAGACACGGTAATACCTTTGAATGAAACAGCAACCGCAGAACATGCTACAGGCAAAAAAATACTGATTGCCAAAAAACTATTTTTAGAAAGTCGTGTTCTGACAAAAGTCATTGATAATCTAGGATATGACTATGACACATTAAGCAGCGTGGATCTCCTTGAAAATGAACTTGCATTAGGAAAATATGACATACTTTTCACTGATGAAGAACTTATTACCGACAGCATCCGTCAATCTAATAGCAATCTGGCTATAATCACGGCCGGAAACTCAAAAGAAGAGATACAAGATCTCATAAAAAAACATAGAGGATAATACCGATGGCATTAAAAGTACTGATTGTTGATGATGACTTCATTAATAGAAAACTATTACAGACTCTTTTGAAAAAGAATCCAGACGTAACTGATATTCTAGAGGCTGAGAACGGTTCTGATGCTCTGGATAAATTGAAAAAGGATCCCGATATCAATCTTATACTATTGGATATCATGATGCCTATCGTCGACGGTATAGAATTTCTCAAGATATTTAGATCGGATATGGTAAATGCGCATATACCTGTTATTGTCCTCTCTACCGATGATACAAGAAAGACAGAAGTCTTTGACAACGGCGCAAATGACTTCTTGAGAAAACCTATTAAGGAAGATGACCTGTTTGGCAAGATCGAACAGTGGTCCTAGAAATTTGACACAGTCCTTACGGACTTGTCAGTTATTTTACAAATACTTCTTTGAGTACATCATCTATGGTCGAAACCCCTATGATCTTAATATTGTTTTTTACTTCACCAGGAATGTCATCCAGGTCACGCTCATAATTCTTCACAGGAATAAGTGCTTTGGTCACACCTGCTTTATACGCAGCAATAAGCTTCTCTTTCAAGCCTCCGATGGGAAGTACCTTTCCTGTCAGGGTGACCTCCCCGGTCATAGCAACCCGGTTGTCTACCTTTTGTTCACTTAAAATAGATGCAATAGCAGTCACCATAGTGATTCCTGCACTTGGTCCGTCTTTGGGTGTGGCACCTTCAGGGACATGGATATGAAGATCATAGCGCTTATAGACTTCACTGGCATCTACAGCAATATGCTCTTCCCGCTCTTTAACACTAAGCGGTATGACCGAAGGAGGAATAGCTAATTTCTTTTGGTCTATGAGTATCTTGACAACCGAGTGTGCAATGCGTACAGACTCTTTCATCACATCGCCTAGACTTCCGGTAAGCTGTAATGCACCCTTGCCTTTGATCTTGATGGCTTCTATGGTCAACACATCTCCGCCGACCGCAGTCCAGGCAAGCCCGGAGACAACACCGACTTGAGGCTTGGTATCGACCAAAGAGATCTCAAATACTTTTTTATCGGTGAATTTCTCTAAATTCTTCTTCGTAATATGTATTGCATCTTTTGTTCTGTCTTCCAACAGTTCTCTCGCACATTTTCTCATCAGTGAAGCAATTCTGCGACGAAGGTTCCTTACCCCTGCCTCTCTGGTATATTCATCTATCAGGATCTTCAATGCCTTATCGGAGATAGAGAATTCTCTACGTTTTAATGCATGTTTCTTCAATTCCTGAGGGATAAGATAGCGTTTGGCAATCTCGAATTTCTCTTTAGGTGTATAGGAGTTCAGGCCTATGAACTCCATTCTGTCGCGCAGCGGTGCAGGAATGCGCCCTACATCATTGGCCGTGGCTATGAAGATCGCTTTACTCAAGTCAATATTGAAATTCAAATAATAATCACGATATTTACTGTTCTGCTCCGGATCAAGGATCTCCAAGAGTGCTGCTGTCGGATCCCCTCTCATACTGCGCCCTACTTTATCTATCTCGTCAAGTACAATGACAGGATCCATACTTTTGGCTTCTATAAGTCCCTGTACCACTCTTCCGGGCATAGCTCCCACATAGGTTCTTCGATGGCCTCTTAGCTCATTGACATCTTCCAGACCACCTAATGCTATACGTACAAGAGGTCTTCCAAGTGCTGTAGCAATGGAGTTCGCAAGTGAAGTCTTCCCTACTCCCGGAGGTCCGGCAAAACAGAGGATCACCCCTCCAATCTCCTTTTGTTTCATACCTCTTAGCATAGCAAGTTCCCGTACCGAGAAGAACTCTACAATGCGCTCTTTGGGTTTTTCCAAGGAATAATGGTCTTTATCAAGTTCACTCGATACATCATGTACGGACAGGCTTTTTTTACTGAACTGCCCAAAAGGAAGCTCCAGCACCCACTCCAAATAACTCTGCACCACATGTGCTTCACTGCTCTCCGGATGCATACGTGCAAAACGGTCCAACTGTTTGCTGATCTCCTTAAATGCATCTTCCTGCATGTAAGGTTTCAGTGCTTCCACTTTTTCCCTGAATGCAGCGATCTCTTCTTCACGCTGCGTATCCATTCCCAGCTCATGCTGTATCTCTTTAAGCTGTTCTTTGAGAAAATACTCTTTATTGGTCTGTTCTATTTTGGAATGTACTTTCGTACGTATCTCTCTTTGTACTTTGGCCGATTCTATCTCTGAAGTGACCACATCGATAAGTTCAAGTAGCCTTTTTTCAATATTTGGCTCTATATAAAGTGCATACGCCACTTCTTTATCAAGTTTCAGCATCGAAGATACCAGATCCGCAATACGGTGAGGTTCATCATTTTCTTCTATGGTTCGTACAAGATCCGCAGGAAAATGGCTATTCATGGAAGAGAGGATTTTTATCTTGTCTCTAAGGATTCCCATCAGAGCATCTGCTTTCAGTTTATTGTAATTATCTAACTTGACGATATCTATTACGGCCTTGTTAAAATCTCCCGGAACAGGTTCTACGATCTCTCCGCGCGCAAGCCCCTGAAAGAGTATCTTTACCCTGCCGTCAGGAATGTGTACTTTACGCATGATGGAGCCAACCACACCTACCTTGTACATCGCGTCAAAATCACGGCTTCCTTCTTTCCCTGCTACAGAAGAAGTTACAAACAGAAGAGAATTGTTTTCCATTGCATCCGTAGCCGCATCGATATCTTTCTGATCTGTAAGAAAAATGGGGCTGATCATAAAAGGATAAAGAAAGAGTTCATCTTCTACGACAATGGGTAAAGTGGTGGGAAATGCATCATAATCACTGAGTTGCATAGTAAATCCTTTAAAGTAAAAATTAACAAGTAAAAATTAGAAAGTTTTGAAAAGTGTACAACGCAGATTATAATTTTTAATTTTTAATTTTTATTTGGCTAAAAGCAAATGCTTTTAGTCAAATATCTTACCGATAATACCTTTTTCAGGAGGAGTAATATCGGTCATCTCTACTACTGAATCACTGTTCTTTTCTCTATATATCTCTGCCGCATCAGGTTTGCCTGTACGCTCATAGAGTGCTGCAATATTCTCATTAAGCAGATATTGGCTCATATGCAGTCTTATCAAGATGGTATTGACAAGCGGCGTATACTCTGACCCCGGGTAGCGCACAAGATATCTGTTCGCATTGGCAATACTGTCCATAATAAGCTTTTGATCCTTATAGACATCTTTAACTCCAAGGAACGCAGCTTTGAGCTTCATAAAATCCGTATATTCACGGCTTTGCTCTTCTCCAAAACGTTTATTATACTCATCAAGGTAGTAATTTGCCAAAAGATACTCTTCTTTGTTCATATGTGCATGCGCAAGCATCATAATGGCTGTAGGCATGAGCGGTGAACGCATGTGCTCACTTTTTAAAGAAATATAGTAGGCATCCGCCTTATCCATATTACCGTCACTGATACTCTTTCCTATTTTCTTATACCAGTACAGTGCCGGCTTGTTGAATTCCGCTACTTCATCTTTATTGGCACACCCTACAAATAAAAATGCTAACGCTATTGTTGCTAAAACAGTTCTCTTTAACTTCATCTTCTACCTTCAATTATATTCATAAGCTTTATGATAGCTCAATGTATGTAAAAAGTGTATTAGGTTTATATATATTTTTATTAATTATCAACAAAAATCCCAGACACACTGCAAACGTGCTTATTTAAGAGTTTGGCTCACCTACTATATAGGCATATCCTGTCTCTTTTTCTACTCTTAGCTGCAAGGGTTGCAGATCATTATCTTCAAACTCAAACCGTATCGTACAATCACTGTGCATAACTGTAGCATAATCGTTAGTAGCACCATAAATTCCTTTATGCGGTCTTCCCATATAATCAAAAGCAATATGCGTTGCCGTATTGTCACTTTGAGACGCACCTATCTTTCCCTTACATTGGGTAAAGTCTACACTCTTTATACCAAACTTTTCACCTATGAAAATGGAAGGACTTTCATCGGGTTCATCTAGTGTAGCATCTCCAGCTAAATGATACATATATTTACCCGTGGCAGGGTCCAGTGCTGTTTCTTTTTTGTCCACATTGGCATCTGCATCCTGACTTGATGAAACCGTATAAAACCACTTTTTGCCGTCATCATAAGAAGAAAACCTGAGATGCCACAATCCTTTTTGCCAGTTTTCACGTAGATTTTCCTTAAGTCCTGCACCTGTTCTATCATTTTTATTGTCCATCAGTGCCAGATGTTGCGTATAACGTATAGTAGACAAAATAGTATTTGCAGCTTCCTGGCGTATGTCACGATCGATTCTGGGCATCGCAAGTGCTGCCAAAATACCTAGAACTACGATGACCATTACAAGTTCCAACATCGTAAATGCAGATTTTTTTGAACCTAACATCTAATAACTCTATATTGGGTTTTAATTTTTATCATATTTTGAACCTTTATCATTAATAAAGATAGTATTATCATACACTTTTTAGTATATAGCTTTTTATCCAAAATATAGGCTACATGTAAAAAAAGAGTAAGTTAACCATAATTTACCTATAATTATATCATAAAAGAATTTGACATTTTTTGACATTTTTTGATTATAATGGACTAAAAGTTATCATTCCTTATCTCAGGAGCAAAGAAGATGAAATACAATTTATACAAATCCTTTCTATGGATAATGACATTTATATTATTTTCAGGAAATGCACTATATGCCACAAACTATGTTTCGGGACTGCACTCTTTTAAGCTTGTCAATCCCCCTTCGACACGAAACATCATTGGAAACTACGCTATAGCAGGGAATACTGTTATGTGTCTTACTGAAAAAACATCTGGTTATGGTGGTACTTGTCATGGGCAAAATGACTATCAAAAAGTCACAAGCAACTTGCATGTAAGCAAATATATAGACATCGACGGTAACAACAACGGAAACAGCGCTACCTGGAACTCCTCCTCCTCCTACATACAGCTGCCTGCCAATCTTAATACCAGTGAGGGCAACCCTGTTTTGTGGGCCGGACTTTTCTGGCAGGGTAGGTTCAGTACCGATACAGACTATGTTATGCATTACGGAAAAGAAAATGGTACCACCTATAATCTCATAGAAATGGGCCGTGGAGCACCCGGATATAATGAAGGCGACAGGATCGACATCTCCACACTCGGAGCCAACGACATCAAGCTGAAAGTCGACAGTAGCGGCTACACAGATACCGAAGCGGATACCATCTATACCTACACAAGCTCCAACGGTATGACATATGCTGCCTATGCTGATGTTACGACGATCGTACAAAATGCCAACCTGACCCCGGGCAAACATACCTTCACCGTAGCCAACCTCACCACTAACGAGGGTAGAGAGAAAAGTCCGGGTGTCTTTGGCGGCTGGTCACTGGTGGTCATCTATAAAGAGGATACATCAGGAGATGCGCGAAATATTTCCATATACAATGGCTTTCAGAAAATACCTAGTAGTAGTACTATCCATATCTCAGGTTTTAAACTCCCCAAAACAGGTGACGTCTCTGCACAGCTCTCGGTATTTTCCGGGGAGGGCGAATATCTCTATGGTAGAACTGACACAAGTGACAAGGTTGACTGGATGAAGATGAGCGACCGTTCTGACGGGGGCTATGCCTATATGCCAGGAAAACTTTCAGGCAGAGGCATAGGGAACAGGGACAATATGTTTGACGGAGTCATGGATGGAGTGCTGCGTGATGACATTCCCGGTCAAAGCAACAACCTGCAGGTCAACAATGACGG
>JANTHR010000010.1 GCA_024762315.1 Sulfurovum sp.
AAGGAGTGACAAGGTACAGCTTCATCCGCAACTGGGTTACTCTGATGGAGAAAGGGTACGAGTGAGTTCAGAACATGGCGAACATGCATTTATCGTTAAATTAAATGAAGATATCAGGCCCGATTGTGTGGTGATCACAAGCAATACACTCGGAGTGAATATGCTTACACCCGCTATTTTGAGTGAAGAGGGAGAGAATGCCTGCTATCAGGAAGTGAAGGTAAAAATAGAAAAGATAGATTGACAACATGTATAAAAGTATGATAATATGTATGATATATTATCATATAAGGAGCTTTCCATGTTAAGAAAAACGATTTCTATTGATGAACACCTCTATTTGGAATTAAAAAATGAGGGTGTATTAGACCATTTTAAAAGTTTTTCTGACTTAGTATCCAGTGCATTACAGAAGACTATTGATAGCATGAAGCAAGAGAATTATAGAAAACAGTTAGAACAAATGGCAAATGATCCAATGGTTTTATCCGATATTGAAGAGATACAGGAAGATTTTAAATATGTGGACGGTGAAGAGTAGATGCATTTTAGCATTTATTGGGCAGACTTGAATCCTGTGATCGGAAGAGAACAGGCAGGGCATAGACCTGTACTTGTTGTATCGAATGATATTGAAAATCAGATGGATATAGTGACTATTATTCCCGTAACATCAAGAAAAAAAGGACGGCATATTTATCCTAATGAGGTATTGATCTTATTAAAAGGGAAAGAGGCTATTTTATTGTGTCATCAGGTCAGAACAATTTCGAAAAAAAGATTAGATAAAAAAATGGCTATATTAGATCAATCTTTACATGGTAGAGTGTTAAATACACTTTGTATGCGATTTGAATAGTTATAGGTTGGTTTAGCGAATTTGGAGATGAACCAAGAGAATAATTAGAGTAACTCTACGATATAATAGTAATAATTAAAATATAATGGAAACAAAAATGACATTGGAACAATTAGATAAACAGTATGTGCTTCAAACCTATGCGCGTGATTACACGAACTTTGTAAAGGGTGTGGGGTCTACACTGTATGATGAGAACGGGCGTGACTACATAGACTTTGCGTCAGGGATCGCGGTGAACTCTGTGGGGCACGGGAATGAGAGGCTGACCTCTGCCATTTGCGAACAGGCGAAGAAGATCATCCACATCTCCAACCTGCAGGTGATAGAACCTCAGGCGAAGCTGGCGAAGAGAATGGTGGAACTTTCCGGGTATGATATGGGTGTATTCTTTGCCAACTCGGGTGCTGAGGCGAACGAAGGTGCCATCAAAATTGCACGAAAATACGGCGAGACACAGTTTGAGAACAAACGATACAAAGTCATTACACTGGAGCACTCTTTCCACGGTCGTACCATTACAACGGTCAAGGCGACAGGGCAGGAGAGTTTTCATACACCGAACTTTTCACCCTATCCTGCCGGGTTTAGTTATGTGCCAAGCATTGCGGATGTTTATGGTGCCATCGATGACGAGACGGTTGCAGTATTGCTCGAACTGGTGCAGGGTGAGGGAGGAGTGCAGCCTTTTGAAAAAGAGGAAGTACAGAAACTCGCGGCCCATCTCAAAGAGAAGAATGTACTGCTCATCGTCGATGAGGTGCAGACCGGTGTCTACAGAACGGGTGAGTTCCTTGCTTCAAACCTTTATGGGATTGAGCCCGATATTATCACGCTTGCCAAAGGGCTTGGCGGCGGTGTGCCCATCGGTGCGGTGATGACGAAACACAAAGATGTGTTAAGCGCGGGTGACCACGGCAGTACATTCGGGGGCAATTACCTGAGTACGGCTGCGGGACTTGCCGTTCTGGATATCCTTTCCGAACTATATGACAATGGTGCTTTGCATGAAACACTGCTTTATTTTGAAGCAAAGCTTCAGGAAGCAGGAAGGAAGCACGAAAACCTTTTTGAAAAAGAAGTAGGGCTGGGGCTGATGCGCGGACTGCGTGCCAAGAGTGCCGAGATTCAAGGTGCTGTACTTAAAAACAGTTTAAAAGAAGGGGTGGTAGTTCTTAAGGCAGGGAGAAATACAGTGCGGTTTTTACCAAGCCTTACCATCACAAAATCTGAAATAGATGAAGGGTTCAAACGTTTTGAAACGGCTATTAGTACTCTGTAGTCTGCTGTTTGCTTTTGCTGTCCATGCAGATGAATTAAGCGATATACTGTCAGACAATAAGAATATTTTATTTGATTATGAATTTCGATCTAATACTGCACAGAGTGATATGCTTGAGAACTCCTGGATCAATCCTGTTACACTGCAGTATTCCAGGAGTTATTCCAAACAGTTTAGTGACAGAACAGTGAAGACGGGTAGTTTCAGTGTAGGGATTGATCAACCTATTTTTCGTTCAGGCGGGATCTATTTTGCTATTAAATATGCTCAGGCACAAAGAGGAGCAAATGAAGCTGAGATAAGGCTCAAAAAACGGGAGATGATCGGTTCAGCGGTCAAATTGCTTTTTGAGATGAGAAAACTGGAGCTTGAGCAGAAGAAACTCTCACTGCTTATTAAAAATGACAAACTGGATATTCGTCAAAAACGTGAGAGCTATAATGCAGGATTGATAGATAGCAGCTTTTTGGATCAGGCTATTCTCAAAGCCAATCAGGATGAGACAAAAAAATTGGAGACAGAGATCTCTTTAATGAAACTCAAGCAAAGTTTCGCACTGCTTAGCGATAAAGATCCTCAAGGCTTGAAGTTGCCGAAATTAAAACTTATTTCAGCACAACGTTACAAAGGAGGCAATTTAGAATTGGTTCGGGACAGGCTTAGGGCCAAAGAGAAGGCGTATAATGCAAAGATGACCTGGGCAAAGTATTTGCCTTCTGTATCGCTTCAGGGAAGATATACCAATGCAGATCTTAACCCTCTGTTTGCAAGACCGGGTCTTGAAGAGCAGTATTGGACATATGGATTTACTATTTCTATGCCGCTCAATATCAATATGTTCTCAGATATTGAGGCTTCAAAAGTGGCACGTCTGAAAGCACAAACTGAGATCATAGAGCGTAAGCATACAATAGATGAAGAGTATAAATTGATCAAAAATAAATTAAAGATCATAGAGAAGAAAATAAAGCTTGCGCGCAAAGATGAGAAACTTTATGCAAGATTGTATCGCACAACAAAGAATTTGGCCCGCGCAGGAGAAAAAACTTCTCTGGACACAGCAATGATGCACAATTCTCTTCAGGTAAGAAAACTTGACCAAAAGATATATGAATTAGATAAACAGATTGAACTTATAGGGCTTTACACGAAGGTGGCAAATGCGATTTAGTGAGTATATGAATGCGTGGTTATATGGAGAGGAAGGATATTATAAGAACTTCAAAGCCATAGGTAAATCCGGGGATTTTTATACAGCGGTCAGTACCAGCTCTTTTTTTGGTGCAAGTATCGCCAACTATTTTTATGGCCTTTTAAATGAGGGCAAAGCAGACAAGAATGGTTGGCTCATAGAGATAGGGGCACATCAAGGATACCTCTTATGTGATATGATACAGTGGATTTACACCTGTGATCCTACGCTGGTGCAAACATTGAAATTCGGCATTGTGGAGCGTCAGCCTGAAGTGCGTAAATCCCAATTAGCCTATATAAAAGAGCGTTTTGGAAATGATGTGCAGATCACACATTTCAATGATATCTCTGAAGTACAAGTGGACTATGCCTTTGTTGTAGCCAATGAGATATTTGATGCTTTCCCTTGTGAACTTCTAAAAGATGGGAAAATAGCCATGGTTGAAGCAGACAGTATTTATTGGGAAGAAGCTTCTGCTTCGATGCTGGAATGGGCAAGAAAACATCGATTGACGCAGGGAGAAATCGCCGTAGGGTATGAAGAGTTTGCAAAAGCAATGGCAAGTGGCATCAAAAAATGTGATTTTGTCTCTTTTGATTATGGTGAAAAGTACGTACGTAATGATTTTTCTATCCGTGTTTACAGGACTCATGAGACCTACCCTTTGTTTGATGAAGAACTTGTACTTTCAGATTCTTATAAAAAAGATGATATTACCTATGATGTGAACTTTGGACATGTAGGTGAAGCGTTCAAAGATGCAGGTTTTGAAGAGGTATCCTATGAGACACAGGCACGCGCACTCATACGTTTTGGTCTGATAGATATTTTAGAACAGTTTGCCAAGCAGACGACACAAGAGAAATATATGAGAGAGGCAGATAAGATCAAAACACTCATATCACCCACAATGATGGGTGACAGATTTAAGATGGTTCATTTTAGACGATGAGATCAGTTTCTCATCGCTTTTAACATTTTGCATCTTTTAATAGATGCAGATTCACTGCCGAACATTTGAGTATATTTGTCAAATTTTTCCTGACCTATCATAGCAATACATTCTGCTTTTCCCATTACAGAGGAGGCAGTAGTGGTTGTCTCTGTCTGTGCCAGCTTGGTAACTTTTTTTGACTTAGGTGTCGATCTTGTCTGTGGATACATATAATCTGAATTAAAGTTATTGTCTTCGACTTTTTTAAGTTTGATGTTCTTTTTTGTTTTTGGTACTACAGTTCGTGTTCTGTACCCCTTTTTTTGGGAGGATAATGCCTTAGTGAGTGCTTCAATTTTCAATTGCTGCTGCTGTATAATGAGTGCCTGCTGTGCATTTTTTCTTTCCAGTTGTATATTCTGCGTTGAGTTACATCCGGAGAAAACAACTAAGGCTACACCCATTCCTAACCATAATTTCATAGATATCCTTTTTTATAAATTGAAATTTAATTGCTGTATTGTAATATAATTTAGTAAGAATTACAACTGTATAACAACAATGGCAATAGCAAATCCACCGTCATGACTGATGGAAAGTGAAGATTCTTTGATCTTGTGCCGTTTTTGTGCTTTTTGTGTGAGTGTAAAAGAAGGAGCACCCTTATGATCTTTGGTAATAATGATGTCATGAAAAGAAAGCTCTTCCCCGATTCCACAGCCAAGTGCTTTAGAAATAGCTTCCTTCGCTGACCAGAATCCAGCTATAGATTCAGGTCTTTTAACAAGTATTATCTCTTCAGGATTAAGAAATTTTTCTTTAAATGTATCACCAAATTTTTCCAATAATCTTTCAATTCTGCTTATTTGTATAATGTCTGTACCGATTTTCATAGTTGTAGTGTATCCAAACTCTTATTACATCCACTCAACTACTTTAGAGACTTCATCTGCAACGAAACATTTTATGTTTGTTGCTTCCATAGCTCTATTTGGAATGACAGCTTTGGTAAAACCTTGGGTTTCTATCTCCTTTAGCCTCTGGGTCAGCCCTGAGACCTCCCGTATCTCTCCAGTAAGACTGACTTCACCAAGGAAAAGTGTTTCTGAGCTGAGCTCTCTGTTCCTATAGCTGCTTAAGATAGCAGCGATGATAGCCAGGTCTGCAGAAGGTTCATTGACTTTTATGCCACCGGAGATATTGATAAAAACATCATAGGTACCCAATGGAAGATCCAGTTTTTTTTCCAATAAGGCCAGAAGCATGTTGAGCCTATTGTTATCGAAGCCCGTTGAGCTTCTTTTTGCGTGTCCATATGCTTCTGAAACCAGTGCCTGTACCTCAATAATGATAGGACGGCTTCCTTCCATAATGACCGTAAGAGCAGATCCTGACTGAAGTTTTTCTTTATTGAAGAATCTTCCTGCCATGCTTTTGGCATCGTTCAATCCCTCTTTGTTCATCTCGAAGATACCTACTTCATTGGTCGATCCGAAACGATTTTTAAATCCTCTGAGTAATCGTAATTCTGAATTGCTGTCTCCTTCAAAGTAGAGTACGGTATCTACCATATGTTCAAGCACTCTTGGCCCGGCAATAGAACCGTCTTTTGTGATGTGGCCGATTATAAAGATGGGGATGTGCATACTTTTTGCAATGCGCATCAGTTCAAAAGTAATGGTACGCACTTGCGTGACCGACCCGGGAGCAGAAGGTGTTTCGTCGGAGTAGAGGGTCTGGATGGAATCGATGACGATAAACTCGTAGTTTGCATTAGCGATTTCATTTAGTACGGAAGTAAGGTTTATCTCGGAGAGCAGAAAGAGGTTGTCATGGTTGGCATCGAGTCTGTTTGCACGAAGTTTTATTTGTCCCGCCGACTCTTCTCCTGAGACATAAAGTACTTTTTTCCTGGTTTTTGCAAGGTTGCCTGCTATTTTAAGCAGAAGGGTTGACTTTCCTATGCCCGGGCTGCCTCCTATGAGAGTAAGAGAACCGGGAACCACGCCTCCGCCTAACACCAAGTCCAATTCTTTACTTCCTGAAGGAAAACGTATAATGTTGTCTTCATTTACCTGTGTAATAGGCATGGCTTTACGTAATGCATTCGTACTGCTGCCTGATGTTTCTTTTAAAAATTTTATCTGATCTGCAGTGAGTTCGACCATTGTTTCCCACTCATTGCATGAAGTACATTTTCCCATCCATCTGGGAGACTGGAATCCACATGCTTGACACTCAAACAGAGTTTTTTTCTTTGCCATATCTTCTTCTTTATATTGAATTGCTGTAGTATAAATTTATTTTAGACTTTTTGTAAAAAATATGTCATATTGTCATATTTTTTACCCATAGCCAAGTGATCTACCACATAAATATCTGCACAAATGAAGAGAATAAATTTATTTGGGATGAATATTTTGGCTTTTAATTCTTTTGGTTATAATTTGAATTATATTTAGAGATGAGGATAGTTATTGAATTTTCATAAAATAAAGCAGCTTGCGTATGCACTTTATCTGACCAATAGTTTTGGATTCAGATTAAGGCAGACCAAAGACCCCATGAAAAAGAAAAAGTTAAGACTGGCGTATTCAAAAGCACAGTTGAATACACTGAATATAAAGGTAAAGGTTGAGCATGCAGAAAAGCTGCCTACCCAAGGGCAGTATCTTCTTGTCAGCAACCATCGTACCGTTATTGATCCGCTTATCATAGAGATAGCTTTGGAGCATACAGAGATATTTGGTTTATGGGTTTCAAAAAAGGAACTCTATAATTCATTCTTTTTTGGGCTGTTCGTTCGTAATGCAGGTTCCATTTTGCTTGACAGAGAAAAGAGTCAAATGAGCGGGTTTTTTGCAGATATCAAAAAAGGTGTAAAAGAGGGCAGTTCCATCTTTATATTCCCCGAAGGTACGCGAAATAAAACAGAAGCTCCGCTGACTGAATTCAAAGAAGGTTCACGGATCATCGCTTTAAAAAACAGATTGCCGATATTGCCTGTATATATTAAGGGAAATGCTGCAGAAGTCTTACAAGAGGCACTCAAAGACAGCAGTAGGCAACGGGAGATCACTATAGTCATAGGCGATATGATTGAGTATAAAGATAAAACGGATCTCCAAACAATTTACCGTGAAAGATTTTCTTTGGATTGATACCGGCTCTAGTAATCCATAAATGAGCGCTCTTTGGCTTTAAGATAAGTGATGATTCTTTGCACATTCTTGCTGTCAGTATTTGCTTTGATCTCCATTTTTGAAGTATGCCTCGTCAATGGTGAGATGGCCAAAGAAATACTCTCCTTGGGTGTGTGTATAAGAATGGAGCCTTTATTTCTATCTTCGTGTGAGATCTTACCGATATGCTGATCTGTAATTGCATAAAGGGAAACTTCAAAAGCAAGTTCTTTATCCATAAGCAACATCAGTTGTCTATCGATAGGGCCGTTTGCTACCGAAAGGGTCTTCTGAAATGAGGCATGGTTGTTTTTCCGCTTGCTTTGAGGACGATGGACAGCCGCCCGTATTGTGCGAGTAAGGAGTAAGCCCGATGTCATAAGCAGTGAAAACCCTATTCCTGCGAATACTCCGGTCAGAGTACCAAGCCTTAAAGCTTTGGTGATATCGAAATCCATTGCATAATAGATGATGGCAATCACAATACTTATTGTACTGATAGGCAGGACCAATGTTAAAAAAAGATTGATGAATGCTCTCATATATACGCTCCCTAGATAAATATCTCATCTAAAATAGTATTGACATACTCATTGGCTTTAAAGCGGATCAAATCCTTGGGTTGCTCTCCTGTACCTATATAGAAAATAGGCATTTTAAGTTCATCGGCAATACTGAGTACTGCTCCACCTTTGGCAGTACCGTCAAGTTTCGTAATGATTATACCATCAATTCCGATCATTTCATTGAATGCTTTTGCCTGATTGATGGCTGAAGTTCCCTGGGTACCGTCAAGTATGAGTATTTTTCTGTGTGGTGCTCCTTCTTGGGCTTTATTTGCAACACGTATCATTTTTTTGAGTTCTTCAGAGAGATTTGTCTGCGTATGGAGCCTTCCGGCTGTATCTATAATGACATTGTCATACCCTTTTGCCTTGGCTGATTCTATCGTATCATAGACTACAGCAGAAGGGTCATGTCCCTGTTGTGTCGCTACGATAGGGATATCCAGTTTTGCTGCCCATCGCGTAAGCTGTTCTATGGCTGCTGCACGGAAAGTATCTCCTGCCCCCAGGATCACTTTTTTCCCTTCCTGCTGATAACGGAAAGCCAGTTTAGAGATCGTCGTGGTCTTTCCTGCACCGTTGACACCAATGATCATTTCAACAAAAGGTTTTACATCACTCTCTTTCCAGTCAGCTTTATATTGGAATACGGAGATAAGAGAGTTGAATGCCTGGACACGATTGATCTTCTCCGGAAGTGCATCTAAAAGTCTTTCTATCAATGCATAGTTGACATCGGCCTCAAGCAGAATATCTTCAAATTCATCTTTACTGAGTTCTTTTCTTTTTGTCGGGGCAACCTCTTTAATGGCTTCATTCGTCCTCCCTAACACTTTTTTAAACAGATTAAACATATAGTCTTCCTTATTTTATTGCTTCTTGAATATCGTGCTCTATCATTTCTACAGGGACAGCACCTTCATAGTGTATATAGTAATTTCCCTTCTTATACAAAACAGTAAGCGGTAACGGAAAATTTTCAGGAAGTTGCAGACCTTTTACCAATTGTGCTGCAAAAGCATCATTGTCTTCACTGTTTGAGATATAGTAATCTGCATGATGTTTTTTTATAAAGGTCTTCAAAGTACTGTTGTTTTGCCTGTCATTTACAAGTACCCCTGCAATAAACAGTTTGTTTTTATACTTTTTTTGGAGATCGGAGAGATAGGGTATCTCTCCTCTGCAGGGAGGGCACCATGTGGCAAAGAGGTTGATCAGTATCAAGGGTGCAGTGATGTCGGTAGACGTAATGCTCTTATTGTCAATACTGATCGTATACCTGCTCTGTTCGATATCGTTTAAAACAAAAGTATGCCTTGAAGTGGTTGCAGGGGCTGTATTGTTCGTCTTGTTTTCATGTATGTCGTGTTGTACTTTACCTTTTGGGCTAAGGATATCGGTTGTATTCTCTATGGGAGTATTCGATTCTTGAGACTTTTTATCTTCACAGCCCGTTAAACATATTAAAATAATGGTTAAGAGCAGTGTGCAGGTTTTTTTCACTTCATTCCTTCAAAGCTTACGTTATAATTAGACAGATTATACCAAAAGAGCACTAAAAAGAATGGAAGTCATGCAAAGAGATAATAACAAAAATCATTTCAGGAAGTATTGTTTAAAACGTTTACAAAAGGCAAGTGTCATCAATAGCTATAAAAAAGACAAATTGGTAACACGGCGTTTGTATCAATTCATCATGGAGCATAATGCACGCAAGATCATGCTCTATCTTCCCTTGGGGACAGAGGTGAACCTTTATCCGCTTATTAAACGTTTAAGACAGGAAAAGAGAGAACTCTATGTGCCGTTTATGGTGGGTAAAAGTTTTAGGGTGGTAAAATATAGATTACCACTAGAGAAAAAACGTTTTGGGATAAAAGAACCCAAAGATTCAAAACAGTATAGAACTAAAAAATTAGATATAGCTATCGTACCTATAGTGGGGATGGATGTTACATGCAGACGTGTAGGATTCGGAAAGGGGATGTATGATAGATTTTTTGAAAAAGAGATTAAAAATATAAATAATATAGTGTTTGTGGCACGTGAATTGTGTTATAGTAAAGAGATCATTACAGACCATTATGATGTAAAAGCAGATGTGGTCATCGTGCCATAAGAATGAGATAGATATATTTTTTTACGCTTTTTCTTTTATAGAGAAGGATAAATATGTTAGGGATGATAGGAATATCCGGGTTGGCTGGTGTAGCCGTGGGAGCAGGAGTTTTCTACCTGTGGTTACAAAGCAGTACAAAAAAGAAATTCGCACATTTGGAGCTGGAGGCAAAAGCAAAGGCCAAAGCCATAGCCAATGAGGCGGAACTTTTACTGCAGGAAGCCAATGTCAAGATAAAGACCAAAGAGCTGGAGTTGGAACGTGAGTTCCAAAACCGGATTGCCGAGGTTGAGGAGCGTAACCGTGCTTTGATCCTGCAGAGCAAAGAGTTGGTCAAAGAAGAAGAGAGATTGGCGCTTTTACAGCATCATGTTGAAGAAAAAGAAAAGAGTTTAGAAAAACTTGAAGCGCAAAAACAAGAAGAGATCGATCAAGCTATTCATGTGATGCAAAACGTAGCTTCGCTAACCAAAAAAGAAGCAAAAAACTATATTTTGGAAAAGGTGGAAGAAGAGAGCCGTTCAGAGATCGCAGGAATAGTACGTAAGTATGAACAGTTGGCCAAAGAAGAAGGAGAGAAAAAAGCGAACTATATCTTAGCGCAGGCAACCACACGTTATGCAGGTGATTTTGCCGGAGAGAGACTGATAAATCTTATCGCTCTGCCCAGTGACGAACATAAAGGCCGTATTATCGGCAAAGAGGGAAGAAATATCAAGACCCTTGAGATGCTTTTAGGTGTAGACATCGTTGTGGATGAAACACCGGGCGTGATTTTGGTAAGTTCTTTTAACCTTTACAGAAGAGCGATCGCTACACGTGTGATAGAGATACTCGTTGAAGACGGACGTATCCATCCCGGAAGGATCGAAGAGGTGCATGAGAAAGTGCAGGCTGAGTTTGAGCAGAAAACCTATGAAGAGGGTGAGAATATTCTCATAGATCTGGGGCTTTTCCCGATGCACGAAGAACTTGTAAGGCTGCTTGGACGCATGAAATACAGAGCAAGTTACGGACAAAACGCATTGGCACATACTCTCGAAGTGGCAAAACTGGCAAAAGTAATGGCTGCCGAGATGGGTGGAGATGAAAAGCTGGCCATGCGTGCAGGGCTCTTGCATGATATCGGTAAGGCTTTGACTCAGGATATGGGCGGCTCCCACGTAGACATAGGTGCAGAGATATGCCGCAGACACAATGAACACCCTACGGTCATTAATGCTATTTATGCCCATCATGGGCATGAAGAACCAGATTCAGTGGAGAGTGCAGCTGTCTGTGCCGCAGATACACTCAGTGCTGCAAGACCGGGTGCAAGACGTGAAGTCCTGGAGAGTTTTACGAAACGTGTCAAAGAGATAGAAGAGATCGCCACAGGCAGGAAAGGTGTGTTTCAGGCATATGCGATCAATGCAGGTCGTGAAATACGGGTTTTTGTCAATGCCAGGAAAATAAGTGACAATGAAGCTGTTCTTTTAAGTAAAGAGATCGCAAAAGAGATACAGGACAAAGTGCAGTATCCCGGTGAAATAAAGGTCAATGTAATTCGTGAGACACGGGCAACGAGTTATGCAAAATAAATGTGAAAAGCGCTATAATCAACTATCAATATATAAAGGTAAAAAATGGACAGATGTCAGGAAATTAAAGCACATATCAGAATGGAAGAGCGCTATGAAGGATTAAGCCTTATTTTTGGTGATAATATGACATTGAAAAATGAGATACTTCAGGCTATTAACGATACAAAAAAAGAGACCGGGAAGGCCCCTTTTATTTTTGACAAGGTCTCAAATGATAGACCGGATATCCAATGTATTTATATGGAATTTCATGACGATGTACACAGAGAGGCTGGAGATTTTTTTACCAGAATACTTCAAAAACTGAATATAGACCATTGTGAAAAGGATATATAAATGAAGAAATTATTGATTGGATTGCTTTTTTTGGGCTTGTGTTTACAGGTGAATGCCGAAGAAGTAAAATCAGCTGCTGCAAATACCGGCAAAGCACCTATTGTGGTACTGGAAACCAATGCAGGGAAAATCGAACTTAAGTTATATCCCAAGAAATCACCTTTGGCGGTAGAGAACTTTGTAGGGCTTGTTAAAAAAGGATACTATGACGGAATTATTTTTCATAGAGTGATCAAGAACTTTATGATACAGGGCGGAGACCCGACAGGTACAGGCAGAGGAGGTCAGTCTATCTGGGGTAAAGAGTTTAAAAATGAGAATTCACCCAATCTTGTGTTTGATAGGCCATTCTTGCTTGCCATGGCAAACAGAGGACCAAACACAAACGGTAGTCAGTTTTTCATTACGACCGTACCAACACCACATCTCAATGGTGGATATACGATCTTTGGAGAAGTGGTCTCAGGGCAGGACACTGTCAGAAAAATAGAGAATGTATCCGTTTCCAGAGGAATGAACAAACCTCTTTTTGATCAGGTGATCAAAAAAGCATATATCAAATAACTAATGAATCTGAATAGTGTAAGAGAAGAACGCCAAAAATGGCTTACATGGAAGAATATCAAGCCTTATCAGGAAGCGATCAAAGCTCTGCCGGAGTATCCGCATGCAAAGGTCACACTTGGTAACAGTATAGAGATACAAATAGAAAACCTTTCTAATGAAGAGGCAGAGCAGATAAAACAAACTGCCCTGCTTATGAAACCTTGGCGTAAAGGCCCGTTTGGGATCAATGATCTTTTTATCGATTCAGAATGGCAGAGTCAGATCAAATACAATTTGCTGGAACCCCATTTTGACCTTAGAGATAAAATAGTAGGTGATATCGGTTGCAATAACGGTTATTACCTTTTCCGTATGCTTTCACAGTCACCTAAAAAACTGATAGGGTTTGACCCTTCCGCAATTTACTACTCCCAGTTTCAATTCATAAACCACTTTGTAAAATCAAATATTGTCTATGAACTATTGGGTGTAGAGCATGTAGCGTTCTATGAACATAAGTTCGATACACTTTTTTGTCTGGGTGTACTTTATCATCGTTCTGATCCCGTAGCTATGCTGAAATCTCTCTTTAAAGGACTTAACAAAGGGGGAGAGCTTATACTTGATACATTTATGATAGACGGGGAAGAAGAGATAGCCCTTACTCCCAAAGACAGATACTCCAAGATTCCCAATATATACTTTGTACCTACGGTCAATGCATTGAAAAACTGGTGTTGCAGAGCAGGGTTTGAGAGTGTTGAAGTGCTGGAGATAATGAAAACAGAATCAAAAGAACAGAGAAAAACAGAATGGATCGATACCCAAAGCCTTGAAGATTTCCTTGACCCGAATGACCCTGAAAAAACAGTTGAAGGATACCCCGCACCCAAGCGCGTCTACATAAAAGCGATAAAAAAATAAAAAATTGACATTTTTTTGACAATTTTTTACTATACTTCTTTAATGAATCAGGCATACAAAGCAAATCATACCCAAAAGGCTAAAAAGTTACTTTTATTTTTAAATAAGGTTGATTTTGCTATAAATACGCTATTAAAAGAGAAAAGTAGAAAAAATTTAAGCTTCTGTTTAAGCTTTGTTTACTTTTTGAGTAGATAGGAACAGTATAACACTATGAGAATACTAACAGTAGGTTTCAGCGACGAATACGTTAAGGACCTTGAAAAAGAACTGGACAAATATTTTATCTGTATCGTTGATAATGCAAAAGACATGTATGATGCAACGAACTTTACAGATTTTAGACACTACGAACTTGTCATTATCGTAGATGAAGGCGTGAAGTTTTCGCTTGAACGCTATGTCAATGAAGTGAAGAAAAAGAAGAGTGAAACAAAGATCATGATCTTGACGTCTGATTACCGTCAACAGGCAGGTTTTTTTGCTTTAGGTGCAGATGATGTGATCTATAATCACTGTGAACATGCGGATCTTGTTGCTGCAAGAGTATTGGCAAATATGAGACACCTTTTCGGTACGCAGGTAAATATAGACAAACTTGTGATCGATATCGCTAACAAGAAGATTGAATTCGATCAGAAGATCGTTTCTCTGAACGGTAAGACATTTGATATCTTGGCATACCTTGCACTTAGGAAACAGCGTGTATTCTCCAAAGATGAGATCATTAATGCACTCTGGGAAGAGCCGGAGTATGTAAGTGATAACACGGTTGAAGTTGCGATCAATCAGATACGTAAACGTTTGAAGAGTATACTCGGTTTCCAGGTGATACACACTGTAAGACGTAGAGGATATAAGTTCTCGTATTAAGAGGCGCTGGAAATCCTTTTTTGCAGGTCGGGTTGTCCTAATCCTGACCTACTTCTTTGACCATAAAACCCAAAGATTAGTATGGAACTAACGGCTCATCTGAATATAAACAATTCTCTTTATTCTAAAGTTTAAATACTCCTCTTGACTTGATCTATCCAAAAAGGTATGACCCTCTGTTCTGCTTTGAGAGTCGTACTGAGTCCATGACCGGGGTATATGGTGTAGTCTTCCTCTATTTTTAAGGCTTTCTCCAAACTTTTTAGCATGTCTTCTGCACTTGATGATGGGAAATCCCATCTTCCTATACTCTGTTGGAAGAGAAAATCTCCAGAAAACCAGACATCTCCTATTTCGATGATGCTGCATCCCGGAGTATGTCCAGGGAAGTGTCGATACTTTATTTTTACTCCTGCTATGGTAAGCGTTTCATCTCCGGTGACCTCATAGTCGGGAATACTTTTGGGTGTGCCTTGTCCCAAAGGATCATCTGTGAGCATAAAAGTATCATCTTTTGGACAGTAGATGGGAATATCAAGGATCTTTTTGATCTCTGCATTGGACCATACATGGTCAAAATGTCCATGCGTATTGAGGATGGCTACAGGGTTGCTGACATTATTCAAGACCCACGACGTCGCATCTACACCAGGATCGATAATGAAGTCTTTGCCATCAACCGTGGCAATGTAACAATTGGTCTGGTACGGTCCCATAGGCTGTATTTTAATCTGCATCGGTTATAATTTCCTTATGAATATGTATCAAATCCTGGAACAAGCTATTATCAGTGGTGATATTCTCCTCAAGGAGGAGTTGACCATTCAATGTTTGGAATATTGTAACCAAAATCAGGTTAGTGAAGAGGCTGATTTTAAACCAAAGTTATTTAAAGAACCTTCCTATGCTTCAAAGTGTCGCATTGTTGATCCCAGAGAATTACCCCCAAGAAAGGATTTTGATACTGATGAGGGTTTGGCCACTTTGGTACATGCCATTGCACATATAGAATATTCAGCTATCGATCTGGCACTGGATGCAGTCTATCGTTTTCCCAAGATGCCTATGGAATACAAAATAGACTGGTTGATTGTGGCAGAGGATGAAATACGACATTTTAAAATGCTCAAAGCAGTTCTTGATACCTTGGGCTATGAGTATGGGGATTTCCCTGTACATTGCGGGCTTTTTGATGCTGCTGAGCATACTGCTGATTCTGTACTTGACAGGATGGCAATAGTCCCCCGTTACTATGAAGCCTCGGGGCTTGATGTAAATCCACAGATCATTAAAAAATTGGACAACAGGCGTAAACATCCTTTGGTAAAACAACTCATCGATGTACTGAACGTGATCTATGAAGAAGAGATCGACCATGTGCATAAAGGGGACAAGTGGTTTAAATATCTTTGTGAAAAAAATGCATTGGAAGAAAGTATCTATTTTGAGATACTTGAACGCTATAAATTACTTTCCAAACATCGACCTCATATCAATGTAGAGGCTCGAAAAGAGGCAGGTTTTACCTGTTCGGAGATCAAAAAACTCGGTGCAAAAGAGTGTAAATGAGTTATGCTTACGAACAGATGCTTTTTGCACCGAAATGGTATCATTATTTAACGATACTCTTATTATTGCCTATTTCTCTTCTTTATGGTGTGTTCATGTATTTAAGAAGGATACTACTCCCCAAAAAACAGTTTGATATACCTATTGTAAGCATAGGTAACCTTATCGTTGGAGGAAGTGGGAAGACCCCTTTTGTCATAGCATTGGCATCAAGATACAAAGATGTAACGATCATATCGCGCGGATATGGCAGAAAGAGCGAAGGGTTATTGCAGGTAAGTCAAAAAGGAGAAATACTTGCCACAGTAGAACAAAGTGGTGATGAACCGATGCTGATGGCAATTTCTTTACCTAGTGCTTCGGTAATAGTGAGTGAAGACAGGCAAAATGCAATTCAATTGGCAAAAGAACAGGGTGCAAAGCTGATCATTCTTGATGATGGATTTAATCGAGTGAAAATAAAAAAGTATGAGATACTTTTAAAGCCTGAAATGATCAAGAATCCTCTACCGTTCCCTGCGGGACCTTTTAGAGAGTTTTGGTTTTCTGAAAAATATGCAGATATGGTACTTCATGAAGGGAAAGCGTTTATTCGAAAAGTAAGTTACGATGATCTAAGACCCAAGATGCTTCTTGTTACGGCTATTTCAAACCCCCATAGACTCGATCCGTACCTACCTGAGGGTATTGTACAAAAAGTATATTTGGAAGATCATGCTTATTTTGAAGAAGAAACACTGAAAAGACTTATGCAGGAGAGCGGTGCCGAAAGTTTACTTGTGACCCAAAAGGATGCTGTAAAAATGCAAGGATTTAAGTTGCCCCTCTCAATAATGAAGTTAAAATTAGAGATTCAAAATGAGATATTTGCTCAGATAGATGAATATATTGATTCCAAAACAAAATCAATAAAGAGCAATAGGCTGCAAGGACACTCTGTCAAAAAGGAAGACATGGATGAAAAGTAAAATAGATGTGGTCAAGACGCTTCTTGATGCTTTGCCGTTTATTAAAAAATTTGCGAATGAAAAGATCGTCATTAAATATGGCGGTTCAGCACAGACCAGTACTGACCTTAAAGAACAATTCGCACAAGATATTGTACTTCTGCATCTTGTCGGGATGAAGCCGATCATTGTACATGGCGGCGGCAAGAGCATTACAGACCTTTTGACTGATCTTGGCGTAGAGACAAAATTTGTCGATGGTCAGCGTGTGACGACCAAAGAGGTCATGCGTATTGCCGAGATGGTACTGAGCGGAGAGATCAACAAAGAGATCGTTTCACTGCTCAATAATCATGGGGGAAAAGCGATAGGTATTTCCGGGAAAGATGCAAAATTTCTTGAAGCGCGCCCAAAGGACTTTGATAGCTTTGGGTATACGGGGACCATAGAACACGTCAATCCGGAGATCGTAGATAATATCATAGATGACGGATTTGTGCCTGTTGTCGCACCTATTGCTTCAAGCAGCAGCATAGGGCATCCCGGATTTAACATTAATGCAGATCTTGCAGCCAGTCAGATAGCTGTAGCACTGGAAGCAAGAAAAATACTGTTCCTGACAGATACGGCAGGGGTTTTGGATAAAGAGATGAAACTCATCACCAATCTTGACATAGCAAAAACTGAAGCACTCAAAGCAAACAGTACGATAAGCGGCGGAATGGTTCCCAAGGTAGATGCGTGCATAGAAGCATTGCGTGGTGGTGTAAAGAAAGCGCATATCATAGACGGGCGTGTAGAACACTCCTTGTTGTTGGAGATATTGACAAGTTCAGGTGTCGGAACCTGTATAGAGCTGTAAGGTAATACTTAGGTAAGAATAAGGTAATTCTTTACCTGAATTAAGTATTAACATGGTATAGTTCCTTATACGGTTATACTGTATTGAAAAAGCCAAATTCATCGCGAGGTGGGTGCGGAAAGTCATGGATCTCACGTAGAATGCCAGGCTACCAATAGAGGTATACAAGCATATCTAATTCTTAGATAGCTTCTTTCTTCTATTTCTTAAGTATTTTAGTGTTTGTTTTATTTTATTGCTTTTGCAAGTAGACATTCTTTTTCCTATCTATTCAACTTTACTCGCAGGAGTAGAAAATGAAATATCACTAAATACTCAAGATTCTCTCTCAACAGATATCAGATCATTTTAGTATAAACGATGTATTTTCTCTAAATATATGCGGTTTATTTTTTATCTATTTTTGTATAAATAATTATTTTACTGTATAATAAAAAATAATTATTTTAAGGATGAAAAATGATGAAAATATTTTATGTCATGTCGGGTTTGCTTCTTCTGAGTGTTTTACCATATGCCAAGGAACCTGTAGCAAAGAAGAAAGAGGCCTATGTTGCACAGTGGCAAAAAATTTATGGGGGAAAAGAAGATGATATTGCTTACGGTATTGTCGCTCTTGAAAATGCAGAGAGTGCCATTGTAGGTACCTGCAAGTCTTATGGTGCACAGCGTACAGATATTTGTGTTACACGCATGAATGCCAATGGAGAGATGAAGTGGCGTTTGTGGCTAGGCGGTAAGAAAAAAGATGAAGGAAAGGCCATTGCTCGTGCTGCTGACGGAAGTATTTTGGTATTGGGACGTTCAAAATCTTTCAGTAAAAACTATGATTATGATCTCTATGTGGCAAAAATATCTCTGGACGGCAAAAAGATCTGGGAGAAAACACTAGGCGGTGTTCGTGATGAATATGCAGGAGGTATAGCAGGAACAGATGACGGAGGGATGCTTATTGTTGGTGCTACAGAATCTTACAGTAAAGAGGGAGACAAGGACATCTATATTGCCAAACTTTCAAAAAATGGTGACTTGATCAATGCCCATACTATAGGCGGTTCGAAAGATGATGTGGCTACAGCTTTAACCCGTACACGTGATGGGAAAATGGTACTTGTCGGATATAGAGAACTGGAGCGTGCGGGGGATAGTGACTTTCTTATTATGCAGCTTGATCAGAATGGAAAAATGCGTTGGAGAAAACACTTTGGCGGAGAGTATGAAGATATGCTTCTGGGTGTAACACCTACGGTGGATAACGGCATTGTTGCTGTCGGGAGTACACGTTCTTACGGAAGTTCCCAAAGTGACCTGACTGTTATGAAGATCGATGCAAAAGGAAAAACGATCTGGCACAAGATCTATGGATTTAAATACTATGAATATGGTAATGCCGTGGCAACTACCCGTGACGGCGGTTTCATATTGGTTGGGGGGACTAACACTTTGGGAAAAGGGAATCACAGTGCCTATGTATTGGCGCTTAATAAAGCAGGAGAGCTTATCTGGTCACATGTTTATGGAGATGAAAGAAAAGATGTAGGGCATGGTGTGGCACGTATGAGTGACGGGAGTATTGTTGTTGCAGGTGAGACAAATAGTTTCAAAAGGGCTAAAAACTTCTATATGATCAAGCTTCTAAGGCAGTAGTCCTTAGTTTTTTTAGCTATAATTACCGTTAATAGAAATGAGGGGACCCTTATTGTGAGGGATTGCCAGAAGGATGATAGATGCAATTTATTGAGACACGGGGAAATGATGGAGTAAAACCATCATCTGTGCCATTTTCAGAAGCGATACTTAGCCCAAGTGCCAGTTTTGGCGGACTTTATGTTCCTGAAAACCTTCCAAGTTTAGATAAGGACTTTTTAGAAGGGCATCTGGAAAGCCACTATAAGGCATTGGCATTGGATTTTTTACAGGAGTTTGGCATAGATATTGAAACAGAAGTACTGGAAGAAGCGCTTAAAAGATATGATACTTTTGATGAACCTTCAAATCCTGTGCCCTTAACGCAGATAGAAAAAGACTGTTTTGTCAGTGAACTTTATCACGGTCCAACACGTGCATTTAAAGATATGGCACTACAGCCTTTTGGTTATATATTGAGCAAATTGGCTCAAAAAAGGGGTGAGAAATACCTTATAATGGCGGCAACAAGCGGAGATACCGGTCCTGCTACATTGGAAACATTTAAGAATCAGGAGGGCGTAAAAGTTGCCTGTCTTTACCCTGATGGTGGTACATCAGATGTGCAAAGACTGCAAATGGTAACCGAAGATGCCCCCAACCTTAAAGTGATAGGTGTCAAAGGAAATTTCGATGACACGCAAAATACACTTAAAGATCTTCTGGCATCTGAAGATTTTAAAGCAGAGCTTAAAGAAAGAGGTATCAAACTTTCTGCTGCAAATTCAGTGAATTTCGGAAGAATTATTTTTCAAATTATCTATCATATACACTCCTATTTGGAATTGATTCGTAAAGATGTGGTCAAAATGGGTGAAAAGATATATTTGGTGGTACCAAGCGGTAACTTTGGAAATGCTCTGGGTGCCTATTATGCCAAAAAAGCGGGACTCCCTATAGAGAAGATCCTTATTTCATCCAATATCAATAATATTTTGACAGACTGGATCAATGATGGAGTCTATGATCTGACAAACAGAGAGCTTATTCAGACGGAATCGCCGGCAATGGATATTTTGAAAAGTTCAAATATAGAACGTGTTATGTTCGATAAATTCGGTGCAGCCCGTACCAAAGAACTCATGGAAGCCTTGGCTGCTGAGAATAAATTTACGCTAACAAGTACGGAACTCTCATCGCTTAGAGAAGACTTTGATGCATCCTTTTCCGATGATATGGAATGTGAAGCTGTGGTAGGTATGTATGCTAAAAAAGGCTATGTCATGGATCCGCATACTGCAACATGCATGAGGGCATATGAAACTTTAAGAGAAAAAAAACTGCCTACAGTCGTCTATTCAACGGCAGAATGGACAAAGTTCAGTCCTGCTGTTTCTAAAGCATTGGGGCATGAAGTAGAGGGTGATATTGAAGCACTTAAATGGGTAAGTGAACATGCAAACGTATCTGTCCCTGCCATGATAAACGAGCTGTTTGAAAAACCTGTGATACATAATCTTGTAGTGGAAAAAGAAGCTATCAAAGGAGAAATGCTGAATTTTTTATAGTTCAGTTATAGTATTTATGATAAGGAATCATTTAACATTTATTATTGTATTACCGTTTTTACTACTTGAAAATGCTGCAGCTAAAATAATCGTAGATTGTAGAGTAGTAACGGGTGGCATAACAGAATGTAATCCTTATGGTCAGAAGTTTGTTAAGGTCAGAGAGATAAAATATGAAACAAACAGACACAAACTTATCGCAGCTAAAACGCTGCCTGTGCCTCCAAAAACCTCAATAAAGGTCATTTCAGTAGAAGACATGATCGAAAAATATGTGAAGATAGAAGAACCTGTACGATTTAAGGGAACGGAACCAATAACAATACAGCCTGTTATTTCAAAAGAGACTCAAAAAGAAAGAATGAATTCCAGAATAGAGAAACTCAGGATACACAGAAGAGTCCTTCTGGAAAAAATGCAGAAGATAAAAGAAGAAAAAGAAAGAAAAAAACAAGAAGCTTTAAAAATTGTCAAAGAGAAGGAAGAAAAAAAGGAAGAGACATTAAAGCCTGCGCAGAAACAAGTAATACAAGGAGGTTACTACGTTATTGAAGAAGGTGACAGTATCAGTACGATCGCTGCAAAGTTCGGTATAAAGAGAAGCACATTAAGAGCTTTAAACCATTTAGAAAAAGGTGCAGCGATCCGTATAGGTAAAAAATTGATCATACCATACAGCCAAAAGAGAGTTGATACGATCGCAAAGGCAGAGTACATAGTGGAAGCGGGAGACAATTTAGGTTCTATCGCAAAAGATTTCAACCTTAGCTCCGATGCGATCATAAAATTAAACAGACTGAAAAAGAATGCACCTATACGCATAGGGCAGAAAATACTTTTACCTTTACCTCATAAATTGGCTCAACAAAAAGCAGAACAAAAAAGATTACTTGCAAAACATAAAAAAGAAAGATTAGCGAAATCAAGATCAAAAAAAGTAAAAAAATATACCTATAGATCTAAAATGATCCACGGATTTGGCAAACGAAAACTTCGTGTTACGGCAACGGCCTACAGTTCTCACAGGAGGCAAACAGACAATACGCCATTCCTGGCGGCATGGAATAACCGTATCCGTCCGGGTATGAAGATCATTGCTGTATCGCGTGACATGCTTACTCGGTATGGTCTGAGAAACGGTTCAAGGGTAAGAATCGGCGGTTTACCGGGATATTATACAGTACGAGACAAGATGAATAAACGTTTTAGAAGACGTATTGATATTTATATGGGGACAAACCGTAGAAGAGCGCTGCGCTGGGGAAGAAGAAGCGTAATGCTTTACTGGTGAGACCCGTTAGGCAAACGTGAACTGCTTCACGTTTGTAGGGTCGGAACCAAAGCGGTGGAGCAAAGCGACCCGCGAAGGCAACCCCGTTAGGCAAACGTGAACTGCTTCACGTTTGTAGGGTCGGAACCAAAGCGGTGGAGCAAAGCGACCCGCGAAGGCAACCCCGTTAAGCAAACGTGAACTGCTTCACGCTTGTAGAGACTCAAAGATATCTAAAATCTCCAAATATCTTTCACTCTTCTCTTCATATATCTTTTCTAGTTCAGTTAATTCTTCTGAGAGAGCACCCAAACCCTTTTCCTGATAACATTCAGGATCAGCCAAACAGTGATTGAGTTGTTCTATTTTTTCTTCTAAAGCTTCTATTTCATCAGGAAGCGTATCAAAATCCTTCTGTTCTTTATAGCTGAGTTTAGTCTGTTTTTTTTCTTTAGGTTTCTCTTCTTTTTTTAGAGCACTTTTTAACTCTAGCTCTAAATTCCCAAGCTCGTTCATCTCTTTTTCTATTTCCAAATACTCTGTATAGCCCTGATAAGACTCTTCTATCAGCCCATTTCCTTTAAAGATGAAGAGTTTGGAAGCGATCTTGTCTATGAAGTAGCGGTCATGTGACACAAAGAGTAAAGCTCCGGGGAAAGCAATGAGTTTATCTTCCAAGATTGTGATGGTTTGAATATCCAGGTCGTTGGTGGGCTCATCAAGTATTAGACATTCAACATTTTTTGTAAAGAGCAGTGCCAAAGCCACACGATTTTTCTCTCCACCACTGAGTTGTCCTACTTTTTTGGTCATATACTCTTCAGGAAAAAGAAATGTTTTAAGGTAAGCATAGACATGCATATGGCTTCCCTGCACATCTACATGATCTCCGCCATCAGGACAAAAAGTTTCTATGAGTGTATGTTCATCATTGAGCATTTCTCTATGCTGGTCAAAGTAGCCTATGGAAAAATCACCTTTTTTAATGCTGCCGCTATCAGCTTTTAGACGCCCAAGTAGAAGTTTGAGCAGAGTGGATTTTCCTGCACCGTTGATGCCTACAATGGCGATCTTGTCACGTTGCAGGATACGGGTAGAGAAATCTTCTATGAGATTTTTGCCTGCAATGGTGTAGTGAAGATTTTCTATATCAAAGAGCATTTTGCGTTTACTAAGCCCTTTTTCACCTTTCCAGCTTTTTTTCTCACGCTCCAGCTCCACTTGCATTTTTCGAATGAGAGTAGGGTTTTTCTTGGCTTGTTCACGAAGTTCAAAGACTCTGGCTTTACGTCCCTGGTTACGTTTTTCTCTGGCACGTACACTTTTACCCAGCCACTCCTCTTCCCGTTTAAGCATTTTGAGTAGGGTCTCATGGCTTTTTGCCAGAGATTTCATACGCTCCTCTTTTTGCAGCAGGTAGTCACGGTAGCCTCCTTTATACGAGACAAGTTTTTGGTTTTCTACCTCTATGACACGTGTAGCAATGGTGTCGATGAAGTGTCTGTCGTGAGAGATGAAAAGCAGGGTGAACTTTTCTTTAAGCAGTATCTCTTCAAGGAACTCTACCATATAGACATCAAGATGGTTGGTGGGCTCATCCAGTAGCAGTACATCAGGTTTTTTAAGCACTAGTGAAGCCAAAGCCACGCGACGCTGCTCTCCACCCGAGAGTGAGATGACCAAACGGTTCTCATACTCTTTCAGTTTGAACTCCTGTAAAATACGCTCTATTTTGTCATCCAGGTTCCATGCGTTGTGGTGGTCGAGGTAGGCAGAGATGTTTTCAAGTTGTGCTATCAGCTCTTTGTTTTCAAAATTTTCCGCAACTGCTGCACTGAGTCTGGCGTGTTCTTGCTGTGCAACTCTAAGTTCTGTCAGTTCATTTAAAATGGCATCTCTTACCGTAAGCGTTGCATCAAATTGAGGTTGCTGTGCAAGCATTTCAACCTGAATAGCGTTGTTGACCACACGTTTTCCCTCTGTGGGTTCCTCGCTTCCAAGGGCTATCTTCATCAGAGTCGATTTGCCGCATCCGTTCTGTCCTACAATGGCAATGCGCTCACCAACGTTGAGATGAAAATCAACGTCATCAAGGAGAAGTTTGATGTCGTATTGTTTTTTAATGTTGAAGAGGTCTATGAGTGCCATAGATGCTTGCCTTTGTTTTTTTGTGAAATTATACTCTTTTAAGGCTTGATAAAGTTCATCGTGATATATTTGGCTTGTTTCTGTTCATTTTTTTTCTTTGCGTTGGTGCAAAGAAAAAGAAACGAACCAAAAAAAAGAAAAATTAAAGAGCTGATGCCTTGCCAACAAGCTGCCTTTTATGTCGTTGTTTTCATTGACACTAAAGTGTGACTGCATTGCATTTAGCTGTTTTTTGTGAGGTTATTTTATGTTAGAAATCATTATAGGGATCTATTCGCTCTATACGTTTATGCGGATCTATATCTCGGTGATGCAGGTAGGCTATATCAATCAGGAAAAGCGTAAAGATCCTGTGTTGATGTCAGCAGGGAAATATATGGTGGCGGCAAATTATGCTGTGGCTAAAGAAAAAGTGGCGATTATTGAGCATTTTGTGGATTATCTGATGTTCATCTGGTGGGTATTTGCAGGATTTGCATGGCTCTCCTCTTTGGTGCAGGTAGAGGGGAATATACTTCAGGCTGTACTCTTTTTATTTGGATTTATTGTTATTAATTATATCGTTGGACTTCCCTTTGAACTCTATCAAAAATTCAAGATAGATGAAGATTTCGGGTTTAACAAGATGACACCTAAAATGTTCATAGTAGATACACTTAAGTCAGCGCTTCTGTTCATCATTATCGGTGGAGCTATTTTTGCACTTCTGGCTTGGATTATCTCAAATTATGAAATGTGGTGGCTTTGGGGATTTGTAGCGATGTTCGCCGTAGCAGTCCTTGCCAATCTTTTTATGCCGACATTTATGGGACTTTTCAATAAGTTCACACCCATAGAAGAGGGCGAACTTAAAACTGAGATAACCAAACTTATGGAGCAGGCAGGGCTACAGAGTGACGGTATCTTTATTATGGATGCCAGTAAGCGCGACAGCAGGCTAAATGCATTCTTTGGCGGATTAGGCAAAAATAAAAGAGTGGTGCTTTTTGATACACTCAGGGAAAAGCTCAATACCAAAGAGTTGTTGGCGGTACTCGGGCATGAACTTGGACATTTTACGCATGGAGACATCTGGAAAAATATCGGGCTCATGGGATTACTGTTATTTATAGCATTTTATCTCTTTGGACATCTTCCTGATGCACTCTTTACGGAAATGGGTGTCATTCCCCATGCCGGTGTGAAAATAGCGATGCTTATGCTGCTGCTACCACTTGTCAGTTTTGTTTTTAACCCATTCATGAGTTTTGTTTCTCAGCATAATGAGTATGCAGCAGATACGTATGGCTCAAAAGTTGGAGGACAGGAACATCTTGTTTCTGCACTGCTTAAACTGGTCACAGAGAACAAATCCTTTCCAAAAGCCCATCCGCTTGTGATATTTTTCTATCATACCCACCCGCCGATCCTGGAGCGTCTTAAAGCGATGAATTATGATGCTACAGGCGTCATAATCGGGGAAGAAGAAAAGATAGAAGAGCCGGCTTTGCCTAATGATGGGATCTTCGCGTTTGTGGATAAAGAAGAGAAGTAAAGCATTTGAAAAAAAGTATCAAAGAGGCTTTGAACTGGGCAAAGGAGCAGCTTTCAGAGGCATGTGAACGGCCTCTGTTTGAAGCAGAACTGCTTTTATCATATCATCTTGGTAAAGAGCGTATTTACCTTTTCCTGCAGGAAAAAGAAGAGGTCAATGACTTTGAGGCTTTTATGAAACTGGTTGAAAGGCGTGCGAAGCATGAACCTTATGAATATATTACTGGAAAGGTCAGTTTTTATGATATCAATCTGGCTGTTGAAGAGGGTGTACTTATTCCCCGTCCTGAGACAGAGATACTGATTGAGTTAACAGCTCAGATCATTCAAAAAGAACATATCACACAGATCGCAGAGATAGGCGTTGGCTCAGGTGCGATCTCCATCATGTTGGCACGCATGTTCCCTCAGCTGAAGATCGT
Source organism: Sulfurovum sp. (assembly GCA_024762315.1). Lineage (GTDB taxonomy): Bacteria > Campylobacterota > Campylobacteria > Campylobacterales > Sulfurovaceae > Sulfurovum. Next base: position 26,345 of record JANTHR010000010.1, read on the forward strand.
TGCTACAGATATTTGTGAAGCACCACTTAGGGTAGCGCAGAAAAATATTGAAACTTTTGGACTGACCGAGCAGATAGAACTTCGCCAGTCAAACCTTATAGATAAAGTGAGTGAGCCTGTAGAGCTCGTGATATCCAACCCGCCTTACATTGCAGAAGATTGTCTGCTAGCGTCTAATGTGGTTGATTATGAGCCTAAAGAGGCTCTTTTTGGGGGCAGGGTTGGAGATGAACTCTTAAAGCAGATCATTTTGGACGTGAAAGATAAAGGTATCAAGTGGTTGGCTTGTGAGATGGGGTATGACCAAAAAGAGCCACTCCAGGTTTTTGTTAATGAAGTTGGGGTAGAATCCATTGAATTTTATAAAGATCTGGCAGGTTTAGACCGAGGATTTATTATAAAATTCCCGTAGGGTGTTGTCTCATGACAACACCCTATACGCATAAAAGGAACACAAAATGAAAAAATATTTTAGAATAACAACAATCGCCTATTTAATACTCTTGGGAGCAACACTGGGAGCAGGGCTGTTTGCAGGTATTGTGGTGGCGCCTGTAACGTTTCATACTGAAAATTGGTTAGGAAGTGAAGTGCTAAGCCACTATCAGGAGGGTCTCATTATGACACAGAACTTTGTCAGGCTCTCTTACTTGGTAACGGCAACAGTTATTGCGGTAGCACTTTATGAAGGGTACAAGTACAAGAAGTTTGAGAGAGATACTATCACGCAGATCGCTACTTTTTTTGTCATTGCTGCAGGTTTGATGTTCGGATACTACTATCTGCCTGATATTCTGACCATGCAACTCGCAGGTGAGGAGATGACGAAGTCGGCGGCCTTCATCAGCACTCACAAAGGAAGTGAGATTAATTTTAAGATCTTTTCTTTTGCACTTTTGGTATTGATGGTGCAAAATATGCGTAAGGCTTGTAAATAACCGTAGGGTGTTGTCCCACGACAACACCATTTATTATGGTTTTTTAATTTATTGGTGTTGTAAGGGTACAACACCCTACAGGAGAATATATTGAGTGAAGTTTTAGCACATCCTTTTGATCCTATTGTTTACAGCGATACAGAAACTTTGATACTCGGATCTTTCCCGAGTATCCAGTCTTTTGAAAAGAACTTCTATTATGCTCATCCCCGTAACCAGTTTTGGAAACTTCTTGAAGCGGTGACGACATACCCTGTGAACAACCGTGATCAAAAGCTTTGGTTACTCAAAGAGTCTAAGTTCGGTCTATGGGATATGGTAAAAGCATGTAGTCGTGACAATTCTCTTGACAGTTCCTTGGAGCAGGAGGAGGTCAATGACCTAGACTCTTTTTTGGAAGGACATCCCACCATTAGAAAGTTGGCATTTACGGGTAAAAAAGCCGAAGCACTTTTTAAAACACATTTTTCTCATTTGGAGATAGAAACTGTCTATTTGCCTTCACCTTCTCCGGCTTATGCTAAAATGTCATTTAATGAAAAAGTTTCAAAATACAAAGAAGCATTAGGATATAAAGCATGATAACTCTTCATTCTTCACTTTTCACGCTTCATTTTATCTGTATGGAGTACAGATAATGGCAGTATGGGCAATAGGTGACATTCAGGGGTGTTATGATTCACTACAGCAATTATTGCAAAAGATACAGTTTGATGAACGTTACGATACCTTGTGGTTGGCAGGTGATCTTGTTAACCGAGGTGACAAGTCGCTGGAAGTACTGGAGTTTCTTTACAGCATAAAAGAAAATGTTGAAATAGTCTTGGGCAATCATGATCTTACCCTTATTGCAGCCTATTATGGTATCAAAAAGTCCAATCCGACCATTGACCCTATACTTGCCTCTCCTAGAGCCAAAGAGCTGATAGATTGGCTTAGAGCTCAAAAATTCTTACATACTGATTTTGCATTGGGGTATTGTATGGCTCATGCAGGCATCTCCCCGGAGTTTGATTTGGGAATGGCCATAGAGTATGCCAACCGTATTGAAGAGAAGCTACAAAGCGATCATGCGGAGGGATGGCTAAGGAAGATGTTCAAAGAAGGGGTAGAGCGTTTTGACCGTAATGCCATGCCTGAAGACATAGACCGTTACATCGTCAGCAGTTTTACCCGCATGCGGTACTGCTATAAAGACCATCGACTCGATTTTAAACAAAAAGGCGCACCAACAGATAAGCTCAGGGAAAAAGGGTTAAAGCCCTGGTTCGAATGCGAGAAGCGAAAAGAATTAGACCTTAAGATCATCTTCGGGCACTGGTCAACCCTTGGGTTTCATCAAGATGAACATGTATTGGCTTTAGATACGGGGTGTTTATGGGGCGGTAAGCTTACGGCTGCTCGGATAGACACTGATGAGGTGAAGATCATGCAGGTGGAGTGTCAGGCTGCAATGAAACCCGGGAGTTGATTTGTCCTACATGGTGCTGTGTTAACAGCACCCTATGAGACTATATGCCCCACAAATTTTGACATATTATCCAAAATTTTTCCACCTTTTCTAAACCCGAGTCCACAGGCTTCATAGGCATAGAAGACACCCGCCTGATAGCTTTTGCCTTCTTTGTCAGTCGGCAGTTCCGTGTAGGCTTGGTAGAGCATTTTGTGGTTGGCATAATCTCCTTCTACAGATTCGAGCTCTGAGGCATTTTCATCCAAGATGCTTACATTGCCTCCTTCTCTGCCAAATATTGGTTTTTTGACCTGTTTTTGTCCCTCTAAGGGCTCAAAAGAACTCTCCAGCAAAAGAGGATGGTTGGGGTACAGGTCCCAAAGTATCTTGAGCAAGCCTTTGCTTTGGAAAAGCAGGGTGTAGGGCGGGTTAAAGATGATGGCTTTTTGGTTAGTAATGATGTTGGTAAGCAGCATCGCCAGGTCTGACTCTTCCAGGGCTATGTCTTCCCAGGGGATGAGTTTGAACCAGAGCTCATAGTTCTCATCGTTAAAGAAGATACCCTCCTGGGCCGAGAATTCTACTTCATCTATGTATGCGAACTCAGTTTCAAATCCGGCTTCAACAGCAATATGCTGCAAAAGTCTGACCGTATTTTCTTCTTCAGAATTTCCGCGGATAGAAGTAAAGAGAAATTTCCAGCCATGATAACGCTCTTCAAATTTCGAGACATCATGTTCAAGCGTGACAAGTCTTTTAAAATTGTCAACTAGGGCTTCATACACGGAGTTGAATTGATGCGCTTCTTCCAGGTTGTTCTGTTTAAGCATAGCCCACTGGATGATGGCTGTTTCAAAAAGTGCGGTAGGGGTGTCTGCATTGAATTCCAAGAGCTTGATGGGTTTACCGTCTATGCCTCCAGCCAAGTCAAAACGGCCGTAAAGATGCCAATGTACATCATTTTCCCATGAGGCTTTAATGGCATCTATAAGGTTAAAAGGGATGCCTATATCATGAAAAAGGTTGTTCTCTATGACATGCTCGGCAGCTTCCACATACATATCGTAAAGTTCATTAGTCGCTTCATAGTAGGCTTCTGTCTCTGCCTCAGAGATGACAACCAGCTCATCGGAGATGTAGCTTGATTCATCTCTGTCCGTATGCCATACAAAGCCAAGTGACTCCAGGTACTTGGTATCAAGTGGAGTTGTTTTTTGTAAAGTTAACATCTTTTAGCCGCCAAAAAAGCCGCCGGTTCGGCTTGAAGATTTTTTATTGCCAAAGAAACCGCTTCTTTTGGAAGAAGTGCTTTTTTTGGCTTGACTAAAACTTTTTTGACTTTTGCTATAAGTGGAAGGAGATTTGTATCCTGCCTTACGGTTGTTCTGAAAGTTTTGGTTCCCAAAAAGTTTAGAGCCTATCCATGAACCTATCATCGCTCCGGCAATACTAGAAAGTAGTACTTCACCAAGCCCCATACCGCCTTGCTGTGACATCTGTGCATTCTCTTTTGTAAGGTTTGAGGTACCGTTGTCAATTTTAGCCGCTTCTTCTTTGACAAGTCTGTCCATTTCTTCTTTGGTCAGTACACGTTCTACACCATCAAGTTGTTTCAGTACAATACGTGTTTCCTCTGCTGGGAATTCATCTTTAATTTTGTATTTACCCGGAGCAGTCTCTTCAATGATAACAAATGCACCTTTAGCCTGGACCTGCTCTTCCTGCTGCTGCTGTCCGGTACACCCGGTAACACCTGTGGCAAGTAGTGCACCCAGCCCGGTTGCTGTAGCAATGGTTGAGAGTTTATTGATATATTTCATAACTATTTCCTAACTGTGAAAAATTTGAAGTATGATAGCAAAAAAGGGTTAATAGTAAGAGTAATAGGTGAATAAAGTGTCAATCTATCTGAGTCAAATACGAAGCTTTGGTGAAAGGAATTTAAAAGGGACTTTATTCATTTTAAAGGAGAAATCATTTCGAAAAACAGAGAAGGAAGAGTTTCTCTGTTTTGGTTTATAAAAGGTTTTTCAGGTATCTACTTTAGTCCATTTGCTTTCTAAGGAATGTCGGTACATCCAAAATATCTTCGTTATCCGTATAGTCTCCGCCAACAACCATTTTATTCGCAGATCTTAATGTATTGATATTTGAAGTATTGGTATTTAAAAGTGATTCCTGCTTTTTAGGTGCAGGTTCAGCAATGGCATTTTTGTCTTCAAACCCGGTTGCCACGATAGTGATCCTTACTTCATCAATATCCATACCTGGATTCGTAGTCGTACCGAAGATCACGGATGCATCTTCGTCCGCACTCTCTTCAACGATACTCATCGCTTCACCGATCTCCATAATAGGATAGTCAGGATGAATATCAAAGTGTACAAGAACACCCATTGCACCGTCAATCGAGATATTGTCAAGCAGTGGAGACTCGATCGCTGCTTTTGCAGCATCATAGGCTGCATTCGTGCCTGTAGCATATCCTGCACCCATGAGTGCCAGACCTCTATGGCCCATCACTGTTTTCACATCGGCAAAGTCAAGATTGATGTCGTTTTCACCATGTGACAGGATCACTTTAGAGATACCGCCGACTGCCTGCGCAAGAATGTCATCTACCATTCTGAAGCTCTCTTTAATGCCCAGATTCTTCTCTACAATAGAAAGAAGCTTTTCATTGGGAACAACAATGATGGAGTCACTCTCTCTTTTAAGTTCTTCTAAACCTTCTTTTGCAAGTTTGGTTCTTTTTCTGCCTTCAAATTTAAAAGGACTTGTAACGATAGAAACAGTAAGTGCACCCACCTCTTTAGCTGCTTGAGCAATAATAGGTGCTGCACCTGTGCCCGTACCGCCGCCAAGACCGGCTGAGATAAAGACAATGTCAGAACCTTCAAGCATTGTTTTGATATCTTCAAAACTTTCAAGTGCCGCTTCTCGACCTTTGTCCGGAACCATACCTGCACCAAGACCTCTTGTTGCATTGATGCCCAATTGCATCTTGTAGGGTGCCAGTGAGCTGTCCAATGCCTGCGCATCTGTATTGGCCACGATGAGGTCAATACTGTGGATGCCCTCCTGTATCATGTGATTGATCATATTACCGCCGCCACCGCCGACACCGATAGCCTTGATCTTTGCACCATTCGTATGACACTTTGTTTCGACTATATCTATTTCAAACTCTTCCATTCTTTCTCCTTTTTATGATGTGAAACACTCTGTTAAAAAAGTTGTTTTGCCCAGTTAGCCAACTTTTTCAATGGATTGTTATTCTCTTTTCCGATATCAGGCAGATCATCGAAAATGATCGAATTTTCATCATCGGCTTTGCTTGCTTGCCTCTTCTCTTGTTTTGTCTCTTGAAGCAATTTGTTATCTTTTACCTCACTGACAGTATTGGCGATCTTGATATCGCTGAGATTCTCTTCGTACACATCCTTGGAGTGCAGTAATTCCTGTTGGAAATTTATCTCATACTGGGTGTGTCCCCCGGCTTTATAGAGGAGCAGTCCTACGACCGTTGAGTATGCAGGGTCCTTCAGTTCATCAAACAATCCCTCAATATCATGAGGGTAAGCAATGCGTACAGGCATGGCAGGGAAGATTGATTGTGCCAACTCCCTGATGCCTTTGAGCTTGGTCATGCCGCCTGTAAGGATGATGCCGGCACCTATCTGTTCTTTAAGGGCAGATTTCTCAAGTGATTTTGCCAGGAGCATCAGTGCTTCTTCGACACGAGAGAAGATAACGGAATGAACGATCTCCAATGAGACACCGTTGCGATTCTCTTCATCTCCTATAATAGGAAGTTTGATCACTTCATTACTTGTCTCTACAAGGTTCCCGTGGCGTATTTTTACATTTTCTGCTATTTGCAAAGGAGTATGCAGTGCCATGGAAAGGTCGTTGGTAATATGGTTTGAACCGACACCCAGGAAATCATTGTATCTGATGGAGTTGCCTGTATGGATCACAAGGTTGCTTGTCTGTCCGCCCAAGTCAATGACCGCAACACCCAGTTCCTTTTCATCCTCATCCATGACTGCTATAGCCGAAGCATAACCGCTCAACACGATACCGTCTATCTCTACACCGGCAGAACGGACTGCTTTTTTAAGGTTTGAAAGGTTTGATTTTTGCGTCATAATAATATTGACATCCACTTCCATACGGGAAGCATTCATGCCGAACGGGTCTTCAATAAAGTCCTGATCATCTACCCTGAAGTTATAGGGAAGTACATGAACCACTTCATATTCGTTGGGAACGTTTGCATTGTAAAGCGCAGTCTGCATGACACGATTGATCTCTTTGATGGAGATATCTTTATGCGGTATGTTGACAACGCCGGTGGAGTTCAGGCTTTTGGCATAGGCGTTAGAGATGGAGACTGTAGCAGAAGTGATGTTGCTTCCTGAGATGCGCTTTGCGTCATTGATCGCTTTTTTGATCGCCTTGGATGCCAGTTCGATATTGGTAATGGCACCTTTTTTGATCCCTTGGGATTTAGCGATACCATGTCCCTGTATATGGACTTTGGAGTCTTCAATTTCAGCTATGATAGCACATATTTTAGTGGAGCCGATATCTATAGCTAAAATTGTGTCACTCAATTTGTAAGTCCTCCCATATAAACTTCCGTAGGGTATTTTTTATCTAACATCTGAATAAGGTTAGTTTCAAATGTTCTTTGCTTCATTTGATTGACAGTTTGTTTTACAGCTTCTGTCTTGTTTTCATCTAACGGTAGAAGTTTTTGTTCCATAATATTATAAACTATAACTTTATCCAATACGCTAATAATACCTTTTTCTTTCTTAGATGTAAATAGTTTTTGTAAAAATTGTAAACTTTCCTGTGAATTAAGCGGTTTCAGGTTGTCATGGTGTTCCAATGTCACAAAATCTGAAACCGTTGCATTGCTTTCATTCAGATTTTTAAGTGTTGATTCAGCCAGTGCCAAAAGTGCTTCTTTCTTTGCTTGATCAGCATAGTCTTTCGTCACTTTTTCTTTTGCCTCTTCATAGGTCATTACCGAGGGTTCTCTAATAGCGTCTATTTTAACTGTAGCATATTTGTCACCCACGATTTTTGGTTTAAGTATGTCACCTTTGTTCTTTTGCTGTATCTCATCCCAAAGTGCTTTGGTCAACTTGGGATCACCCAGTGGAAGCGTGAGTGTTTCACTGCTTGCTAGTTTGCCTTTTTTGAAAGCAATATAGCTTTTTTGTGCAGATTTTTTTGTCTTTTTAAGTTTTAAATCCTGTGTTGCCTTCTCTTTGGCCTCATCAAAGGAGAGTTGCTTGCCCTTAGCATCAGTGTAGTTGAAACTGTTTGCTTCATAAAAGGCTTTCACTTCATCCTCTGTAACGGCCGTATCGCTGCTTGGAGTCCAGACAACGGAGAGTTGATATGCTTTTTTTGTCACATAGTTCTCTTTTCTGGACTCCCAATATGCTTTAAGTTTGCTTTCATCGATTGTTAAGTTGACATCTGAGGGTGACAACACTTTGTAAGCAAGCTTGTCGGCTACATTCATTGCGGCAGAGACTGTTTCGATTTCCATTGGAAGGGCATCAACATGCAATAAGGCAAGTGTTTTGTTAAGGATGATCTCTTCTCTGAGTGATTCTTCGAAAGTTTTTGCTTTCAGTCTTTGACTTCTTAAATACCCTTGATATATCTCTTTATTGAACACACCGTCTTTTTGAAATGCCTTGATCGTTCCGAGTTTTTCGGCAAGTTCTTTGTCCGAGACAATGATACCCGCATCTTTTGCAAAGTTGAGCAGTTTTGCCTGTGTGGCAAGCGTAGCGAAAGCCTGTTTTACGAGACCCATCTCTTTTGCTTTCTTATCATCAAGTTTGCCTTGCATCATTTGGTTGTACTGGTTATAAATATTACTGTAAGCCATATTGAGTTTGGTCTGCGGGATCTCTATATCGCCTACTTTTGCTACATTGCCTGCTTTTGAACCAAAGTTGTAGCTTCCCCATCCTACAAAACCTGCACCGATAAATGCTATGGTCGCTATCCATATGGTCCATACAAGATATTTATTGTGTTTTTGCATCCAAGTAATCATACTTTATCTACCTTCAATCGAAAAATTTGTACAATATTCTATCGAAATAACCTTATCGTTCATGGTTGAATGAATGAAGAATGGAAACAATATGACAAGTAAAAACAGTGCTATGATGCAACGCGACCTGGAGGTGATCTGGCATCCCTGTACACAGATGAAAGATCATGAGACACTGCCTCTTATCCCTATACGGTCGGGCAAGGGTATTTATCTCTATGATTTTGACGGCAATAGCTATATTGACGCGGTCAGTTCATGGTGGGTGAACCTTTTTGGACATGCCAATGAAACTATCAACAATAAAGTAAAAGCACAGCTGGATACTTTGGAACATGTACTTTTGGCAGGTTTTACACATGAACCTGCCATTGAATTGGCACATAAACTTGTTAATATTACACCTCAAAAATTGACAAAAGTATTTTATGTTGACAATGGTTCAAGTGCCGTTGAAGCGGCGTTGAAGATGAGCTATCATTATCATCTCAACCTTGGAAAGCGTAAACCTCTTTTCCTCTCATTGACAAATTCCTACCATGGTGAGACCATTGGCGCACTTTCTGTAGGTGATGTCGCACTCTACAAAGAGACCTACGAACCGCTGCTCATAGCAAACATGCAGGTACCTGTACCGAAAGACCAGAGTGAATCGGCAGCAGATGAAGCGTTGGCGATCTTGGAAAAAGTGTTGCAGGAAAGATCACATGAGATCGCAGCACTCATACTAGAACCGCTTATTCAGGGAGCAGGGGGGATGCATATGTATCACCCTGCCTACCTAAAAGGTGCAAGAGTATTGACCAAACAGTATGATGTGCATCTTATAGCAGATGAGATCATGACAGGATTCGGTCGTACAGGAAAAATGTTCGCCTGTGAACATGCAGATATCTCACCGGATTTCATGACACTCTCCAAAGGGCTCAGTGGAGGATATCTGCCTCTATCTGTAGTGATGACAAGCGATGAAGTGTACAATGCTTTTTACTGTGACTATAATGAATATAAAGCTTTTTTGCATTCACACAGTTACACAGGAAACCCTCTGGCATGCAGTGCAGCTTTGGCCACATTGGAGATATTTGAACAGAATGATATATTGGGGGAGAATGAGAAAAAACGTGCCTATATCCAAAAGAGAGTTGAGAAGTTCAGATCACTTCCTAACGTCAAAGAGATACGGCAACAAGGGATGGTCACAGCCATAGAGCTGCAGGGGTATGATGTGAAAGAACGTATAGGGCTGCGCATTTATGAATATGCCTTAAGTCGGGGGGTTTTGCTAAGACCGCTTGGAAATGTCATCTATTTCATGCCGCCGTATATTATTACAAATGAAGAGATAGATAAAATGATAGAAGTGGCGTATGAAGGAATAGAAAGGATCATTTCTTAAGAAAAGAAAAGAACCCCGTGTTCTGTTTGCTGAGCCGTTCATAATGTTCTACAGCTCTTTTAATGCCTAACTCCATAGCATCTTTATAAAGAAGTTTCGCTTTTGTGCGGTCTTTGTCAACACCTATACCGTGTTCATAAAACTGGCCTAAGTCACAGATCGCTTCGGGATAGTCGTCATTCATGGCCAAACCATTGATCAAAACAAAGGCTTCGGGTATGTTTTTTTTAAGAAGATCACCTTTGAAAAGTGCTCTAGCCAACTGAAACCGTGCATATTTTGATTCAGTTGCAGCAGTGACCAAAAGTAATTCGGCAGCTTCAGCTTTATTGTCAAGACTAAGTTTGGCAATATGCCCGATGACTTCTTCCACCTCTTCTTCATTGTAGCCTTCGTGAGAGATCTTTCTAATCCAGGCATCCACTGAAGGAAAATTGTCATCACTGGTTTGTAGGGGAGGGTACTGACTATACATATTTTTGAATTTTTGATCAATATAGGGAATGGCGTTGTATTGTAATGGTGCAGGCTGGGTGTCGTCTGCAGCAGGATATGAAGATTCTTCCGGAGCCAATTCCTCTTCTGCAGCATATTTTTCCATGGTGTCCTCGACGATCTGTTTTTCCGCAAGGATCTCTTCTTCTATAGTTTCATCTATAGTGTCAAAGAATGTATCTTCAGTTTGGTTCTGTGTAAATACTTCATCTATGGATTGGTTTTCAACAGTATCAAAAAATGTATCTTTTGGAGTGTGTGATATATCCAGTTCTATATTGTCAGGCAATATCTCATTTGCCTCGACATTGAGTAGATCATCATAGTTCACCTGTTCAGTAGAGAGTTTTTTCGGTTCAGCAACAGGATCAAGGAATGCATCAAGGTCATCTATTTTTTGAATGGGTTCTTCTTCTTTTTCAGCTTCTTCAACAAAAAGGTCAAATTCATTGATGATCGCCTGTTCTTCTTTCTTTTGGGTTTCTTCGTCTTTTTGGGCCGTTCTTTGGAGTATCTCTTCCGTAGGCGTTTCAATGTAAGCAGTAATAAGTCCTTGTGCCTGAGCATAATTTTCTGCTTGAAGCATAGAGATGATCTCCTGGATCTTGCTGTCTGATCGTAGTATTCCGAGTTTTAGAATTTGAAGTTGTATGGTTTCAATGTCCGTAATGGAGATGGCAAGGTTAATGATGCTTAATCGTTTTTTTGTTTGATTCATACACTTATCCTATGATAATATTGGGTAAAGTATAGCAAAAATGTGCTTTACATAGCTGTTTACAAATTTGCACTTAAAGCCAGCAGTCTGCAAGAATTTTCCAAAATAGAGACTTTCTTTGCCATCTCTATAATATCTCTGTCATAGCAGATGACGCCAAATCCTTTGATAAGAAGAAGATTTGCATCATGTTTCTGGAAAAACTGTTCTATTTCATAAGGTGCACGCTCCATCCAGTCATCTATATTCTTCGGGTCATAAACAACCACTTCGCCTAAAACTTTTTGTCCGTAATAGTCCCGAGGAGAGACTTTTCCGTGCTTCAGTGAAAAAGCTGTGGCATAGGGAGGCATGGTATAGCTGACATATTTGGCATTAGGAAGAGTCTCATAGATATGTTCATGTATGTGTACATCGGCATTTGCCGTGCTCCACCGGTAATCCCGTTTTTGACAATCGAGCTTGACAAGGGATTCTTCGAGCACTTCATCCAAAATAGTCTCTTTGGAGTTGATGAGAAAACTGCTGGAACTTATCCTTGCAGAGATCGAACCGTGATATACACCAAAAAAGTTTTTGTTGAAAAGCGAGAGTGAAACATGCTTGATATCGTCTATGAGATGTTTATCCATAAAAAGAGCCTTTTTCATCTAATTTTGGTATTATAGCACTAAAATTAATCAATAGTGAATAATGAATTCCCCATTCCCACGGTTTCCGTGTGAATGTATACATGATGGTATTGCATATATGGAAGTTTGTTAATCGTTTACAGTGATAATATATGTATTCCCACACAGAGTATGGGAGCAAGAAGGAATGATTTTAAAGGAAAACCTTGCAGACACCACACATCCCCGTACTACTGGAAGAAGTATTAGAGAGTTTTAATAATGTTAATGAAGGGTACTTTGTGGATTGTACACTTGGATATGCCGGACACAGTTTTGAAATATTAAAAAAATATCCGCATCTTAAGCATATCGGCATAGACAGAGATGATGAGGCCTTGGCATTTTCCCAAAAACGACTTGAGCCTTTCAAGGAAAGAAGTACACTTTGCAAAGGTACATTTGCAACAGTCCTTCCTGCCTTGAAGGAGGCTCCGATCACAGCACTGCTTGCAGACTTTGGTGTCTCTTCTTTACAGCTTGACAAAAAAGAAAGAGGCTTCTCTTTCTCTTCCGAAAATTTAGATATGCGTATGGATGCTTCTGCCTCTTTAAGCGCCTATGAGGTGGTCAATGAATATCCAAAAGAGAAACTGGAATATATTTTTGATACTTACGGTGAAGTGAGAAGTTTTCGTAAATTAGCGGCTGCTGTAGTAGAAGCAAGAGCCAAGGCACCTATAAAAAGTGCCAAAGAGTTGAGTGAAATAGCAAAAAAAGTGATCCCGGCAGGAGGAAAGATACACCCTGCAACCCTGATGTTCCAAGCTATTCGCATAGAAGTGAATAATGAACTGGGTGAGATAGAAGGTTTGCTTGATGCCATAGAGGCAAGGCATTATAAAGATGAAGTGGTCTCACTCATTACTTTTCACTCTTTGGAAGATCGTCTGGTAAAGAATCGTTTTAAAAAGTGGAGTACAGCATGTATCTGTGACCCTCAGGCAATGCGATGTACCTGCGGCAAGAACCATGCTTTAGGGAAAGCACTTTCCCGTAAGCCTGTTACTGCATCAAAAGAAGAACTTAAGATCAATCCCCGAAGCAGGTCTGCAAAACTGAGAAGTTTTAGGTTTACTGCTTCATCAGGAGTGGTATAGATGACAAGCAAAAAAAAGAAAGCTACACCAAACGGTATTACTTTAGGCATGATAAGTGTTGTGTTGATGTCTGTCACTATTGTACTCATACTGGCAATAATCAAGGTATATCTGAGTAACCAGATCTATTATGAAAGTAAAAAAGTCAATAAAATACAGAGGGAAGTTGAAGCACTGAAAGCAGAAAAAGTAACGCTGCAGCAAAATGTAGAAGCATTGAAATTCAAGAACAGGGTAACTGATACGATATTTGTCATCGATAATATGGAGAACAGATGATCAGAAAATTCATTACATTTGCTATAGACAAACCGATTATAAACCATATTTTATTGGTCTTTATGCTGGTTCTCTCTATTTTTTCTTATCAGAATATCCCCAAAGAGATATTTCCTCCTTCCGAGCTTGATCAGATCACGGTAACAGGCGGTTATCCCGGAGCCAGTGCAGATGTCCTCGATAAAATGGTGGTCAAGACCATTGAAGACAACATGAAAAGTGTCAGTGAAATAGAGAATATCGATACCGTTATACAAAATGGTTCTTTTTATATTAAAGCAGATATCAAGCCGGGAAGTGACAATCAGCTTGTTCTGGGGGATGTGAAGGATATCCTCTCCAATACCAGACGGGACCTGCCTGCTGATATGAATGAACCTGTCGCCAAGATAACGGTCCATGACTTTCCGCTCCTGCTTGTCGCGATCTCTGCAGACCTGCCGACCAAAGCACTGCTGAATATCGCTGAGGAGCTTAAAAGCAAACTGAGTGCCTATAAGGATCTCAGCGGTATTACTATACGCGGTGATGCCGATGATGAGGTCCTGATCAAGATAGACGAAAAGAAACTTTATGCGTATGCTTTGCCTAAAGATGCCGTATATCAGGCCATAGGTTCCCTCAGTTCCATCTTCCCTATCGGAACGATAGAAAAGAAAGGAAGCCATCTTTATATCTCCACGATCAATGGTGAAAAAAGTGCGAAAAAACTGGAAGAGAGCATCATCACGGTTGCAGGGAAAAGAGTACGCCTGGGAGATATTGCAACAATAAGCTTTGGTCTGAGTGAACAGAGTGAAATATCCCATTTTAACGGTAAGAAAAATATTTCCATCAACATCAATAAAACCAAAGAGGGAAATGCCATTGCCCTGAGTAAAGAGATCAAAGCACTGCTTGTTGAGTTTGGGAAAGAGTATAAGGATGTGGCATTTGAAGCCTACACAGATACTTCCGTTTGGATCAAGAACAGACTGAACCTTGTCTCTTCCAATATCCTCTTTGGATTGATACTGGTCTTTTTGGCGCTTTTCATGAGTGTGAATTTCAAGATCGCTCTGGTCGTCGCCATAGGGATACCGGCAAGTTTCATGATTACGATCATAGGTGCGGACCTGATGGGGTACAGCCTGAATATGCTTACGCTTCTTGGTGCCCTGATCGCTCTTGGAATGCTGGTGGATGAGGCGATCGTTGTGGCAGAAAATATTTTCAGGCATATGGAGATGGGCAAATCTCCAAGAGAAGCAGCCATAGACGGTTCTGTGGAAATGTTCCCGGCTGTCATGACCGCAACACTGACAACGGTCTTTGCCTTCCTACCTCTGCTGATTATGAGCGGAGAGATGGGCATGTTCTTGAAAGTCCTGCCTGTAATGATCACTATTTTGCTCTTGAGTTCCCTTTTTGAAGCGTTTTACTTTTTGCCGCTGCACTCGAAAGAGTTCTATACAAGAGGGGATGTAGACAAAGAACATACAAGAGGTGATTTTTGGTTGAAAATGGACCGTATTTACGAGAAGATACTTGGAAGATTGCTGCGAACAAAGAAGCGTTCTTTATTTTTTATGGTACTTTTTATCATACTGGCGACCATAGGTATGGCAAAGATCACCAAGTTCCAGCTTTTTCCGGAGTTCGATACGACACAGATCTACCTGAACGGTAAAGTGGATATTAACTATAAGCTGGAAGATACGGAAAAGGCCGTTACGCAGATAGAAAAAAAGCTTTTGGAAAGTTTGGATAAAAGTGAAGTTGCATCAGTCACTTCTGTGATAGGGATGATGTTCAACCCTGACCAGAGCTTTGAAACAGGCAGCA
>JANTHR010000011.1 GCA_024762315.1 Sulfurovum sp.
AAGGCTAAAGCTGCAAGAGAGAGGCTAAAGCAGAAAATTGCAGAGAGCAAAAAAGAGGAACTTTCGGAAAAAGCCAAAGAATTGTTAGCTCAGGCGGATCAGGTCGACAAAGAAGCTAAAGCTGCAAGAGAGAGATTGGAAGAAAAAATTGCTCAGAGCAAGAAAGAGGAGCTCTCAGATAGAGCCAAAGCTCTTATAGCCCAGGCAGATCAGGCTGATAAAGAAGCACAAAACAAAAGCAATAGCAGAAGTCATGTATCATACCCTCAAAAAGGCTACAAAGAAATGACACCCAAGGAGCAGCATGAGGCATTGAAAAGTAATAGTGATGAAGCGTGGAAGGGATTAAAAGAGGATTTATTGAGTGGCAGAACAGATGATGCGGTGAAAGCTCTATCTGCTAAAAACAATAGTTCTGAACCATTTTGGAGTGGTACATATGCGAAGGAATTTCATGATACTCTAAGGGGAGAATTTTGGGGCTCAAAAATCAAACCAACAAAAATGAATTTTAGATTTGTAGTTACAGTTAAGCAGAAGGGGCATCTTCTCAGTGGTAGCGTGATAATGTTCAATATGGATAGTGATTTTTCTGAGCAAATGTTAACATTTCAGGGCAAGGAAAATGGTTACAGCGCCTCCGTGACTCTGCGAGGGAATGAAAATAATGAAGTTGAAGATCCTTATGCAAATGCGAAATTGTCAAAAGATAAAAATAGAATTACCGTTACGGGTGGTGGTAAAACATATATACTTTATAGAGTGAAATGATTAAGGAAATCTCTGGGAATAGAATATAAAGGTGAAGAAACCAAACTTTTACATATACTTTTCCCTCACATTAGTAATAGCCAAACGTGTGACATGGATATGATGAAACACAGGTTGTTATTCCTGTAAGATAGTAAAAAAGATTCAAAACAGGAGAAAAAGCATAAAATTTTAAGAGAAAATTAATACATTGTATATAAATCGGAGTATACTTAAGTATAGGTATAAATATAATAAAAGGAAGAATGATGTGGATTAGTACAATAAAAAGTTTTGTTTTAGTCTTATTATTGGGAATGCCGATAATCAGTAGTGCCGCAGAGATAGATGATAATGCATCAAATGCTACAGAAGGGATAAAAAAAAAGAGTGCCTGTGAAGATAGAAGGTAAAAAGATGCTGCCACTACGGGTATTGGCAAGACCATTTTCCAATATCTATGCAGATAAAAGTTTAGAAAGTGCTATTGTTCAGAGTGATGTACCTGCTTTGCAGCCTTTTTATGTTTATACTCGTCCTACAGCAGAAGATCGTGAGTTGGAAGCAGGCTGGTATGAAGTGGGGAGTAACAGTCAGGGAAAAGTACTTGGTTGGATGCAGTCAAAAGATGTCTTTGAATGGAAGCAGACCATGTGTCTTGCCTATACCCATCCGGAAGGAAGAAAACCGGTATTGATGTTTGATTCAAAATCTACGCTCAACAAGCTGATCAAGTTGCCCGAGGAGGAGAGAATAAAAGATGTTGATGGCATCTTTACTGCCATTAATGAACATAATATAAGTCAAAACTTTCCTGTGAAATCGGTAGAGCCCAAACGGGCCATAGATATCCAAAAAGAGTTTTATTTACTTCCGATCCTTGATTTTGAAGCAGTAGATTTTGGAAACAGAGAAGCAAGAGTTGTTAAACTAACAGCGGTTACCAATGCCAGAGCGGGTGCAAGAGACGAGAGTGATATAAGAAAATCTGAAGATTATTTAGTAGATGCAGTTACTCCGAGTACAGTGATCACTAAGAAAAAACTAAAAAAGCTTAATATAGATATTGTCTGGGTTTTTGATACTACAGTGAGTATGCGTCCTTTTATAAAAGATACATTGGATGTTGTGAGAGAAGTTTCTGTAAGAATGGCAGATAATCATCCGGATAATATAAAATTAAATTTTGGAATTTGGGGATACAGGGACTCTGTAGAAGACATTCCCAGGATAGGATATACGACAAAAAATTATACACCTGAACTGATAGGTATTAAGGATTTTACAAAAGTTTTGGAAAAGGTGAAGGTCACACCTGTAGATTCTGTGGATTATCCTGAAGACATGTTTTCCGGAATATCGGATGCTATGGAAAAAACAGCCTGGAGTCCAAATGCTATGAAATTAATCATTCTTGTCGGAGATGCACCGTCGCATAAAGTAGGGCATAAATGGAACTTGTCTGGTCAAAATGAAGAAACTCTGAGAAGTATAGCTGATGACAACAAAATATATATTGCGGCTTTTCATCTTCAAAATCCCAAAGCTGAAAAGTTCAGGGAATTAGCCGAGACGCAATATCGTACACTTGCAACCAACCCTGGCAGTAAAGAAGGGAATTCTGCATTTGAAGAAGTCTCAACAACGAATAAAGAAGCTTTTAAAAAAAGTGCGAATGATTTAACCGATGCTTTTGTAAAGAATTTTCAAGAATTACTTCATGTGACAGAAAAAGAAAAAACTGAAACAAAGCCAACTCCACAGAGAGGTGGAGAACTGGCTTTTTCCAATGATAATGAACTTGTTGATATTGATAAAATTATACCTAAAGATAATAATGCATCTGTTTCTCGTACGACAAATATGGCAAACAGAATGTTCCGTGCAGCGATGGTTGAGTGGATCGGTAGCCAGACAGGGGCTGAAGCTCCCCGTGATGTTGTTGCCTGGGCCATTGACAAAGATTTGGAAGATTCGGAGATCCCGTCAATGGAAGTAAGGGTGCTGCTCAATAAGCGTCAGCTTGATTCTCTGGCAACAGTACTGCAATCTATTATAAGAGCCGGATTTACCGGTCAGATAGCAGGAGAGGACTTCTTTACCTCTTTGCAGGCAGCGACTGCAACCATCGCAAGAGATCCAAATATGGTGAAACAGGCTAAAAGAATGGCAGATACAGGCTTGATCCCGGAGTTTTTGGAAGGACTTCCTTATCAAAGCCAATTGATGGCTATTACCAATGAGTTATGGAGCAGCTGGTCCGCGGATGAACAAAATGAATTCATCAACACTTTGGATGCAAAAGTGGAAGCCTATAAAAAGATCCATAATACACCGGAAGGATGGATTGCACTTAATAAAGGTGATGATTTGGATGAATATGTCTATCCAATCAGTTTAGATCTTTTACCATAAGTGTCTATAATGCAAAAACACGTTGTATTTGAGTTAAAAGATATTTCTATTTCAAGAGAAAAGGGCGGTGTTACTTTTCGACTTGAAATACCGGACTTAACGATATATTCGGGAGAATTTATCGGTGTGATAGGTTCAAGCGGATGCGGTAAATCTACTTTTTTGGATATCTTGGGTTTGATTTTAAGCATAGACAACTCAGAGCAGTTCAGGCTTTCTGTCAAACAAAAGAATACTATCTTTCGACAGGAGATATCATTACTTTCAGATAAAAAACTGGCCGATATACGAAGAGAGCATATCGGATATATTCTGCAAAGCGGTGGACTTTTGCCTTTTTTGAGTGTAGAAGAAAATATTTTACTTTCTGATCAACTTAATGACTTGACCATCACAGAAGAATCATTTTATAAACTTGTCTCCTCACTGGGAATTCAGGGGCAGATCAATAAAAAACCGCAATACCTTTCCGGAGGTCAAAGGCAACGGGTAGCCATCGCCAGGGCACTGATCCATAAACCGGCGATCATTTTGGCAGATGAACCTACCGCATCCGTAGATAAACCTACGGCAATAGAAATAAGGGATCAGTTTAAAGAGCTTGCAAAAGCATATGGCTCTTCAGTACTGATGGTGACACATGATACTGACATGGTAGAACATGATTCTGACAGGCTGCTTACCTTTGAAGTCAACAAAATAAGTGATGCGCTGGTGGTCTCCAAGGTTATTGAATTATGAGAAAGAAAAGAAAAGTGCACTATAGAGTATCGAAATTAAAACGAGGGCTTGTTTTGTGGCTTGCCATGAAAGATCTCTGGCATGAAAAGCTGATCACGATCAATCTTATTTTGGGTACTGCAGCGATCATCGCACCACTTTTGATCCTTTTTGGTATTAAATTCGGAACCATTGAAACGATGACCAACCGTTTGGTGAATGACCCAAAGAATCTTGAGATCCGTCCGCTTTCCAGCCGTTCCTATACACCATCCTGGTTTGATAAAATTAAAAAGAATGACAAGGTTGCTTTTGTCATTCCAATGACCAGGCAACTCTCTTCTTCTGTGGTACTCCAGTCTCTTTCTTCTTCAGAAAAAAAAGTAACGGCGGATATTGTTGCTACGAGCAACGGGGATCCGCTCTTGTTACAAAATGGTGCGGTGATACCGGATGAAAATTCCTGTGTGCTTAGCCAAAGTCTTGCTAAGGAACTAGATCTTAAAAAAGGAGACAAACTTAAATGCACAGTAGCCAGGTATGTGCAGAAAAAGATTCAACAATCATCTATTACTCTGAACATTGCAGCGGTATTGACACCCAGAGCGGGTTTCCTTAAACGCATCTATGTTCCATTGAAGATAGTCGAGAACATAGAGAAGTATAAAGATGGTCTGGCTGTACCGCAATGGGGATGGAAGGGTAATGTTTCTCAGGCCTATCCTGTGTATGACGGTGTATTTATCTCTGTACCTAAAGCACTTGACCGAGTAGAGCAGATCAAACTTATTTCAGGTACCGGTTTTGCTTATGTGAATGAGATAGACTTGGAAAAAGCCAAAGAAAAGGCAGGCTATGTATTTGACAGCACTCAAAAACTATACTTTATCAGGCCATACAAAAACAGTATCAATGCGGATCATATCGGATCGTTGAAGATCAAATTGCGAGGTAAAAAAGCCACGCTCTACCCGTGGGTCAAACCTATTGATGCTGTGATAAAAAATAATACTATAGAAAAGAAAATAAAAATTGCTGCATTACCTATCAAAAAAATAGAGTCTTTAACATTATATATGACTTCACCACCTTTTAAAGAAGGAGTAATGATGGTGCAGGAAGACAAAAGACAATTAGATATGCCTGTAAAAATAGAGTCTATGCAGAGTGATAGTACCTTTGGTTTCATGGATGCCAAAACAGTTGGAATGATGGCATTATTACGTCAGAGAGATTTGACGTATGATCAAAATCTTAACAAGTTTTTACTCTCAAGGCGAGGATACGCCGGTTTTAGGATTTATGCAAAAACGCTTGAAGATGTTGCACCCCTTAAAAAGTTTTTCGAAGATAAAGGTATAGCGGTGTCAACACAGGCTGAACGTATTCATGAAGTACGTGAACTGGACAAATATCTTACTTTGATCTTTTGGCTTATTGCCATCGTTGGCGTGATCGGCGGTGCAGCGACCTTAAGTGCAAGTCTGTATTCATCGGTAGAAAGAAAACGTAAGGAGTTGAGTATCTTGCGATTGATCGGATTATCGGGAGGTATGATCTTTCGTTTTCCTATTTATCAGGGTATGTTCATAGCAAGTAGCGGTGTACTGGTCGCACTTCTCTTTTTTGCCATTATGGCAATAGTGATCAACAGACTGTTCCGGGCTCACTTGCAGAGTGGAGAATCTTTTTGTGCGTTGACGGCAACACATATTACTGTGGTTTTTGCTGCGGCTATTCTACTGGCGATAGTGGCTAGCGGGATTGCCGCTTACAAAGCAACCCAGACAGATCCGGCTGAGGCAATGAGAGATGAGTAATAGTATTGGGGATAAAATGTATAGACTGTTTAAGAAAATTTGGATGATATGTGTAGTATTTTTTATATCTCCTGTTACGATAAATGCTGAACAGGTAAAAACTGAAAGTGGCTGGTAGTACGAAAAGATGTTTCCGCTCGGGTTTAACATCAACAGCGTATGCCGTGTTCAAAATGAACTCTTTGCTGTAGGAAATGAGAGTGCTATACTGCATTATAAAGATGAAAAATGGACAGTCATGAAAGCAGGCATAGAATATCCTTACACTTTAAAGAAAGTAAAAGGTAATGCTGCAAACAATGTGTATGCAATAGGAACGCATGGAATACTTCATTATGACGGAAAAAATTGGAAAGCAATAAATGCAAAGTTTGCAGATAATCAATGGTCTGACATATGGCTTATTGATAACGAGGTTTTTGCTGCAGGAGGAGAAAAGATCATCCATTTTAAAGACGGAAAATGGATAGATATGGAAAGCGGCTTGCATGGCGGAGATTATTTGAATGCTGTATGGGGGACAGCCGCAAACAATGTATATGCGGTTGGCAGCAAAAGTAATAATACCGGAGGAAAATATATACTACATTACGACGGCGTAAAGTGGAATGATACACATTTTTCAACCAATCCAGAAAATTCAAACAAGTATGACGATAGATGGATTTTCGGTATATCCGGATTGACTGATAAAGATATTTATATAGTTGGAAGTCGTGGACTTTTTTTTCACTATGACGGTACAGAATGGAGTGCAGTAGATACTAAAAGCTTTTATTCTGAAGGAGTAGTTGGTGAATTAAATTTTATCAAAAAAATAGACTCAGATTTGTTTGTATGCGGAGAAAAAGGTATAGTGCTTCGTTATCAAGATAATAAATGGCAGGATATTAGCCTTAAAAATAAAAAACATTCGGTTAGGGCAATGTGGAAAAATCCTGATAATAAAATTTATCTTTTATCTTCAGATGCTACATTGGAGAAACTTGGCAATTTAAATTTATTTAGACTTGAGAAAGATAGGTGGGAACTTTTAAATCCTGCTATAAGTGATATTGCTGTGCTTAATAAAGATTTAGCATTTGCTGTGGGTAACTACGGAACAGCTAAAATCTACAGTAACGGTCAATGGAAAACAATAAAGACAGACATTGCAGAAAATTTAAATGCTATATGGGGAAAATCTAAAGACAGTATGTTCGCAGTAGGTGATAATGGAATCATTCTTCACTATGACGGTACAAAATGGACAAAACTTGATACGGATATTGATGAAGATCTAAATGATATTTGGGGCTCTTCAGATTCTAACATCTATACTGTCGGCAGTATGAATCAAACCTATAGCATTGAAGGAAGTATATGGCACTATGACAGTAGTAAATGGACAAAAATAATTCCAAATAACAAAGTAGAAATTACTGGTGGTGTATACTCAATTTCTGGAACATCAGAAAATGATATATATGCTGCAGGATCTGATGTTCTACATTTTGACGGCAGTGTCTGGAAAAATATAGAGATACCGAACAGAAGCAGCACTATTTCAAAAATCCGCATTGCATCTAAGGATAATATATATTTTGTAACTACAGGTAATAGTGTTTTTCGCCATAACAATGGAAACTGGAGTACATTTCACTACCCTATAAAAGACCAAACCAAGCACACATCTCTGACTGATATCTATGCGACAAAAAATAAAGTATACGTTGCCGTTACAATCACGACAGACAGCAATACAATGTCATCTAAGGGAATTATAGCTCAATATGACGGCAAAAACTGGAATAATACGGATTCCTTTAATTTTGTTTACCTTACTTCAATTTCAGGTATTGAGGGGAAGCCTTTATTTATTGCAGGTAAGGGAGGATATATAGGATCATATAATCCCTCTTCTGTCAATCAGGATACTTCAACAATACAGAAGATAGAAGAGAAAGATATTAATAGGACAATTACTGTAGAGAAAGAGGATGAAAACCAAAGTAAAATTGATCTAAATAAAAGAGATAAATATGGTCGTTCTGAACTGCACATAGCTGTTTCACACAACAATCTATTAAAAATAAAACAACTTTTAGACACAGGTGCAAAAGTAGATGCAGAAGATAGTTTTGGCAGGACTCCGTTACATTACGCTGCATTTGAAGGCTATGTAGAGATAGCTAAAATATTGTTAGCTAATGGTGCCAATATAAATGCCATAGATAAAACAAAACAATGGACACCGCTATTTTTCGCTTATTATAACAAGCACAGTGATATGGTAGATCTTTTAATAAAAAAAGGTGCCGATCAGACAATAAAAGATAAATTGAATAGAACCGCATCTGATTATATAAAAGATTGAAAATTTTAAAAGGAAAAGTCTTGTATAAAATATTTTTTATGATGATCGCTTTTTTGTTTATCTCTGTCAACTTATGGGGAGACCAGTATACGCAATTATGGCAAGAGGGTAAACTGGAACAGGCGATAGATACATTACAAAAGACATCTGAACAATTTCCTCAGAATGGTACTCTGCTAAAACGCTATAAAGCCATGATGATGCAGAAAAAGTCTCTTGATGAACTCATCGGGAAGTCAATGGCTGCAATGCAAAATGGAGAATACAAAAAAGCAAAAAATATTTTAGCCAAAGCTGCATTGATCAATGATCGTTATCCGGTATACCAGGAAACAGTCAAACAACTTGCCCGGAAAGAAGCTGAAATTCACAATCCGTCGTTTACTGTACCGGTTTCGTGGATAAAGCCGGAAATCCCTAATCTTAATGGGATGGAAAACTTTGTTGATACTGCGGCAATTACAACAGCATACAATCTTCTTAAACAGCTGTATGGAAAAATGACACCGGATCAGGAGAAAATACTTCAAAAACAGTTTGCACAGTATTACGAATATCCATGTGATGAGGTAATAAAATATTTTAAAAGTCTGATTCCTATACTTTACAAGGCTGTATCTCTTAAGACTAAACTCTCATCGGAAATGGCAGGTTATGGGCTTGCAGCAGCGGATGCTACAAATGTTTTGAAGTATAAAAATGAAAAAATGGCCGAAGAGGTATCTAGACGATTATTGCAACGTAGAAAAAATATTTTGGCGATTCAGCAACAATTGGCAGAGATCAATATGCATGCAAATCGTATTGGTACGCCACCTAATGCCTTAGAAATAAAAAAGAAACATGAAAAAGAGTTTGAAGATATTATTCAACTCGCTGCACAGCAGGTGGATAAAAGCAATGGAATTGAAGTAAATAATACGTCTCTTAACGGTATTTGGGAGATCAGGGATACAGATACGGTAAAGGAAATCATTGTATCAAGACAGATGAACCCAGCATCAAAACGTATAAATGCATTTGCTGTATCCCAGAGAAAATCAAAAGATATTTCTTATAAAGACAATCAAAGAGTATTTATGAAGCCATTGGATCTTGATAAGATATACTTCAGAGAGATGGCGGATCTCGGAGAAGGATATCATTTCTTTTTTTATGCAGGATATCATTCTACAGATAAATGGGATGAATTTGGTTTTCTTGTCTTGAAGAAAACAGGGAAATCTACTTATACCATCTATTCAGATGACGATGATGAAAATCTACCTTGGCAAATGACTCTTACTGTTCAGGGAGGTAAACTTTTATGTAACAAAGATGTTTTTATCCAGATAGATGACAGTATGATAAGCTCTTATGAATTTACTTTTCACCATATCGAAAATTCAAATCCTCTACCTGATATTAAGTTTTTCCCCGGCATGGATTGGCAATTTGTAGAAAGGACTGTGGCAAAATGGTTAAAGGATTATCAAAAATTAAGTGAAAAAGAAAAAGAGATTGATTTTTCTCTCATCAAAGATGAGGATGAGTCAATATTACTTGATCTGTCAAGGTTTAAATACAATCAAAATAAATATGAGTATAGAATAAATGCTTCAAAGAAATTGCTTCCGGAAGATGTCAAAAATGATAATTATATATGGAAATTGACTAAAACTACGGTAGAAACACATCCCTTGCCACTTATGGGTGGTGGGGCATTTCATATAGAAACAACCTATTCCACCAATGAAGGCTGGTTAAAGATTTGGAAAGAAAAACTGGTAGATGGTCCCGGCTCTGAAATTCATACAGTGAGAACATTATTAGCAACCTATACCTGGGATGCTCCTGGAAAACAATACACAACAGATCAGGTCTTTAATGCCAATCCAGGTGGAGGCGGCTTGCCAAATGCTACCTGGAATCTTGTTCTTCCTACTATGAAGTCATCAAATGTCAGTATTCAGTTCATAAATTCTTCATTGATTGATTTTAAGAAACAGAAAAACATATCAATAAAATCTGGTAGTATTAAAATGAATACCGAAAATCTGGGTTCTACCGGAGGAAGATTACAGCTGGTTCTAAAAGTGAAAGATAAGATAGGTGCAGTTGTTCAATTTGATTTCAGTGCACTTCCAAAAGGTACAAGTGCAACTGCAGGCAATGATGTGGATATGGCTGATACTGCAATGATAAATACCAGCAAAGAGGATTTTTATAACCTCCAGATAGAACAGCTTACGGAAGATATCAATAGCTATAAAGAGAGAATGGCAAAGGCTACTACCCGTGAACAAAAAAAACAATTTTCTCTCATTGTCATGGGAAAAGAGGCAGACCTGCAGCAGCAGAAAGATTTGCTTTCTGAGCTTAAAACAGGAGAATTCCGGCATACAGAGACGAAATGGGACAAATACAATGCTTCTATCTCGGCAAGCAGGTTTATTAAAGAGAGTCGAAAATATCAGGAAAAGATAAGAGGTGCAGAGTATCGCATTGATATGATCAGGAAAATTGGTGAAATGTCCAACAAGATGATCGATCAGGATGAGTTAGGCGTACGAAACTGGGCACAGAAGCTAAAAGTAAAAGCCTTAAAAACAAATGTTATCAAACAGCTTTCTAAAATTTATATCGCAATGAAAAAAAGATATATGCAAAATCTGGAAACTGATCAGATCGACAGTCAGCTAAAAATGATAGACGCAGAGGACAAACTTGCAAGAGTAGAAGGGGTGAAATCCTGGGCAGAATTTGGTGTGATGGCGGGAACAATGGGAGTGACGCAGGGTGGTTTATATCTTTATGCCGGATACACCGGTATCACAAATGGTATCACTGATGGTATCACTGATGGTATCGATGCAGGTGTAAAACATGCCATAACTAACCTCAATATGGCTACAATGGTTGTAGGTAGTGCCTATGACGGATACAATTATATAGATCCCAAGACGGGTAAAAAAAGTGGGATAAAAGGTGCCGGAAAAAATGTAGTGACAACTTTGGCCATTCTCGGTCTTTGTCATTTGGGCATAAAAACAGCAACAAAATCATGTTCTGTTGCTGCAAAGACTTACAATAAATATGCTGTTGAAGGTGCATTGACAGCACAGGAAAGAGAAATGTCCATCAATATGGTAAAACAGTATGAAACAAAACTTCAAAAACTGGAAAGGTTATCAAAACAAGGGGACCGGCAGGCATTAAAAGAATATTCAAAAGTGATGAAAAAGGAAACAGAAAAACTCATGGCAAATCCTCATGCTAAAAACTATTTGAAATATAATGGTTCAGAGGCAACCCAACGGTTGTATCTTCATTATGAAAAAAGGGTCAAAGCAAAGGTTGCCTCCAGATTCAAAAAAATGATGAGAGAAAATGGCTGGGAGAAAGTTAAACTAAAGGAGTTTCGTAATGCGGCATCAGGAAATTCTGTAGGTATGGATTGGGATTATGGATTGATAGAAGATAACCTGAAAACCATGACGATCAATGGAAGAGAAGTCAAAGTCATTATGAAAAATGGTAAACCTATGACTGTCCGGCAGTTTCAGAAGGAGGGGGAAAAACTCTTCAGGAAGGCATATCATCTTGAAACGGGCTATTCTGCTGAAGGTTCTTTTGCAAATTTGACCACTACAGCCAATCCTGAAGCTTTTAAGGATGTTGCCATTCTGAAAGATCCGGCCATGGCAGAAAAAGATCTGGCTGGTCATACCGCATGGACAGTCAAATACAAAGCAGAGCATATGATGGGTAAACACAGTATGGGGTTTGTCACAAAAGTAGGAAAACTGGGAGAAGCCTGTCGTGGACTGGCAAAAGAGATCAGAACCAAACTTATTCCCAACCTCGAACAATCTCAAAACAAGTTGTACCTGAATGACAGAGTAGCCTTTATGGAGCAGCTGCAAACTACCTTGCAGGCATTCGGGGAGAACCGTATCAGCGTGGTAGAAGCAGAGCGGTCAGTCAGAAAACTGACGGGTAAATCTCTCAATGAACTTCCTGAATATATCAGTACATCATTAAGAAAAGTGATTAAAGCTAAATGATATATAATTATAAAGTGTGTATACAAAAAAGGTCAGTAACGAAAATTCATCAGGAGATAAAATGAAAGTATCTAAACAGTTTTCAGGAAAAAGAATCATTGGTGTTATGGCTATTTTATTATTTGGGATTGTGTCTCAGGCAAATGCCCAACAGACATACACGAAGTATTGTAATGCCAGGTATGGTTTCTGTGTTGAATATCCGGTAACTTTCGGAATGGAACCTGCTCCAACCAATAACGATGGAAGGGTTTTTTATGACAGGGATGGGTACAGTATGCGTGTTTACGGTTCATACAATGCGCTTGAACACAGTTTGAATGATGAAATGAAAGATGAAGAAAAAGGATTTGATCTCATCACATACCGGACTAAGAAAAATAACTGGTATGTCTTGTCAGGATATAAAGATGATGAGATAATATATCTAAAAACATATATGAGCAGAGATAAAGAAATCTTTTATCATTTATACATAAGCTATCCTGCCAAATTTAAAACAGACTATAACAAGATCGTATCAAAAGCATCAAGATCATTTAAACCAGGTTCTTAATATCTGCTCACGCCGGACCCATTCTGACACTCCCCTGAAATACTGGAATTATTTTAAGGAGGCAGGTAACTGTTACACCAGTACATTCGAAGAATGAATTTTTCTATGATGTGATTTAGGAAATGAGAGGAAAGTGATCACATCCATCAGGTTGTCCGTGAGGAACTTAACCAATTTCGGATGTGAGATTTCATAGGCTACCGTCATACTGTTGGCATAATCGATGGTGATCTGCATATTTTTGAAATGCATGATCACATTGATCTCTGGTCTTCACCCAATCTTAGGACATATCAATTATAGAGATTTTTTGGTTCTTGAAATTGCTCAAATGGTAGGGCATACAACAACACAAATGATTATACAAAATTATGGTAAATACATAAAAGGTGAACACTTGAAAATAGATAAAGGAATAAAATTATTTACTAACAATTCCGCTGACAGTAAGATAAAAAGTGAATGAAAGTCCCTATTTTGGGGCATGTTAATGGTGGGTCCTCGGGGACTCGAACCCCGGACCACTCGGTTATGAGCCGAGTGCTCTAACCAGCTGAGCTAAAGACCCGTATATAATAGCCGGTTGCTATTTCGTAATCATGGTGATTTTCGAGTCAGAAGTATATCGACTGTAGTCTTTAAAAGCAATTAAATTTTGTAAAATTCCAAAAATTACCGCAAAAATAATAAATGAAGTTCCTCCGTGGCTGAACATAGGCAGCGGAAGCCCTACAACCGGGGCCAGTCCTATGATCATAAAAACATTAACCCCCATGTAGACAAAGAATAAAAAAGCAAGCCCAGAGGCAAAGGTCTTGATGAGGTAATCATTGGCATGTTTAGCTGAAATATAGAGCAAATTAAAGATAAGGAGTATGTAGAGCCCTATGACAGTGATCATACCTTTAAATCCAAGTCTTTCTCCCAGATAGGCAAAGATAAAGTCCGTAGAAGAGACTGGAAGGAATTTGAGTTGTGTTTGGGTCGCATCCTCTTTTTTCTTTCCTTCCAGCCCTCCTGAACCAATCGCTATAAGCGCTTGTCTGACTTGGTAGCTTGGTTTGTTTATTGCATCATGGATACGTTTTTTCTGATAATCTTTAAGTCCGTACTGATAGACAAGCGGTGCACCGGCTCCGGCAAGTATGGCAAGGGTGACCCAGATCTTCCAGTTGATCCCGATAATAAATAAAATCCCGTAGCCGGTGATCAGCAATACCAAAGCTGTTCCCAGATCAGGCTCTTTGGCAATAATAATAAAAGGGATGACAATAACAATGGAGAGTTTGATAAAATCAAAAATACCGTATCCTTTTTCCGGAGGAGGCCTTCTGCTTATAAGGTAGGCAAGCATCATAATGACATTGACTTTAATGAACTCTGAGGGCTGGATGGTAATATGAATACCGGGAATTTCGATCCATCGCTGTGCACCAAGGATACTTTTACCGACAAATTCAACTGCAATGAGCAGTCCAAGATTTACAAGATAAAAAAGAGGGGCAAACCACCATAATATCCGCCGCCAAGGGATAAAAACAGAAACAAAAAATACAATAAAGGCAATGAAATAATAGACCATTTGTTTGGTGTAAAGATGATGGTTTATTTCATTGACAAGATATGAGGAGATGGCAAAAATAGGCAAGAGTTGTATCAAAAGAAGATATGAAAAGTGTTTGAATATACGTTTATCAAAGTCAAACCAAGATTCCATCCATTCCATCCTACTATATTTTAGGGTATTATATCGAAAAGAGTTAAGGGTTATGATGATTGATTTTTACAGGTTTGAACATTTTCAAAAGTACAAAGAGCTTCTTCACGCAGTAACGACAAAGTCTATGGGCTCTCCTTACGAATTTTCTTTGGCTTTGCATACCGGAGAGGATCAGCAAGAGATCATTCAGAACCGGACAATACTCTCTTCTCTTCTGGCTGAAGATAAGCAGGTACATTTTGTTGTTGCCGATCAAACCCACAGTGACCACATTAAAGTGATCAAGAGTAAGGAAACAAAAGGTTGGCAGAGTCTGGAAGATGCCGTAGAAGACTCTGATGCACTTATTACAAATGTCCCGGATGTTGTGCTTACAATACTTACAGCAGATTGTGTACCTGTGTTACTGTATGATGAACGCCAAAAAGTAGTTGCTGCCGTTCATGCCGGCTGGAAAGGCACAAAAAAGAGAATCGTAGCCAAAACCATAGTGAAGATGACAGAGATATTCGGATGTGATCCTGAAGATATCATCGCAGGTATCGCACCTTCTGTAGGGCGATGTTGCTATGAAGTAGATAGAAATGTGGCAGGGCATTTCTTTGATATACCGGAAAGTTTTGCTTCAGTGGGTGAAAAGTTCATGCTTGACTTGCCGTTGATCAATAAAAAACAGCTTTTGGACGCAGGCATAAAAAAAGAGCACATTGAAATGAGCGGTATTTGTACATCATGTGAAGTAGATAGATTTTTTTCCTACCGTAAAGAGCAGGGCTGCAGCGGACGCTTTATGAGCATGATAGGGTTAATTTAGATCTCACAGGAGTTTATTTTAGTATATCCTTTAGAGGCTAACCACCAAAGCGGCCATTTATAGAGCCTTTCTGTAACTTTTTTTACCAAATATGCCGAATAACCGTGAAAATGGATGAATCCGAGATCTATGGCAGCATATTTTCCTCCCAAGGCTATGGCAATACCTTTCATGCGTATATTTGCTTTTTTGAGTGTCTTATCATGTAGGGACCGTATGATATTTTTTGCAGCTATCTCTCCACTTTGTATGGCAGTTTGTGCCGTAGGCGGGAGAGCCTTCCCCTTTTTACTTGAAAGTGCAGCGGCATCTCCTATGACGTATATATCTGCATAGGTATTACTCTTTAAAAAGTCATCCACAATGATCTGACCCTTTTCGTTTTTTTCGGCATTAAATGTTTCCAGGCATGGTGCTGTCATTGTCCCGCCTGCAAATATCATAAAATCAAAAGGTATGGTGCTCCCGTCAGTCAAGATAACTTCATGGTTGTCAATGGAAGCAATGCGGCTTTGTGTATGTACCTTGACCCGAAGTTTCTCAAGTCTGTTCGAAGCTATTTTTATAATATGGGGATGCATACCATTGAGTATGGTTTCTCTACTGGCAATGAGATGTATGTGCAAGGCAGCACAGGAGAGGGTATTGCTTTTATAATATCGGTTGAAGAAGTACTGCATACCTGCTGCTATTTCAACGCCGGAGAGTCCCGCGCCACCTATGATAATGTTGAAATTTTCTTTAGCCTGTTTGGCAGATTCCAATCGTTTATAGAGTTCATCCTGGAAAAACTGGTTGAGTCTGAGTGCTCCTCTAAGGCTCTTGGCACCACTTGAGTAATGATAGACGGTTGTATCACAGTCAAAACGTTTGGTAACACTGCCTAGAGCAATAATGAGAGTATCGTACGTGCAGATACCATCAGGAAGAAGAATGACTTTCTTTTGGGGGTTGATGGACTTCACCGTACGATGTTTGAATGTGACATTCCCATAATTCGCACACAGAGCAGGGAGACTCACAATGGTCTCATCAAAGGAAGTGTTACTGGAAATAAGTTCGTAACCTTCTGTTTGCAAAAAATGGTAAGGATGCTGGTCGATCAATGTTATTTTCAGCTCAGGGTATTTACCCAAGTGTCGCATTGCTGCGATACCTCCGTAACTTCCACCAAGTATCACTACATGATGACGCATTCTTTACCTCCTAATCGTTTTAGGATCAAATGTCACTATGGGTAGTGTAACTAAAGAGGTGTGGAAAAGGCGTGTAGTATTTACCTGTAGACATCTGCCTCTGTATCGCAGTGTAGGGTGAGTTCATAAAGCCATTGCTGCAGAGCGAACATATCTTCATAGATCTTGAAATTTTTCTCTATGATTGCTTCTGAGTGGAAGGTCCTATCGGGAGGAAAAGTGGTATAGGCATAGATGGCTCCCATGAGGTAAAGGTAACTGTTGGAGTCTTCTGCGTTGCACTCTCTGGGCATACGTTTGTATTTGGGTTCCGGCAGCATATAGCCTTTTGTTTTTAGATTTTCAAGTATCGCATGGAGCTCTGTACGTCTCTCTTTATTTTGGATGTGTTCTCTGTAGGTTTTGAGCAGGGTAGGTTTGAAGTTGCGTATACCTGTGGCTACAAAAACTTCTTGCGGATCATAATGCATGTAAAAACTGCTGCTTTGCATACGGTGCCCGCTTCCCTGCCATAAGATGATGCCTATACGTGTCTTAATAGGGTCAGCTAGGTGAAAACGGGCATCACGGTAGATACGAAAAAGCGATTTGTTGGTTTTTGGTATGGCATTGATGGTGGGTACAAGTATCTGTAGGTGTTCACCCATCTCTTCGACATAGGATTTGTTCGGTGCTACAATGACCTTCTCATACTCTTCTCTGTTGGCATCCAGCCACTCTTTTGAGTTATTGACGATGATTTTACTGAGGAACTCCAATCCCTCTTTAGGGAATCCATTAAACATCTACACGTCTACTCTTGTCCGCTCTCATCTCCATCACCTGCCAAGGCAACCCTTGCTTATTGAGTTCTTCCATGAACGGATCCGGATCGAACTGTTCCATGTTAAATACCCCTTTGCCTTGCCACGTACCCTCCAACATCAGTTTTGCTCCTATCATTGCCGGTACACCGGTGGTGTAGCTTACAGCTTGACTCAGGACTTCTTTATAACATTTTTCATGATCGCTGACCTGGTAGATATAGACCGTTCTCTCTTTACCGTCTTTGATCCCTTTTGCAAAGATGCCGATATTGGTTTTACCTTTGGTGCGGGGCCCGAGACTTGCCGGGTCCGGAAGCAGGGTAGAGAGGAACTCTATAGGAATGATCTTCTGTCCTTTGTGTTCTATGGGTTCTATGCCAAGCATACCTACATTCTCAAGGCACTTCATGTGTGCGAGGTAACTCTCTCCAAAAGTCATGAAGAAACGGATACGCTTTAAACCTTTGATGTGTTTTACCAGACTCTCCATCTCTTCGTGGTAGAGAAGGTAGCTGTCTTTTGGGCCGATTTCAGGGTAATCCCAAACCTGCTTGATCTCCATGGGTTCAGTCTCTATCCACTTTCCATTTTCCCAGTATCTACCCTTAGCAGAGACTTCACGTAAGTTTATTTCAGGGTTGAAGTTGGTAGCGAACGGGTAACCGTGATCACCTGCATTACAGTCGAGAATGTCTATGGTATGTATTTCATCAAAGTAGTGTTTTTGGGCATAAGCGCAAAAGACATTGGTTACCCCAGGGTCAAATCCGCTTCCAAGCAGCCCCATGATATTCGCTTTTCTGAACTCTTCATCTCTTGCCCACTGCTTTTTGTACTCAAATTTAGCGGTGTCCGGATGTTCGTAGTTGGCTGTATCGAGGTAGTCCGCCTGCATCTCCTCGCAGGCATCCATGATGGTAAGATCCTGGTAGGGCAGTGCCACATTGATGACAATATTAGCACTAGTAGCAGCGATAAGTTCTTTAAGCTCAGAGATGGAGTCCGCATCGACTTTTGCAGTACGTATCTGCACGCCTGTTTTAGCTTTGACATTGGCTGCGATGGCATTACACTTACTTAATGTTCTGCTCGCAAGTGTGATCTCTCCAAACGTTTTACTGTTCATAGCACACTTGAATGCAACCACATTCCCAACACCGCCAGCACCGATAATAAGGGTATTTTTGGACATAAGAGACTCCTGGTTTTGATTGCAATATTCTATCACAAATAGTGGTGATTGACAATATAACCCAAGCCAAAAAGCAGAGGAATGAAGAATAGAGTACTAAGCAGTATAAGAGAAGTCACATCTTTGGGTTTGCAGTCATACAGTGATGCCAGATTGATGTTTGCTACGGCAAGCGGTGTCATCATCTCCATGAAAATGACTCCTTGCACAAAGAGTGGTAAGGATGTGAAGCTAAGTATAATGGCTGTAGCAAGAGGAACAATGACAAACTTTTGGCTTATGGTACCTGTAAAGAGTTTAGGGTGCAGCTCTCTGATACGAATGCCTTGTAAAAATGTACCCAGTAAAAAGAGTTGCAGAACGATACCTGCGTAAGCACCCATTTTAAAAAATTCCTGTACCTGATTACTTAATGGTATGTCATTAATGTTTATGAATATGGCTACAATAGATGCAGGGATGATGGGGATCTTTACAATGTTAAAGAGTGAGTCTTTGATGCTGAATGAACCGCGAGAGTAGATGTAGACCCCGATGATATACACAACAAAGACATTGGCAATATTAATCAGTGTCGTATAGATGACGCTTTGCTCACCAAAAAGTGCAATGCCTAAAGGAATACCGATATTACCCGTATTGCCTACAAACCCTGCTATGGAGAAAATAGCACGATCCTTCGGATTTGAAAATAGTAGTTTCCCTATAAATATCGTAGGTATGAGCAGAGCAAGTATGATAGCCAAGTAAAGTAAAGGTACATAGATATGTTCAGCATTTAGCTTTGCTGTGCTGAACCCCCAAATGGTCACAAATGGCTGCAAAAAATAGACAGACATAAGTGTGAGTGTCCTGGTACTCATATCTTCTTGAAAGATGCGCTTTGCCATGTAGCCAAGTACGATGAAAACATAAACAAAAATGATGGAGAGGAGTGTACTTATCATTATTGGATTATAACTTATTTTGGGTTAACCTATTTTAGATATGATTCTTTACTTTAAGTTTAGGATAGTTTTTATGGATTTTACTTCTTTGGAGACCTGGGGTTACCTGGCTGTAGCCTTTTTTTCATTTGGCGGCTCTTTCTTTATTGTGGCAGCTGCGGGTGTTTTCTCATTTATGGGACATATGGACCTTACCACAGCACTCATTGTTGCTGCTATAGCCAATTTCATGGGTGACAATTTTTTGTTCTATTTGGGAAAGTACCAGAAAAAAGAGATACAGCCTTATTTTGCCAAACATAAACGAAAACTGGCATTGGCAACGCTCATTATGCGAAAGTATGGTGTGCTGGCTATTTTCATTCAAAAATTCATTTATGGAGTAAAGACGATCGTACCGCTTTCTATGGCATTGGCAAAGTATGATTTTAAAAAGTTTGTTTTCTTTAATATCTTTGCTTCTATCATTTTTGTATCTGTCATAGGTTTGAGTGCTTATTATGCAAGTGAGTCTATCATTGCCTTTTTCGCAGTGATCAAAGAACGCCCGTGGATCGCACCTGTAGTGTTGTTCAGTATTATTGGGCTGGTGTGGTTTGCAATGGAGAGGATGACGAAGAAAAAGAGGTAATTAACCTCTTTTACTCTTTACAAATTTTTCAATACGTCTGATACCTTCGCGAATGGTTGTCATGTCGGTGGCAAATGAGAATCTGAAGTATCCTTCGCTCCCAAATCCAATCCCCGGTACCACGGCAACACCGGTTGCCTGAAGCAGTTCTTTGCAGAACGCGATAGAGTCATTCGAGATATCTTTTATGTTCACAAAAAGATAAAAAGCACCTTGTGGCTGAAGTACAGAGAGACCATCGATCTCATTGAAGAGTTTGACTGCTTCATGGGCCCTTGCTTCAAAAGCCCTTCTCATAGTTTCTATCTCTTCATCCACTTCACCAAGCAGTGCGGGAATGGCAGCTTTCTGTGTAATGGAGTTGATATTTGAGGTGCTTTGGCTCTGAAGTTTATTCATCGCTGCAACAAGTTCTTTGTTTGGGGTGGCCAAGTATCCGAAACGCCAACCTGTCATTGCTACAGATTTACTAAGACCGTTGATCGTTACTGTTCTTTGATACATATCTTCAGATATGCTTGCCGCAGCTACAAAATCTATGCCGTATACGAGTTTCTCGTACATTTCATCAGATGCCACTATAATATCGGTACCTTCAAGTACTTCAGCCAATGCCTGTAATTCCTCTGTAGAGTACACAGAACCAGTAGGATTGGACGGTGTAGTCAGGACTATCATCTTTGTTTTGTCTGTAATGGCATTTTTAAGTTGTTCTGCTGTTATTTTAAAGCCGCCGATCTCATTTGTTTCAATGATCACAGGGACAGCACCGGCATACTTGACAAGTTCAGGGTAGGTTACCCAGTAGGGTGAGGGGATGACCACTTCATCGCCGGGATTGAGTACCGCTTGAAAAAGGTTAAAGAGTGATTGTTTCGCACCGTTACTGACGATAATGTCAGAAGGAGCATACTCAAGATTGTTGTCTCTTTTGAGTTTGGTTGCTACAGCTTCAAGAAGTTCCGGTATACCGGGTACAGCCGTATATTGCGTAAAGCCGTCATTGATCGCTTTTATGGCTTCATCTTTAATGCGTTGAGGTGTTCCAAAATCAGGTTCTCCTGCAGAGAAAGAAAGAATATCCTTACCTTGTGCTTTAAGATCTCTTGCAAGGGAAGAGATAGCAATGGTAAGTGATGGTGACAGTGTCTGAATGCGGTCTGAAAGAAGCATAAAAATCCCTTAGAAATAAATTGGATGATTATACCTCATATTGGGTAAAAAACGGCTAATCCATTGAGTGGATGAAGTTATCATAGATCTCTTCAAGATCATGATCTTTTTTCTTGACAGCTTCCTGTTTTGTTTTGGGCAATGCATCTTCCAACAATTCTATACGCTTAAGCAGATATTCAAATATCTCTTTGTTGACATCCGGGATCTTGTTGTGGCTAAGCGGTGTTTTGTCATAGCCTCTTTTAAGTACGCGCGCAGGTATGCCAATGGCAGTTGAGTCCGCGGGTACATCTTTGACCACAACAGAATTCGCACCGACTTTTGAGTTATCGCCTACAGTTATGTTCCCAAGCACTTTCGCACCTGCACCGATAACCACATTGTTTCCAAGTGTAGGGTGCCTTTTGCCTTTACTTGTACTCACGCCGCCCAATGTTACCTGCTGATAGACGATCACATCATTGCCGAGTATGGCAGTTTCACCGATGACCACACCTACCCCGTGATCAATAAATACTCTACGTCCCAGCTTAGCAGCCGGATGGATATCAATAGTCGTTAAAAAGAGGCCAAGCGCCGAGATGAAACGAGGAATAAATCGTAATCCTTTACCATAGAACCAGTGTGAAAAACGGTAAAAAAAGAGTGCCCATAATCCCGGATAATTAAAAAAGAGTTCGAAAGTCGAATGCAAAGCAGGGTCGTTTCTTTTTACATTTGCAAAATCTTCTCTAATAAGACTAAATATGTTCACATTATTCCTTTAACTTTTTTCGCTTATTGCCTGAATGGTCTTAAGATAACTATTTTCACTTAAATAAAGGTAAAGTTTGCCCAAAAGTTCTCTTTTTTCTTCTTTTGTGATATGTTGGGACTCTTCAATTTTGTATTTAAGTGCTTTGTCTATGAGGTTGGTATCATAATCCATATCATCAAGTACATCCATGAGATTCTGTGCTTCTATAAGATGTTCTATGCTGTATTCTCCATCTTCATTGAAATTGATGACAGCCTCGGTCGGATGGGTAAAGAGATTGTGTTTCATGCCAAGCACTTCCTGGTAGGCGCCGGTAAGGAAAAAAGCCAAGAAGTACTCCTCTTGACCCACATCTATATCGTGCAGGTAAAGTGGCAGATCACGATTAAATCCTATTTCTCCATCACTGTCACAGGTAATATCCCAGATGCTTGCAGGATTGGTAGGCTTTGTGTCAAGTTTGTCTAGCGGCATAATGGGGAAATGCTGAGCCAGGCCCCAGAAATCAGGCAATGACTGGAATGCAGAGAAGTTCACCAGGTATTTCTCCTGAATGCGGTCTTGCAGTTTTTTTAGCTCGTCCGTACCTTCATTTTTTAGCAGGGCTATGGCTTTCTTGATGATAAGATTAATCAATATCTCTGTATTTGAACGGTCTTCAAGATCTATGTATCCCAGATCAAAAAGCGTAAGCAGGCTCTCCATATGGTCAAGTGCATCATGCAGATATTCTCTTGCATTTTTACGTTGAATAGTGTTAAAAAGGTCATAGAGCTCTTGAATAAGTGGAGGGTTCACTTCCTTAAGTCTTAAACCTTTCTCATGGTACTCCTGAGAAAAAAGTTCAAGTACGGGCGCAACAAGCACGGAGTGTGAAGCAGCAATATAACGGCCGGACTCTGTAAATATATCCGGTTCCGTAACACCTTTGCTTTTAGCGATCTCCTGCATCAGGTAGACTACATCATTGGCAAATTCATTTAGGGAATAATTGCGTTCCTGATTATTGCTGTGCTGGCTGTATTCTACTGCCAGACCGCCACCGATGTTAATGGCACCCAATGCCTCAGCCCCGCGGTTTTTAAGTTCGGCATAAATGTTGCCCGCCTCTCTTAGTGCTTTTTTAAGAGGAGCGATGTCTCCCATCTGAGAGCCTATATGAAAATGGATCATCCAAAGATGGTCTAAAAGTCCGTACTTTTTAAGCAGCTCATAGGCTTCAAGCAGTTCAGTGGAAGTAAGTCCGAACTTGGAACTGTATCCGCCGCTTTTTGCCCAGATGCCGATACCTGAACTGTGCAAACGGATGCGTACACCTATTTTGGGTGCTATAGGGTTTTTAACTTCTGCATTGAACTCTTTGTTGACTTGTATAATGGTTTCAAGTTCACCCAATCCTTCTATGGTGACAGTGATGTTGTGCCCCATCTTTGCCGCGATGAAACAAAGGGCTATCATCTCCTTGTCTTTAAAGCCGTTGACCGTAATGGGTGCACCTAGCGGCGTTTGGCTCATAGCAATGATAAGCTCGGCCTTACTCCCGGCTTCCAGTCCGTAATTATACGCTTGTGAGACATCCATAAGCGCATGGATAAAATTGGGGAACTGGTTTACTTTAAGTGGAAAAACAGCGTGAAAATCACCTAGGTAGTTAAATTCTTTTTTGGCTTTGGAAAAAGTATGAAAGAGCGTGGATATTTGTTTTTCTATAAGGTGCGGGAAGCGAAGTAAAAGAGGACCTTTGTAGCCTTTTTCTCTTATGGCTTGGGTAATCTCAAGGAGAGACGGCTGATTTGCATAGTTAATATTGACAGTGTTTCCTTTGAGTATAAAATTATCATCACCCCATATATTCAAACCAAACTGCTTCATCATTCTGTCCTGTAATATTATGCGACAATTATAGCAAAACTTAATCTAATCTTACCTATAATAGAAACCATGAATGAGCAATATTTAGTGCCACAAGCAGACAATGATCATATTAAACTTCTTTCCAAGGGTAAATGGACGCTTGCATCTGTTCGTCAGATAGAAAAGCAATTGGCTAAAATTCCCTATGACAAAAAGATCATTTGGGATGTATCCGGTATAAGTGATTTTGATAGTGCGGGTGTTCTGCTTTTTATAGAGTATTTGGAATACTATAAGAAAGAAACTACGGTGGAAGTCGTTGGTTATAACTCCAGCCAGAAAGAAATGTATGATCTTCTAAGATCCCATACCATAGAGAATATCCCCCCTCGTAAAAATGGCTTTTTGGAGAATATCGGAAAAACTGCAGTTGAACTATATGATGACATTAGAGATTTCGTTGCTTTCATAGGACAACTATTCGTAGCCTTGTTCTATCTCCTTATAAACCCCAAAGGTATCCGACTCAAAGAGATGGTCTATCATATAAATCATTCCGGTTTCAATGCTCTGGCTATCATTGGACTGACCTCATTTTTGGTAGGTATGGTTATTGCCTATCAGGGGGCGGTGCAGCTGGCGAAATTCGGTGCAGATATTTTTATTGTAGATACGGTCAGCATCTCGATGGTGAGAGAGCTTGGGCCTATGATGACAGCCATTGTCATTGCTGGCCGGAGCGGTTCGGCCTATACTGCCGAAATAGGGGCCATGAAGATCACTGAAGAGATATCGGCAATGCGGACGATGGGCTTTGATCCGTATAACTTTCTGGTGATACCGCGTATTTTTGCATTGATGATCGCATTGCCGTTATTGATATTCTTTTCGGATATTATGGGGATATACGGAGGAATGGTTGCATCGCAGATGCAACTGGATATCTCTATGTCACAATTCATTGACAGACTATATGAGGTATTGGAGGTAAAGCATTATATTCTTGGAATGCTCAAAGGACCGGTATTTGCCTTTATTATTGCAGCGGTAGGGTGCTTTAGAGGTTTTCAGGTCTCAGATAATACAGAGAGCCTTGGCCTGCATACAACTGCCAGTGTAGTGAACTCTATTTTTCTTGTGATCGCGTTTGATGCGCTCTTCTCTGTCATCTATACGGAGCTTGATCTATGAATCAAGAGAATATTGTTATAGACGTCAAAGATATCGTTACAAAATTCGGGGAGAGGACTGTCCATAATGGGGTCTCCTTGCATGTCAATAATAATGAAATTTACGGAATATTGGGCGAGAGCGGTTCAGGTAAATCTGTACTTATGAAAGAGATGATCATGCTAATGGAGCCCAATGCCGGAGAAATAGTAATATTGGGACATAAGCTCAGCAGTATCGGTTACAAAGAAGCCGAAGAGCTGCGTAGGGAATGGGGTGTATTGTTCCAGTTCGGTGCACTCTATTCTTCTATGACCATTGCTGAGAATATAGAAGTGCAGCTTAAAGAGTATACGAATATTTCAAAAGAGATGCGCGACAAACTTGTACGCTCCAAAATAGCATTGGTGGGACTTGGTGCACATGTGGGAGCACTGTATCCGTCGGAACTCAGCGGAGGAATGATCAAAAGAGCTGCACTGGCACGTGCATTGGCTATGGAACCCAAATTGCTTTTTCTCGATGAACCTACTTCAGGGTTAGACCCTGTCGGCGCGCGTAATTTTGATAAACTCATAGTGGATCTTCGTGATATGTTGGGCATCACTGTAGTGATGATCACACATGATCTTGATTCTATTTTCAGCATTGTGGACAGGATGGCGGTTTTGGCAGACAAGCGTGTAGTGGCGCAGGGTACACTTGAAAATGTGTTACAATCACAACATCCTTTTGTTGAAGAGTTCTTCAAAAATGAGTATACTAAGCAAAAGTATATAGATAAGCCAGAGATGAACAAGGTGGAAAATGTATAGCAAAGTCAATTATACGATCGTAGGAATTTTTGTATTGGCATTCGGGGCAGGACTGGTATGGTTCGCATTTTGGCTTGCCAAATATGGTATTCATCGTGAGTTCGATATTTATAAACTCAATATGACCGAATCGGTTGCAGGTCTGTCCAAAGATTCGGTGGTGAAATTACATGGGGTTGATATAGGGCGCGTAAGTGAGATACGTATAGATCCCAAAAACATAGAACACATTGAAATTTTTCTCAAAA
The DNA here is from genome assembly GCA_024762315.1 of Sulfurovum sp. Taxonomy (GTDB): domain Bacteria; phylum Campylobacterota; class Campylobacteria; order Campylobacterales; family Sulfurovaceae; genus Sulfurovum. Next base: position 25,990 of record JANTHR010000011.1, read on the forward strand.
TAAACAAAGGAGTTCCCATTAAAGAAGATATGGTCGCCCATACACAGATGTTAGGTGTAACCGGACTGCTTTCCATCGAGATAGACGGGGGTACCAACGAGGCAAAGACATTACAGCCTACAGAGGATCATATACCTGTCATACCCACGGCTCCTTCATGGTTCACAAAGACAACAAGAGGCCTGGGTACCCTTTCAGACAGGATTACTTTGCTGGTAGACAAGACACAGAAGCTGATGAGTGAGAAAAATATAGAAACTTTAGGAAAAGTCTTTGATAATACCGAGATCATAACGGCTAAAGCGGAAGATGTCGAGAAAAAAGCGATGACCTCACTTGAAGAGGTTGATAAGACACTTCAAGAGTTCAGGGTTTCTATGAAAAATATTAACAAAAAACTTACACAGGCAGGCAATGATTTCAAAACAATGCAGAAAGACTTTTCCAGTATTAAAAAAGTAACGATTCCAACAATCAATAAACTCATGCAGACCACAAAGAACTTCAACCGTGTTACGCTTAAAGTAGAAAAAAGTTTGGACAGGGGGGATTACGATATCAAAAAGATCTTTGAACCGCTGTTAGTCGATATTGGTATAGTATCTGAGCAGATCAATGACTTGGCACGTGAGCTCAAAGAGAGCCCCAATGATATACTCTTTAAATCAAGAGAACAGAGACGAGGACCTGGAGAATGAAATATATAATGATCTTAAGCCTGTTTGTATTAAGTGCATGTAGCATCAAGGAGGTGCCACCTTTGAAAATCTATACGCTCAGTATAGAGAGTGTAGCAGCTGTTCCTCACAGTAAATACCGTAACCAAACCATAAAAGTTTCATTTCCCCAAACGCTTAAAGAGAAGATCAGTAACCGGATGTCTTACTCTTACAGCAGCAGAGAACAGGGGGTCTATCAAAACTCGCAATGGTCGAACAATATAGGCAAGTTGATACAGGGAAGCATCATTCGGACACTTGATGACAGTAGAATCTTTAAAGCCGCACTTCCTTATGAGTCTACAGCAGGGGAAGACCTCAGGCTTGAAAGTAGCATTTTTGACTTTTCTCATCATGTAAGGGGCAATGCTTCTTATGCCATTGTGTCTATCCAGTTCAGTCTTGTAGATTCAGATACAGGCAAGCTTATAAAAACAAAAAGATTCAGTTATAGGGAAGATACACAAAGTACAAATGCCAAGGGATATGTTGAAGCAACAAACAAAGCAGTAGACAGGCTTATGAAAGATCTGTTGAGGTGGCTTCAGCTTTAGGAGAAGTCCTATTCTCAAGAGAATTAAATTCTGATGCAATAAGGTGGTAAAATATGGGAACAAAACGTGATATGGTCGAAACTGAAATGGAAGAGGGCGGAATAGTAAAAAATGAGACACAAAATGAGCGAAGGGATGCGTGTCTGAAACGTTTTGAAGAAGAGGAACGGCGCGCTAGAAATAAAAAAAGACGCGTTCCTGTCTGGATAAAACAAGAAGTACTTGAATATGAAGATGAGCTTCAAAAGCTTCAGATCGAATTGCTTAAACTCCAAAAGCATATTAAAGCACAGGGGCTGAAAGTGCTCATCCTCTTTGAAGGCCGTGATGCTGCAGGCAAAGGCGGGACCATCAAACGTATTACTGAACATCTCAATCCGCGTGGCGCAAGAGTAGTCGCTTTGAACAAACCCTCTGATGTAGAAAAGACACAGTGGTATTTCCAGCGTTATGTACAGCACCTCCCCAGCGGCGGAGAGATCGTACTTTTTGACAGGAGTTGGTACAACCGTGCAGGGGTAGAACCTGTCATGGGGTTTTGTACACAGGAGGAGCATCAGGAGTTTTTGCATGAAGTGCCTTTCTTTGAAAGGAGGCTTGTCAATAGCGGAATCATTTTGATCAAATTGTACTTTTCGATCTCAAAAAATGAGCAGGCGAAACGCTTTAAAGAGCGTGAAAAAAATCCACTCAAACAGTATAAGCTCTCCCCTATCGATAAGCAGGCACAAAAAATGTGGGATAAGTATACCGTAGCAGAATACTCAATGTTCATGGCTTCACATACTGAAGCCACTCCATGGACAGTGATCCGTTCAGACAACAAGAAAAAGGCACGGATAAACTGCATCAAACATATTCTCAACCAGATCGATTATCCGGAGAAGACCAAGCAAAAGCATTTGAAGGTAGATAAGGACATTGTCTGCACTGCAGATGAGAAAATAGCAGAATTTGACAACAATGTATCTCTTGATTTTTCTAATGAAAAATCTAAAGCGTAGCGAAAATGCCCGAAGCGTTTGTTTTGTTTAAAATGCTTCCCTCAAAACTGTTTTTTCTTCCTTGCTCTCCAGATCCTTCACCCAAACAGTCCCGTTTTTCAATTCATCTTCTCCGATAAGGAGACAATACTTGGCATTGGCCTTGTCCGCACCTTTCATATGGCTTTTGAAACCTTTTGAGTTATACTCTACAGTTACTTTGCTCTCTTTGCGTTTTTCAGCAGCTAAAGGAAACAGGACCTCCACGGCCTCTTCAGTCATTGCACCCATATAGATGCCTTCTCTTTGAACTTCGGGCATTTGTACCAGTTCCATGATACGTTCTATTCCTATGGCGAAACCAACAGCTGGAGTAGGTTTTCCGTCTAAAAATTCTACGAGTCTGTCATAGCGTCCGCCGCCTGCGATGGCAGACTGTGCACCTATCTCATTGCTGACAAACTCAAAGGCTGTTTTACCGTAGTAGTCCAGTCCTCTTACAAGGTTACTGTTCACTTCATAGCTGATACCTGCTTTGTCCAGCAGGGCAGTGAGTTTCTTGAAATCCGGATCACACTCTTCACAAAGATAGTCGATAAGTTTTGGTGACTCTGCCAGGAGTAACCGGCATTTTTCATTTTTGCAATCAAGTACCCTGATTGGATTCGTACCGATTCGACGATTACAGTCTTCGCAAAGCTCCTCTTTGATATCCGTTAAAGAAGCTATGAGATTTTCTTTGTATCTGGGCATACATACTTTACATCCGAGTGAGTTGATCTGGAGGTCAAACCCTATACCCAGTTCATTAAAAATTTGGCTTATCATCGTAATAATGGTAAAGTCTTCATAAACAGAGGCCTCACCAAAACTCTCACAACCAAACTGGTGGAACTCTCTTAGTCGACCCTTTTGCGGTCTTTCATAACGAAACATCGGCCCATAGTAATAAAATTTCTGTTTTACAGGCTGACGGTCAAGTTTGGCGGAGATAAAGGCACGCACGACACCGGCAGTTCCTTCCGGACGCATACAGACATCATTGCCTCCCTTGTCCTCGAACTGGTACATCTCTTTGCCTACAATATCCGAACTTTCACCCACCGAACGTTTGAACAGAGCCGTCTCTTCCAGTATAGGTGTTTCGATATAGCTATAGCCATATCTTTGTGCGATCCTGGTAGCAGTATCTATAATATGTGTAAAACGTTGGCTCTCTTCAAAAGTGAGGTCCTTCATCCCTCTGAGTGGGTTTATCATGTGTGTATCCTCGTGTTCCAAAGGTGCGTTGGTAAACGCACACTACGGTGTGATTGTTGTAGGGTGCGGTTGCTACCGCACCAATTAATGATGCAATTATACCTTCAAGTAGGTAAGAATGGATTGATGAATACTTTCTATGTCCTGTGTTGCATCCACAAAGAGGTGAGGGATACCGAGTTTGATGACGCTCTCTTTCATATGTTGCTGTACTTTTAAAAGATACTCAAGGCCTCTACGTTCTATGACGTCAAGACTTTTAGCCGAGGTTCTCTCTTCCAAGGTTTTCATGTCGGTCAGAAAGAGGATGATCTTGTCCGGGAAATGCTCCTTCAGGGCAAATCGGTTAAGTCTTACCAACTTTTCAAAATCAAAATCATCATTGGCCAAAGCATAACCAATACCGGAGATGAAACCTCTGTCCGAGATCACTATTTTGTCTTTGTTCGGCTCTATTATTTCTTCATAATGTTCTGCCCGATCCGCCAAAAAGAGAAGTAGTTCGGCTCTTTTTGAAGCTAGGGTATCCTCCAGAAGTATCTCTCTGGCTTTTTTGCCAAACGTTGTACCTCCCGGTTCATGGGTAGTAATGATCTCAGGGTGTTTTTGGGCTATGAGCTCTATTTGTGTACTTTTGCCGCAGGTATCGATGCCTTCAAATAAAATATACATTATTTTCTTATCTCTTCTATTATTTTGTGGGTTGAAGGTGCGAGGAGATGATCTACTTTACCATGAAATGCCAGGATGGAACGCACCACGGATGAACTCACAAAAGCATGCTCAAGGCTGGGCATAAGGTAAATGGTCTCCAACTCTTTTTTTAGTGAAGCATTGGCATAGCCCATCTGGAGTTCATACTCAAAGTCACTGACCGCCCTCAGCCCCCTTATGATGATATTTGCATTAAGTTCATCGGAGAGATTTACCAGAAGATTATCAAAGCCTATGACTTTGATCTTGGAAAACTCTTCTGTTGCTGCCTGTACCATCTGTATGCGTTGTTCAAGAGTGAACATGGGTTTCTTCGCTTGAGAAACTGCTACTGCTACGATGATCTCATCGAACATATGGCAGGCTCTTTTAATGATATCCAAATGCCCATTGGTTATGGGGTCAAAGGTCCCCGGATAGATCGCTTTTCTCATAGTAAATTTCCTTTGGAAATTTTAGTGAAGAATAAAGAGTGAAGAGTGGTGAAGAGTGTCGGTTTGCATTGCTTTGCAGTGCCTCTATTGAATAAAGTCATTTTTGCCTCTTTTATATACAAGCTTTTTAGTATGAAAAGCATACCATAACTCCCCACTCCCCACTCTTAATTCCTCACTCCCAACGAGTAAACAACGCGTTGGGTATGCCTAAGGCATCATACCATTTCCCAATGATGAACTTCTCCATTTCTTCAAGCGAACCTGACTCGGAATAATAACCCATTACAGGTGGAGCTATGATGACCCCCAAAGCAGCCAACTTTTGCATATTTTCCAAAGCTATGGCAGAAAATGGCAACTCTCTTGGCGCCAGGAGAAGTTTCTTCTGCTCTTTGAGTGCTACTGCTGCTACACGGGTAGCAAGGTTGTCACTGATACCGCAGGCTACCTTGGCAAGTGTATTCATACTGCAGGGGATGATAGCTGTCATATCTACCCTAAAAGAACCAGAAGAGATAGATGCTGCGATGTTATCGCTAGAGTGCAATGTAACCTGTTTGTTCTCAAAGGATTCTACGGTTAAGGCATTGTCAGAGACTATAACATGTACTTCGATGTCTTTGGGCAAGTAGTCAACGAACTTCTTGCCCAACTGAACACCGGATGCCCCCGTGATTGCTACGACCAGTTTACGAGGCATCATGTCGTGACTCGCTTGTACTGTGTTTTAATACTTGTCATGCTATGCCTTGTTATTTCTCGTTAGCACACTGTACGAGGTAATGCATATTTCAAATAGATACAAAATATAAAGCTTATATCAAAATTAAAAATGTATATATGCATTCCCTTACAGAGCATGGGAACGAGGTTTTATTATATGAAAGGATTATAACAAAAGAAAATTAGTTTTTGGATTTTAAATATATGAAACTTATGGAGCGGGCGAACGGGATCGAACCGTCGACCCTAACCTTGGCAAGGTTATGCTCTACCGCTGAGCTACGCCCGCAAATGTATCCATAAATAATGTCAGTGGAGCGGGCGAAGGGATTCGAACCCTCGACAGCCTGCTTGGAAGGCAGGAACTCTAGCCACTGAGCTACGCCCGCAAAAATATGGTACCGCAGGTCGGATTCGAACCGACACGCCCGAAGGCAGAAGATTTTGAGTCTACCAAGTCTACCAGTTCCATCACTGCGGCAACAAGTACGTCCTAAAACGTAAATGGGATTTTACTCCTAGAGAGCTTAAACAACGTTTAGAAGCCTTTTAATGTGCAAAAATATTATAATTCAATACTTTTTAATAGCCTACTAAAGATTATTTGTTATAATATCTTCATTAATTAATATCAAGGTCATTTTTTTGAAAATCACGATTATAATCACAGCTATACTTTTTATCTACGGTGCCTTTTCAACACTGTTTCATGATACTACCTTGGCAGGGAATATAGGAAAAATAGTAGGAGATACCAATATTCATTTGTTCGGGTATTTTGCTTATATCGATATCTTCGTTCTTTTTTACCCGCTTTATAAGCTCTATACTGATGTATCTGTACGTAAAAATATTGATTTTTACTTGGGCTGGATACTCTTTTTTATCGCATGTGTACTTTTTGAATCTTTGGTACTTGAACTTGAAAATGCAGGTTTCCTCGGCATACAGATCGTTGAATTTTTACAACCCCTCATAGGGAAAGCCGGGCTCTGGCTGCTTTGGCTGATGATCATGGCACTCTCTTTGGTCTTTATACTTGATGATGATTTCTCTCCGGAGGACCTGAAAATAAAAGGATTTAACCTTTCCCCGATCACCGCAGGAGCAGGAAAATCCTTTGCCGGTATAAAGGCTGTTTTGAAAAAAATATTTACAAACCCTTTCTCTTCTCCCGCGTTGGAAGATGAGATGATGCCTGTCATGGAGAAAAAAGAAGTGACACCAAAGAAAACACGTGCAAAAAGAAAACCGGCAGCCAAAAAAACCTTCACAAGAAAAACGCCGGCTAAAGCAGAAGAAAAAAGAAGCATAGATCTTAGCGAAGATAATGAGCCTGTTATGAATGAGATCCTGGAACTTGAACATACCTATGAAGAGACACTTCATACACCCCAAAAACCTTTACTGTCAAACAGTACCTCAGGTGTAGAGATAGTCGAAGAGTTGGAAGAGAACTCCAAACTCATGGAACAGATAGATAAGGGGGCAGTGACCAAACCTAAAAACTTCAAGTTACCCAAATTGGATTTCTTACAAAAAGCACCGAAAACAACTAAAAAGATCAATGAAGCAGAGATAGATAAAAAAATAGAGGAACTGCTTGCCAAACTGCAGCACTTTAAAGTAGAAGGCGATGTGATACGTACCTATAGCGGCCCACTTGTTACTACCTTTGAGTTCAAGCCTGCACCCAATGTAAAAGTTTCAAAGATCCTGAATTTGCAAGATGATCTTGCTATGGCCCTGAGTGCTGAGACGATACGTATACAGGCACCGATTCCCGGACGTGATGTAGTGGGTATAGAAATTCCCAATGAAACCATAGAGACGATCTATTTGCGTGAAATACTGGAAAGTGATCTCTTTAAAGAGTCTAAATCTCCACTGACTGTGGCACTGGGGAAAGATATTGTGGGCAAACCGTTCATTACCGACATTAAAAAGCTGCCGCATCTTCTTATAGCAGGGACAACTGGTTCGGGTAAATCTGTAGGTATCAATGCCATGATACTCTCTTTGCTCTACAGAAATGACCCGGACCATCTCAAACTGATGCTAATCGATCCTAAGATGTTGGAATTTTCTATGTATAATGACATTCCCCATCTTATAACTCCTGTGATCACTGAGCCGGCCAAAGCTATCGCTGCCTTGGCAAATATGGTAGGAGAGATGGAACGCCGTTATAAATTGATGGCGGAGAGTCGTACTAAAAATATAGAAAACTATAATGAAAAAATGAAAAAAGAAGGGACTGCCGAGCCATTTCCATTCATTGTTATCGTCATAGATGAGCTTGCCGATCTTATGATGAACGGCGGTAAAGACGTTGAACTTTCCATTGCAAGACTAGCGCAGAAATCAAGAGCATGCGGGATACACCTTATTGTGGCAACACAGAGACCAAGTGTAGATGTTGTGACAGGACTGATCAAAGCGAACCTGCCTTCGCGACTGAGTTATAGAGTAGGACAGCGTATCGACTCCAAGGTTATTTTGGACACGATGGGTGCAGAGAGTCTTCTTGGACGTGGAGACGGCCTTTTTACACCTCCCGGGACGACAGGACTTGTGCGTATTCATGCGCCGTGGAATACAGAAGATGAGATAGATGAAGTCGTTGAATTCCTCAAAGCACAGCGTGAACCAGACTATGATGAAAGCTATCTTGTTACAGGTGGTGCAGCAAGTGCATCCGGAAGTGACAATGCCGAGATTGTGTTGGACCCTCTTTTCGAAGAGGCGAAAGCTGTGGTACTTGCAGATAAAAAAACTTCTATCTCCTACTTGCAGCGCAAGCTTCAGATTGGATATAATAGAGCAGCGAATATAATAGAACAGCTTGAGGCAAAAAGTATATTGAGCCCGCCTAATGCAAAAGGAAACAGAGAAATCTTATAGGGAGATGACATGGCATATTTTTCAGAGGCAAAAAAAGGTGATAAAGTCTATGGACTCATTTTCGGAAGAGGAAAAATAGTAAATATTTTTCCTGACAGTTTTTATTCTGTCATGGTCGAGTTTAAAAATGGTTATGAAGTACCCTATACCGATGAGGGCATACCCGGTTGGGGTAATTTTAAAAAGCAGACCCTGTTCTACAGAGATGATGTGGATCTCTGTAATGAAGACTTTTCACCTACAGAAAAGATCCTTTCACCCAAAAAGATCATAAAACTCAGAGAAAAGAACAAATTAGAGATCAGACTTCCTTCGGGTATATGGAAAAATCTGAAGAAGGCCGATCCTGATTATGTAGAGAAACTACTCAAAAATGAGCAGTATCACCTTTTCAGAAAAAAAGATAAATGATCTTTAACAGCAGACAGACAGGTATCAGCCTGTTTGTTTGTAACTATCCGATACATCTAGCTTATATCAACTATTTCCTTCTCTTATTAAAAGCATTTTATATATCTAAATCTGTTAAAATCTAATCACAAAATTATAAACTAACAGGAGACCAATATGGCCTTAGTAGAAGAATATAAAGCACACACAGCAGAGCGTGCGAAACTTGGCGTACCACCGTTGGCATTGACGGCTGAAGCGACAGCGGAACTTGTGGAACTGCTTAAAGCAGAACCTATTGTAGAGAAAGAATATCTACTGGATCTATTGAAGAATAAAGTGCCTGCAGGTGTGGATGATGCAGCCTATGTAAAAGCGGCATTTTTGAACGCGATCGTTCAAGGTGATGCAAAGAGCAGTGCCATCACTCCATATGAAGCAGTTGAGATCCTTGGTGCTATGCTTGGCGGTTACAACATAGGGCCACTGATTGATGCGTTGAGAAACCAGGATGTTGCCATTGCTCAGGAAGCGGCAGACCAGCTGAAAAATACTATTTTGGTTTATGGTGACTTCGAGACAGTTAAAACACTTATGGATGAAGGTAACGAATTCGCAAAACAGGTGATCGAGTCATGGGCAAATGCCGAGTGGTTCACGAACAAACCTGAATTGGAAAAAGAGATCACGCTTACCGTTTATAAGATCCCCGGGGAGACCAACACGGATGATCTTTCTCCTGCATCTGAAGCTTTTACGAGAGCGGACATTCCTCTTCATGCGAACTCTTTTCTTCAGTCAAGAATGGAAAACCCGTTGGAGACAATGGCAGAATTGAAGAAAAAAGGCCATCCTCTTGCTTATGTGGGTGATGTTGTAGGTACAGGATCATCAAGAAAATCAGGTATTAACTCCGTACAATGGCATATGGGTAGAGATATTCCAGGTGTTCCAAACAAGAGAACAGGCGGTGTGGTCATCGGTGATATCATTGCTCCGATCTTCTTCAACACAGCTGAAGACAGTGGATGTCTTCCTATCCAGGCTCCGGTAGCAGAACTTGAAACAGGGGATGTGATCACGGTAAAACCTTTTGACGGCGTGATTGAGAAAGAGGGGAAAGTTGTTTCAGAATTCACGCTTGAGCCAAATACACTTCCGGATGAAATGAGAGCAGGAGGTCGTATTCCGCTGATCATCGGTAAAGGTCTGACTGCCAAAGCAAGAGAAGCGCTTGGCATGGGTCCAAGCGACATGTTCATGACACCGGATATGCCTGAAGATAACGGCAAAGGATTTACGCTTGCACAGAAAATGGTTGGTAAAGCATGTGGTATGGAAGGTGTGAAGCCAGGTACCTATTGTGAACCGATATGTACTACGGTCGGATCACAGGATACAACAGGTCCAATGACAAGAGACGAGATCAAAGAGCTGGCGGCACTCAGTTTCGGTGCGGACTTCGTGCTTCAGTCATTCTGTCACACAGCGGCCTACCCTAAGCCTGCAGATATCGACCTTCAGCATACGCTTCCAAAGTTCTGGACGGAGAGAAAAGGTTTCATTCTCAGACCAGGTGACGGTGTTATCCACAGCTGGCTGAACAGAATGTGTCTTCCGGATACAGTCGGTACAGGAGGGGACAGCCATACAAGATTCCCTATCGGTATCTCGTTCCCGGCAGGTTCGGGTCTCGTTGCTTTCGCAGCGGTAACAGGTATGATGCCTCTTACTATGCCTGAATCTGTTCTTGTAAGATTCAAGGGTGAAATGCAGCCTGGTATCACATTGCGTGACCTGGTCAATGCCATTCCTTATCAGGCGATCAAAGACGGTCTGTTGACTGTTGAGAAAAAAGGCAAGAAAAATATCTTTGCAGGCCGTGTTCTTGAGATCGAAGGTCTTGAAGATCTTAAATGTGAGCAGGCATTTGAGCTTTCAGATGCATCAGCAGAGCGTTCGGCAGCGGCATGTACGGTCAAATTGAACAAAGAACCTATTATTGAGTACCTCAAGTCAAACATCGTACTCATAGAAGAGTTGATAAAGCAGGGCTATGAAGACAAACAAACACTTCAAAGACGTGCAGACAAAATGAAAGAGTGGATCGAAAATCCTGAACTGCTTGATGCAGATGCGGATGCAGATTATGCTGCAGTTATCGAGATTGACATGAATGAGATCAAAGAGCCGATCCTGGCTTGTCCTAACGATCCGGATGATGTTAAGACACTGTCAGAAATTCATGAGCAGGGTCTTAGAACAGAGATCGATGAAGTATTCGTCGGTTCATGTATGACGAACATCGGTCTTTTCAGAGCGCTGGGAGAAGTACTTAAAGGCGAAGGTCAGGTACCGACAAAACTGTGGGTATGTCCTCCGACGAAAATGGATGAACATACGCTGATCGAAGAGGGATATTACGCCATCTTCGGTACGGCGGGTGCAAGAACAGAGATCCCGGGATGCTCACTCTGTATGGGTAACCAGGCACAGGTAGGGCAGGGAGCCTATGTATTCTCCACCTCTACAAGAAACTTTGACAATAGACTGGGTAAAGATTCCCAGGTCTATCTTGGTTCTGCAGAGCTTGCCGCAGTGGTTGCGCTAAAAGGCAAGCTGCCGACAGCGGAAGAATATATGGAACTGGTTCCCAAGAAGATCAAACCTGAAATGACAGATGATGTCTACAGATACCTGAACTTCAACCAAGTTGCCAAAGAGGACCTTGAAGCGATGGTAGAGTAATTTACTCTCCCTTTGTAAAGGCAGATATTTATCTGCCTTTTAACTAGGGTGAATATTTGCCCTTTACAGTTGGGTGAAAATTTCCTTAAATCGGTCAGGTATACGAGAAGGTTTCCCTTCATCAATATAGACCAAAACCACTTCCATAGAAAATATCTTTCTGTCTTCTTTGAATATCTCTTGCAACAATATAATAGAGCTATTTTTCATTGTTAAGATCCTGGATGTTACTTCAAGCATATCACCTAAAGTGGAAGTAGCTAAAAAGCTTGCTTTAATATCTCGCACAACAAAACCATTATGATGACCCAAGCCCGGCAAGATTCCTCTTGTGAAAAAAATTTCTGATCGTGCTCTTTCGCAGAAATTTATGTATCGTGTGTGGTAGGTGATGCCACCGGCATCGGTATCTTCATAATAGACCCTTACTTTCATTTCAATCCTTTATACACATATAGAGCATTATACCTACATATCTTTGAAGCCATTCATTCTGTTTTGACTTTTTTTTGACATTTTTGATATACAATACTTCACTATGAATGAAAAGCGATTTTATAATTTTTTAGAAAAACAGATATTGGTATTGATAGGGTGGTCTTTGCTTACAGGACTGGGATTCACCATACTGAGTGTGCTGTACAATGTGGCAAAGCCCGCACTGATATGGTATGGGTTGGTCATGGCAGTCTCTTTTTGGGGCTGGAATCTTTATAAACAATATAAATATACCCATATGGACGGTGAGCAATTGGAAAAATGGTATTTACAGGCTAGATTGTTCATTTATGCAATGTTTGGTTTGTGGACGATCCTTTTTCTTTTATATATTAAAGAAAATATATATAACCTGCATTATGTTGTTATATTTACCCAGATAGGCGCGTCGGTCATAGCTGCAACATTTCTCTTTTCAGATAAAAAGATATTTATTCCTATACTATTGATCCTCATGTATCCCCTGGTTGTATATTTTGCTATGATACAGGAGGCATACGGATATTTCCTGGCTGTATATTCTATTATATTTCTGGCTTTATTGCTTTATACTTCAAATAAGAGTTACTATTTAATGCAGCAGATTTACCATCAGGCACAGCATGATCCTCTCACAGGCCTCTATAACCGCCGTTATTTTTCTGACTACCTGGAGCAAATGCTGCATTCTATTGAAGCTTCTGAAAAATTTGCATATATCTTGCTGATTGATCTTGATTATTTCAAGACGATCAATGATTCTCTAGGGCATGAGATCGGAGACAAGCTTTTAATAGAAGTTGCCAAACGTATGGAACTGTTTAGTGAAGATACGCACTTGATAGCCCGCATAGGTGGAGATGAATTTATGATGGCAAGTTATGAATTTGACACGTTTGAAGCGTGTATGCAGGAAGCTGATATTTTTTCAAAAAAACTCCTAACTATCATTAAAAATACCTATATTATCGATCATCATCATTTACATATAAGTGCGAGTATCGGTATTAAGAAAATAGGCAATACCAGGATGAAGGCAAGTCAAGTCATTAAAGAAGCCGATACAGCTATGTATGAAGTAAAAGCACAAGGCCGTGACGGCGTTATTGATTTTAATACGGTCTTAGCCAGAAAAGCCGACAACACACTTGAGGTTGAAAGAAAACTCTATTTCGCATTAAAAAGCAATGAGATAGAGCTTCATTATCAGCCCCAGCTGGATCAGGATCAAAGGGTTGTTAGCTGTGAAGTTTTAGCTCGTTGGCACAATGAAACATTGGGCATGGTACAACCTTCGGAATTTATATTGGTGGCAGAGAAGACAGGCTTGATCATAGATCTGGGAAATTATATTTTGGTAGAGGCATTTAAAACGCTTAAAAAATGGGATGAAGAGGGTTTGGGCTTGGAACACTTTTCGATCAACATAAGTGTAAGACAGTTTTTGCACAGTTCTTTTGTCTATCAGGTCGAACACCTGTGTGATCTTTATTTAAATGAAAGAACACGTAAAAAACTAATTTTTGAGATAACGGAAACACTTTTGGCAGAAGATATAAGCAAGATCATCTCTATTGTCAATGCGCTGAAAGAACTGGGTATCTCTTTTTCTATGGATGATTTTGGCACAGGGTATTCGTCATTGAGTTTTTTGCGTGAAGTACCTATAGATGAATTGAAAATAGACCGTATTTTTGTAAGCCGTTTGAGCGAAAGTGATTCGGATGAGATGATGATCTCTACCATTTTGTCATTGGCAAATATCTTTAATTTGCGTATTGTGGCCGAAGGTGTGGAAACAGGAGAGCAATTTAGGTTTTTAATGGAACATGGCTGTGATCTGTTTCAAGGATATTATTTTTCGAAACCGCTGAAGCAGGAAGATTTCGAGATATATGCACATCAACAGAATATTATTGCCAAAAGAATAGCCTCCAGGAGAACAGCATCTAATTTCATTCAGGCATCTTAAAACTGATATGCTGCTTCGATCACCGTAAGAACAGAATTTTATAAAGTCATGTTGCAGATTGTATTAATGATTACGGAAGCTCTGTTTGGATCATGTAAAACGAAAATGAAACACACTTTAAATAG